>JBAQVB010000032.1:0-1757 GCA_049297855.1 Candidatus Nanoperiomorbaceae bacterium
GATTTCCATTTTGCTGTTCTCTCTCATAAGTTAGAACACCGCTTTCACTACCAAGCTTTAGCTTTCCATCTACAAGCTGAAAACAAGCATCGTTAGGCGCACAAAGCAAACCGTTATCAGGTTTAAACTTCATGTCTGTAAAAACGCCTTTAGCTAAAATAGTGACGGTGTAAACGTCTTTAGTTGTGCTTTTATCAATAATGATTCGATCATTGATAATTACGTCATTTGCTGATTGCGATTGTTGCCCTATTGGGTTCATCCAAACGCCTACATAGTCATCCCCTTTCACTTCAGGCGCTTTAGGCTCGTCAGAACAAGCCGTCAAAACTAAAGCCGTAGCGATCGGAAGTAATAGTTTTTTCATACGACATTACCCCCAGTTTTTACCGTTTTAGTTACTTGAGCGAATGGGTCAGAGATTTGATTTTCAGCGCTTGGGATTGGTTGATATACGCAAGCGCATGGTGATTTTTTTAATCCCTTTTGTGATGATGTATTTGTGGCACAGGCTGTAAGTGCTGTTAGGCTCAAAATGCCCATTGTGACGAAGATTTTTTTCATAGTTCTAGCCTTATCGGTTATAGAGTTATAACAGTATAACTCTATAAGTTTAAAAATAGAACAAGTTTACTAAAATCTAACCATTTCAACTGTTTTAAATGGTAAACAAAAAGATAACACTCTTATTATTAAGTATTCATATTCAATCACTTAATTGTAATTTTTTACTATTGAGTATAAAGGCTCGAAAGTTTATGCACGTATTGGGAATGCTTCAGCATACCCAATGCTAAGTAAAGCTTTGAGCAATCAACCGACTGTAGGTAAGGGCTACCGTTCCCGCAGGCACAGAGGGCGATAGTTAATTTATTTTGATTTTATGAATAATAATTAAGCGTGTGGTGATACCCTTTATTTAGGGTGATTTAGAGTTATAACTCTATGATATTTCAATAAATAGCAAAAAAAAGTTTTTGATTGTTATAGGGAAATTGTGAAATAGCGCACAAAGAAAAAGCCCCGATAGTCTTGCAACTATCGGGGCTATGTTCTATATTCTTCGGTACACAGTTATTTGATGCGGTAAACATCATCTAACGAAGATCATAAGGTTTGGCGACCGTTATGATTTCACCTGAAAGGCTTGTACCTGAACTCTATTATTGCATTTATATTAGATTTTGCAAGTCATACAATGAAAAAACTTCGTTAATTTAGTGTCTATTCGTGTATCAAATAAGCGCATTGTTTATTTGCCGAGCTTCGTCTACTCCTGTGTTTTATAAAACTTTATGTTTGTAAGTGCATTGCCTTAAATGGGTCAACAATGGCATAGAGTTTTAAAGACGGTTGGTGTAGCAGGAGGATACAAGTGACGGCAGTATCACCAACGCAAGAGTTAAGCACCTAGCCAGTGTAAAACGCCCGCTTGCTGATGAACGCACAATAGGCGGGGACGCAGGGAATACGCTAGGAACTGGCATAAATAAGACGTTGGGGAAACCCTCCTTGAGATTGCCGACCTAGTGAGTGAGCTAATGCGTGTGCAGGGGAGCTGTAAGGCTCTAAATACTCACTTGCTGTTATGCCCTTACATTGGCATACAGTGTCGATTGAAAGCGATGTCGGCTCCGACAGCAATGCTACAACGGCAATATTCAAGATAGCCATTTTAAGCAATTTTTTTTGCTTAGGCTATCTAGGGTGAATATTGCCGAAATCTGCTCAATCTCACCAACCGCAAGGCGGTTGAA
>JBAQVB010000033.1:0-11772 GCA_049297855.1 Candidatus Nanoperiomorbaceae bacterium
AACAAATCGCGCGTCAAGGCAGACCCAACGCTAATCTGACCAATAAGGAACTCACCAAATTCGCGCCACTGGACGAAGCATCTCGCCAATTATTAAACGCCGCCACAGAAAAATTGAATTTATCCGCACGATCGCATTTCAAAACCATTCGCATTGCACGCACGATCGCCGATTTGGCCGGACGCGACAATATTGAGCAAAATGACATCGCTGAGGCTCTGCAGTTTCGCGGCTAAAATGCCACCCCGTATGTTGGTGAACTTGGTGGGCTCTATAGAAAGATTACTCATGTCTCCAAACAACAACGTAGACGCATCCAAAAAGACACAATTAAACGAAAAGTCTGCATGCGGTAATGTATTCAGCCTTAGCTTAGCTTATTTAACCTTAACTTTACTCAGAATTTCTTCGTGTGTTAATTTATCTGTATTAAGATACACTACTATTGCACCAATCCAAGATATAAAAAAGACCATAGCTATATACATAAGAGCCCTAGAGCTGCGATCGCCCACAACTTTCTTTTTCAAAACACTATAGTAACAACTCATACTAGCAAATACAGGCCAACCAACACCGATTGAAACAACCGACACCAGAAAAATACATATGTTCACCAACGTGTTCACCAACGTGTCCGTCGACGTGTTCGTCACTGTTAATGAGACCGCTGAACCATTGTCACTATAACTAGCCCAATTAATAATTGCATATATTATGACAGTCACGATTGGAATTACCAGCAGACAAAGAGCAGACCAGATAGCTGCTGTCATCTCCTTCTTTCTAAAATATCGCGCAGCAACAGTATCCTTTACGTTCATATCTGATTCCGTAGCTGCTTGGTCAATCGCCTTATTTAAACGTTCAAGCTCAAACTCAAACGCCTCGCTCTTAGTGCCATATTTCTCAAGGAGACCAACAAGATTCGCGTACTCTTCCTGATACTTTGGGTTGCGTGCAACTTCGGGTGTTACTCGTGTAATCACCTTTCCTTTTTCGACAAACACGCCTTGTTCATTTTCGGGCATAAAATTTCTACCTTTCAAATATTAATTTATATACACTTGATTCTACTCCCCCCCCCAGAAAAAATCAAGTACTTATCACACTCAATTGCTTTTCTATGAATAATTTGCTACAATAACAGAGATTTTGAGGTCAAAAGCAATATTGCGAATTTTTCGCGAAATTCACCTCGGGGTCATAAAGTTAATTTAATATTAAAGTTCAGGAGAACCAACCATAGCAAACAATCGAACACGAATCAATAGAGAGATTCGGGCGCGTGAAGTGCGGGTGATCGGTGAAAGTGGCGAAATGATCGGTGTAATGCCGACACGGAACGCTCTCGATCATGCACGCGACGTCGGAATGGATCTGGTGGAAATTTCACCCAATGCGGAACCGCCCGTTGTCAAAGTCATCGACTGGGGTAAATACCAATATCAGATGGCCAAAGACCAGGCTAAGCAGAAAAAGAATTCCAAAAACGGTGAAGTCAAAGAGATGCGGATTGGTTTGAAAATCGGTACAGGCGATTTGGAAACTAAGTTGAAGAAGGTTCGCGATTTTCTAGCGGACGGATCAAAGGTCAAGCTTCAGGTAGTTTTCAAAGGTCGCGAAATGGCGCATAAGGAGATCGGATTCGCAAAACTAGATAGTATTCTAGAATCGTTATCAGATGTCGCAACGCCGGAAAGCCAGCCGAACATGGGCGGTCGCTTCCTGAATATAATGATAAGGAGCAAAAAGTAATGCCAAAACTCAAAACGCACAAAGCCACGGCTAAGCGCGTGCGCGTTACCAAAACCGGCAAATTATTGCGCGGAAACGGTGGCACACACCACAAATTGACGACGCAAACTAGCCGCAACAAGCGTAGCAAACGGGTCGATTCACCGGTCACAGGCAGAATTGCGCGCAATCTAAAACGTGCACTTGGTAAATAATATTAGCGAACAGTTTCGCGACTTTCGCGAAATATTAATCGCGGAGTAATTCCGCAAAAGGAGAATAATTAATGAGAGTTAAACGAGGAGTGACCGCCAGAGCGCGCCACAACAAAACACTCAGCGCCGCTCGTGGCATGACGCATCCGCGCCGCCGCAGCTTTCGCATGGCCAATCAAGGTGTAATCAAAGCATTACAATACGCATTTCGAGATCGTCGCAACCGCAAACGTGATTTACGTAGTTTGTGGATCACGCGCATCAATGCCGCCGCACGCAATAATGGCGTCAGCTATTCAGCGCTGATGAATGGACTGAAGAAGAATGACATTACGCTCGATCGCAAAATCTTAGCTGATTTAGCCGTACGCGAGCCGGAGGCATTCACCGCCATCGTTAAGAGTGCCACTAAATAAGCTGTAGACGCATAATTAACAACTGCCTGATTGTTAAGGCAGTTTTTAATTTTAGAAAATCTATGAACGCAATAATTTCGTAGCCAGATCACCGATAAGCCGGGTTTTGTTCCTCGCGCTTTTACATACGCGATTTTACGACCATCTATCTAGGTTCATCGTTGCCAATGAACTCGAGCGGCTTTTAGCGAACGGCGGACGAGCAGCCCGTGATCCATTCTCCTTGCAGCCAACAGGGTTTACCTCCGCCGTATGTTACCACACGGAGCTGTACGCTCTTACCGTACTCGTTTCACCTTTTCCTGTCGCAATTTTAACAACAATTACCTCTGTTATTTTAACGAATATTACAAAATTTAATTTCTAGCTATTTTAATAACTTTTGTGTTCAATTCGTACATTGTTGTTAAAATTGCGACAGGTAGTTTCGTTTCTGTGGCACTTTCCCTACGCTCACGCGCGGCCATCGTTAATGGCTGTCGTTGCTCTGCGCTGCCCGGACTTTCCTCTCGCTCCGCGAAGTTTCCTCCCGGAGCCAGCGGCCGTTTAGCGATCTGGCTCTCACATTTTAACATCTTCATACGTTTTATGCCAATTTTAGCGTCGAGGCTCGTTCTTATCTAAGATCTGGTTCACTAATCCATCAGCCGATCGATTATATTCGCGATGCACATGATGAAAACGCACCATGTTGAATCGTGGCAATAGCTGTTTAATCGCCTTATAAACTTTCATATCCAGATTCTTGACACGAAACATACCGTTAAGCTGGTCCACCACCATCAAACTATCGCTATAAAAATTCACGTTTCTAACACCGAGTCGCACCGCCGCCTGCAGCCCTAATAATACGCCATAATATTCCGCCACATCATTAGTTAGATAATCGCCCAAATATTCACCGCCTTGATCGAGCATCTCTCCGTGATCGTTTTCTATGATATACGCGCTGGCGGTCGGGCCAGGATTACCCCGCGATCCGCCGTCGCTATGAATGATTACTGTTGTATCTTTAGCGTCAGTTATCTCTGTTGTTTTATCAGAATTATTATCATCCGTGGCACCACCATCAGCTAAATTAGCGCCACCTAGATCCAATAAAACCTTCGTTGAATTGGTCGTGACGGCAGGGTCAATTTCGCGAAATTCCCGCCACACATAATGATCATATTCCGGGTCCAAGGTCACGCGCGCATCGCCTGAAATTTCTACAAAATAGAGTATAAACAAATATTGTAAATCAGGATAGTCCGGATCAATGAACGCAACCACATCATGTAGTTTAAACGATTCTGGTTCAAGGCCGGCGTGAACCTGGACGCTCCGTAATAAAGCATCAACTGGCTGTTCGCGATCGTGCAATGACCCACCCGGCAGTTCATATCTACCCTCGATAGACGGCCTACCACCGTAGCGACGCAATAATAAAACGCGATGTTGCCGCGTAATAATTGTCCGAATCACTATTTTTTGTCGCATTCCACCCCAAAATCATTAATAATACTAGAATCCCGAGCTTATGGAATTTCCTCGTAAAACAAGGTGGATATCCGCAAAGCTTGACCACAGTCGAGCATCATGTTGGATCTCCCATTCCGATTTGTTGGAAATCATGCACTCGGGATGGCTAGATTATAGCAAATAAGCTCCAAAAAATATAGTTGCTAAATAATACCCACGCCGAAGATGCGTGAAAAAATCATCAAAATAAAGCCTATAATATAATTCATGATGTTGCTAATCAGCGGGCTCGCAACCATCACAATAATAAAAATAGTAATTAACCCGACGTGTTCCATGGCCTCCATTAACTTGCGCACTGCGGACGGCGCAACAGCATAAAGCAAACGTGAACCGTCCAGTGGCGGGATGGGCAAAATATTAAAGGCGAAAAAGCCCAAATTCACAATCACACCAGCCACGAGAATTTGTTCGCCTAGACCGGTGCCACCAATCTGAAAAATAGCCAAAACCGCAAAGCAAATAAACGCCAACACTAAATTCGTCAATGGCCCAGCCAGACTAACCAGCGCCGCCCCCCAGTCACCGCCTTTAACGCGATCGGGGCGAAATGGTACAGGTTTGGCTCCACCAAAAATTGGCATACCAGTGATCGCCAACAGTAGCGGTAGTAAAATCGTTAAAAAAGGATCAATGTGTTTGAGGGGGTTCAGAGTGAGCCGCCCCTCATCCTTAGCGGTGGTGTCACCCAGCCAATAGGCTACCACGCCATGTATCAACTCGTGCAACACCATGCTCACAAACACGACGATCAATACGATCACGACGTATCCCCAATTCACGTGCGCAAAATTCGGCCAATCCATGCCATTATTATAACTGATTTTACCTGATATTTCGATAAATAATCAAAAAAGCGCAGACGCCGACTGCGCTACGCTCTTGATTTTGTCTGTGTGGCGACTATTTTTCGCTCTTAGTGGCGACAGCCTGTGCGCCGGCAACCACAAAACCTTTCTTCCTCAACGTCCGAATTGTGCTCGCGGCAATCGTCAAACGAACTTTTTTACCGTTCACTACCAAAGTCTTCTTCTGCAGATTTGGCTTAAATGTTCGTTTAGTTTTGCGTTGCGAAAAGCTAACATTATTGCCACTCATTGCGCCTTTACCGGTGATTTGATCTCTCGCCATTTTTCTCCTTTCGTCAGCCCTAGGCAAACTGCGGTCTTTCGCAAAAACCAAGTACTGATCTTATTTAATTAACTGGCTCATTCTAACATTTTTTATGAATAAATACAACTTCGGTGCAACTTCTAGGCTGTGCGCGACAACTCCACCACTGTCATGGCGTTCGGCAGGCTACCTTTTAGTTTGAGAATATTTTTTTTATCGTAAGCGCCACCGATCTGTTTAACGAATTCGTCAACCGAGTCCTGCGGCACAGGATATTTAATTGCACTATCTGCAAAATGCGTTGGGATGACGATCTTGGGTGAAATTTGGCGCACGATTGTTGCCGCGTCGCGAGCATCTAGCGTATAGCCGCCACCGCCAATCGGTATAATTAATATATCGATGAGACCGAGCGTCTCTAGGTCATCGTCGCTCAGTGGAGCATCGGTGTGACCAATGATGGCGACGTGCGCATCTTTTGTCTCGAGCCGATACATAGTGCCACTCGTACCATCCTTGTCGGTGTGGACGTGAACCGGCAGGCCGCGCACGGAAATGTCTTTATGCTCATACTCGCCTGGCATATCGATGACGAAATTTTTCGCTTCCCGCTCGCCCTGAGTAAATTGCGCCTGTGTTGATAAAATTACAGCATCCGGATTATTAGCTTCTTTAACAGATACATTCGACGTTGGATCAACAACAATTACAGCATCGTGATCCTTTATAACCACGCAATTAGCACCTTTATATTCAATCTCCATTTAAGATTCTCCCTTACTTATTTTATTTACCTCGCTCACAAGATTTTCCGGATCATAAATCACCTGATTTTTTGATTGTATAATATCCATTACAAAAGCATCACGAACGCTCAAGCGGTAATAGAAGTCGTTAAACGATAATTGCGTATACGACAACGAAACACCCGCTTCTTTTTCTAGAGCTTTCACTAAATTACGAAACTTAACACTGCCGATATCATCACCGGCCACTAACAGATCTAATTTGGAATCTGATCCATAAACCAATTTACCGGCAAAAATAACAACTCGCACATCGCCGAGATTGGCGAATTTTTTAGCCCACGTTTTTGCGCCAACCTTAAGATCATCAGCCTTTTTGTCGTCGGCGGCAAACATGTCGTGTAACTGTTGATAAAATCGCCAATCTTGCGCCACTTCATAGTAGACTTTGTTATTCTCTTCGCTGGAAACAACGACGCCCACCGACACCAAGTTAGCCAGCTCGCGGCGCACGCTATTGATTTGCTCGTCAATTTCGCGGGTAATCTCGCGTACGTAAAAGGCTCGACCCGGGTTATTGAGAAAAAGCCCCAGTAATTTCACCCGTGTTTTTGAACCAAAAAGTTGATCAATCATCTTCATTCTCCTCGCATTTATTTTATCACACTCGAGGCTAAACGTAAAAAATGTATTCGTTATAAAACTATACGGTTAATTATTTTATGCTTAACTGTTGTTGTAAGAAGTCCGGTATTTGATCAGACAGTAGCCAAGTAATCGCTTTGTTGCGCCGAAACCAGGTCATTTGTCGTTTAGCCAGGTGCCAATCTTTGATAGCAGCCAGCCTTTCTGCCTCGCTACACGTTAATTCGCCATTCATTTCACGTAATTTATACAAATAAAGGTTACTTTTCAGAGCTTCCGGAAGGGCAGCAAAATCGGTTTTAGACCACGACCTTTGTTCTACTTTTTGAGCAAAATTGGCTGCATATTGATCAAATGCATTACGCGTTTCGTCGGCTAAGTTAGGATTCTTAAACATCTCGCCGATGCGCTGCCTAATTCTTTGACGAACAATAATTTTATCAAAACTAATTCCAACAATAATGATATTCGGTTGTATTTTATATCTGTTATTTGATGTTGAAACAACATCGTTATTAACATAAAATCTTTCAATCGCACGTATTAAATATCGTGCATTTTTAAAATTTTTTGGCATAGAAATTTTGTGTTCAATAATAATTTGCTGAAGTTCCATTATAGATTTATTAGCCAGCTGTTCACGAATTTGATATTTTTGCGTATCATTAGTTGGTCGATAAAAATCGTAATTAAAAATCACCGCGTCAACATAAAGTCCACTACCGCCAACCATAATTGGCAAATGACCCCGTTGGCGAATTTCACGAATTTTTTGCTGAGCATATTTCTGAAAATCAGCGGCCGTAAAGGAATCATTGGGATCCACTAGGTCGATTCCCCAGTGCGGCACGCCGCCCATTTCAGCCGTAGTTGGCTTAGCGGTGCCGATATTTAAACCACGATAAATTGCGCGCGAATCGGCCGATATTACCTCACCATTAAAACGCCGAGATAGTTCAATGCCGAGCGCTGTTTTACCAGCTGCTGTTGATCCCACAACAACTACTAGGGGTAACGGCTGCGCTATATTCATTTAACGACACGATTAATAAATGGATTCCAGATCAGCCTTGCAAAATCTTCAACTATAAAATCATCGGATACTTTGACGCCCTCGGCCTCTAGATCACGCTTATGACCTGGCCGACCGCCCCAATATCCACTTGCCAGACCACCAAAACGATTAACTACGCGTTGCCACGGAAGTTCGGTCGGGCCAAAATGAGCGATCGCCCCAACTACACGCGCGGCATAAGCCGAACCGGCGCAAGCCGCCACGTCGCCATAAGTCATAACGCGGCCCCGCGGAATCTGCGTTATGATTGTGTAAACTCTGGCGCGAAAGCTGTCCTTTGAATTATAATTGGACTCCATGATTCAACCTTATTATACCATGCCGCTAGACGGCGACCAAGAACCCACGCACAATCGCTACCAACGCCAATAAAACTTAGCTTCGACATTAAATTAGAGCGACGATTTACTAACGCGCGTTTTCGCCTCATTGGCGATCGTTTTCAAAAGAACGTCAATTCTATAGCTTCGTTCCGCATCGCCGGTACGCCAATCAGATCGCACGCGTGGCGTCACATCGTTACCATTAGCTTCCCTGTCACCAATCACAATCACGTAGGGTACTTTATATAACGAAGCGTTGCGAATTTTTTTGCCAACGCTGTTGTTTGTATCATCCACGAAAATGCGCACTCCGTCGTCAACGGCTCGCACGCGGATGTCATTAATCATTTTAACCACGCCGTCGCTATCGTTGACTTGAATAACGCGCAGTTGTTCGGGCGCACACCAAACCGGGAAATTACCGGCGGTATGTTCAATATAAACACTCATAAAGCGTTCAATTGAACCAAGCAATGCGCAATGAATCATGACTGGCCGCGCCGGGTTACCATCTTCATCTGAATATTCCAAATTAAACCGCTCCGGCTGTACGAAATCTAGTTGCGCCGTCGCAAGCTGATGCTCTCGACCCAACGCGTCGGTGGCCATAAAATCGATTTTGGGCCCATAAAATGCCGCCTCGCCAGTCTGCTCAAAATAGTCCAGTCCGGACTCAACCACCGCTTGTTTCAGCTGATTTTGCGCCGATTGCCACATTTCCTTTGAGCCAAGATACGCATCTGAATCGTCGCGATAGCTGAGGCGCACGCGCAACTTCATGCCGACCGTACGATACAACTCGCCAACCGCGCCCATTAATTGGCCAATCACCAATTCAATTTGATCCGGACGCACAAACGCGTGCGAATCATCCTGCGTCAGAGCACGCACGCGGCTTAGCCCGCCGAGCTCTCCCGGTTTTTCGTCGCGATAATCAGTAGTAGTTTCTAAATATGCAATTGGCATTTCGCGATAACTGCGATGCCGACTGGCGAAAATTTGTGCATGGTGTGGACAGTTCATCGGTTTCATCATGAAATGCTCTTTGCTGACCTGTCCCTCAACCGCAAAACCTTCACCAAATTTTGCCAAATGACCAGATTTTTCATACAGCGCCAACTTTGTAATGTGCGACGAAAACACCTTCTGAAAACCGATTTTTTCGCGCAGTTCTTCTGAAAAACGCGCCAATTCATTACGCACAACGGTGCCGCGCGGCGTAAATAGCGGTAAACCCGGACCGATCAAATCGCTAAAAATAAATAGATCTAAATCTCGGCCCAGCTTGCGATGATCACGTTTTTTTGCCTCCTCACGTTGTGCCAAAAAGGCTTTTAGATCAGTTCCACTCGCAAAAGCCAAACCGTAAATGCGCGTCATCATTTCGCGCTTCTCATCGCCCCGCCAATATGCGCCCGCCACCCGGTCTAGTTTAAATCCGTCAACCGGCAAATCACCGGTATTCGCCACATGTCCGCCGCGGCAAAGATCTGTAAAGTCACCGTTGGTCATGAAATTAACGCTCTCGGCGTGGTCGTCGGCCGTCGAATTGACGCTCGTCGTGCCATGTTCAGCTAGATCATTGATTAGCTCCAATTTGAAAGGTTGGTTGTTTCGCGTGGCCCAATCGCGCGCCTCAGCGATCGACTTTTGCGAGGCCACAAACGTTTGCTTTTCGTTGATAATTTTGCGCATTTCCGCTTCAATTTTTGACAAATCGGTCTCGTTGAACTTATCCGGAAAAATCATATCGTAATAAAATCCATTATCGACCACCGGACCAACGCCAAATTTAACGTTTTTATATCCGTAAAGTCGCGCCACGGCCGCAGCCAGAACGTGCGCCAAGCTGTGACGAACTTTAGTTAATTGATCATCCTGTTGCATCGGCGCGATTTCATCATCACGCAAACTAATTTTACTAAGTGCCGCCAAATGACGCACGTCATCCTCGCTGATATTCATGGATATATTGTAGCACAATAGACGAATAGTTCATCTTGGGACTTAGGTAGTAACTTAATTACTCGCACAATTGTCCTTGCAATATCGGACTATAGACTGTAATGGTGATAGCTTTCTACTAATCCATCGAAACGAACAGGGCCGTTGTGACGCATTCATTAGCCATAGTTTAGGTTTAAAACTAGTCCCAAATCCTGGATCGCACGTGACAGCATGTGACCAACTGCGGTGCGCGTTACGGCCGTATAGTGAGTTCCGTCCAACAACAATTGCGGTGGGACCTGGCCAACTGAAATTGCGTCCATGTCTGCCTGGGTAGCTGTTAGCCCTGTATCCTCCAGACCGTAGCTGACGAGGTATTGACGCAGGCTGATGAAGCGTCTGCCGAATGCTGCAGTCATAGCCGACTCGTAATCTGCACGCGATGCGGCGGTGCCGGACGATAGGCCGAGAATGAGGAACTTTTTCCCCGGGAAGTGAGCGATCATCAACTGGTGCTTTTGTACCATGGTAGCCGGATCAAAAACACCATCGTTTTGGCCCATGAAGATAATCATGAGATCAGCAACGTTTTGGCTGCGATCATAAAACGTGGTCATCGGTGTAGGACGATCGATTGTTAGAACTGTTCCGGCGGTCGTGCGACTAAATGTATATGTGCCAACCGGGTCGTTATAGGTGCTGCCTGTCCAAACCAGCGTGCCCTCAATTCCATCAATTTTCACTGGGTTCACGTGCGAGCTGCCACCTTGCCTAAGGGGACCAGCCGTATCGCCGAGTGCCGTGGGGAAACTGGGGTTTGGGTCCGCAGGCACCAGCGTCACAGTGGAGGTGTCACCGGGAATCGTCACACCGCTGATGGTCATCACGTCACCACCCTGTCTAGCCATAATCGTTCCCGAGCCCTCGCCACCAGTGCCGGCATTGAGAACGGACACGCCCAGGTCGGAGGCGATGGTGTCCGGCCAGCCGCCCATAGCCGTCAAAGAGTCGCCCCAACAGACGATTCTTTCTGACGCTGTGCCAGGAGCGGACGGAGCGGACGTAAAAGCTTTTTCGGCGATTGCAGCAACTACCTCATCTACCGCGTCGATGGTGACGTCAAGAGATACTGGCCCTGATACTGGTGGTGGATTCAAGCGAAAGATTAGTCGCAAATTTGGGTCGGGATCCATATGGGCGTTGGCAGCTACGATTTGCGCCAGATCAATGGTTGTCACTTCATCGTTACCGACCATCCCTACAATGCTCGGATAGTGTGACCAATCTTCGCGATCAGAAACGACCACCTGCCATAGAGGTGATCCGACTGAACGAATCGCATACCGAGTGTTGGCAAGCGTGGAAAACGTGCCAAATGAAAAATCAAGATAAATGTAGTTTTTATATAATGCAACGTCTGGAATGCTAACAACAAACCGATTTCGACGAGGAGTAGAGAGATACTGGCCTAGATAGACGTTTTCTCCACGAAGAGGTGGCGGCATGGCGATGAAATGTGGCATAGTTACACCGGCAATAGTGGTGACAGCAGTTGTTGTAGCTGCCGTCACGGCATCTGCAATGCTCACACCAACCGTGAAAACGGTCGGAACCGGCATCAAAGCTCCTACATTATTATTCCGAAAAATCAACCACACCCGATCCGTAAATGTAGCGGGTAACGTTAGCGGCACGACCATCAGACCGTTGATCACACCCTCATTAACGGTTACCGTGCCCCAATCCTGTCCAACCCCCATGAGAATCTCAAAACCATCGAGACCAGTTTCGGTAATTATTAACTTCGCGTTTGCCAAATCAGCTACGGTTCCCAGGTTGAACGACACATACCAATATCCCGATGTCGGCTGGTTTGTCACCGTGCCGACATACGATCCGTCCTTTTTCCAGGTGCCCTGAAGAGAGTATCCGGCTGGGAGATTACCACCGTAGTCGCCTGTAGGGACGTTGGCTATCGCCGATACCGACCCGGATCCTGGTGTGCCTGCGCTGCCTGTTGCGCCTTGCGGAATA
>JBAQVB010000034.1:0-2599 GCA_049297855.1 Candidatus Nanoperiomorbaceae bacterium
ACTTCCTCATATTGCGCGAGCTCCATCGAACTGGCAGCACGGCCCTGGCTCATGGAACGCAGATCAGTCGTATAACCAAACGTGTTCGCGAGTGGTACGAAACCGGTAATTTGTTTAGCGCCACCCATCAAGTCTTCCATCGACTCGACGCGGCCACGACGGCTGTTCAAGTCACCAATAACGTCGCCCATGAATTCCTCCGGCGTGACGATCACCATTTTCATGACCGGCTCCAATAGCACCGGTTTAGCCTGCTTAATGCCATCGCGCGTCGCAAGTGATGCTGCCATTTTGAACGCCAACTCAGACGAGTCAACTTCGTGATACGAACCATCGTGCAGCGTCGCCTTAATATCAACAACCGGATAGCCGGCGATCACACCGCCGTCCAATGTTTCGCGAATACCTTGTTCAATCGGTTTGCGATATTCCTGTGGCACCACGCCGCCCTTGATCTGGTCAATGAACTCAAAGCCTTTGCCCGGTTCATTAGGTTCAAATTTGATGACAACGTCACCATATTGACCACGACCACCGGTTTGCTTGATGTATTTGTTCTGCACGTCAGATGTACTGCGAATTGTTTCGCGGAAAGCCACCTGCGGTTCACCGACATTAACTTCCACGCCAAATTCGCGCTTCATGCGATCAACGTAAATATCAAGGTGCAATTCGCCCATGCCACGCAAAATCGTTTGACCGGTTTCCTCGTCGGTATGAACTTTGAACGTCGGATCTTCCTCTGTTAAGCGTTGCAATGCCATGGCCATTTTTTCCTGGTCGGCCTTGGATTTAGGCTCAACCGCCAGCGACACCGGCGGATCGACAAATTTAATTTCCTCGAGGTGAATCGGATGTGCCGGCTCAGCCAAAGTTGCGCCAGTTGACGTGTTTTTCAAACCGATCACGGCCGCAATGTCGCCGGCCTCAATTTCGCCGATGTCCTCACGCTTATTGGCGAACATACGCACGATGCGACCGATGCGTTCTTTCTCGCCGGTCATAGTATTCAGAATGTAGGATCCGGCCTCCAATTTACCACTGTAAACGCGCACAAAAATCAGCTTTCCGACAAATGGATCGGTTGCGATTTTAAAGGCCAGAGCCGACAGTGGTTCGTCATTACTCGGCTTGCGCGAAGCTTCTTCACCTTTGGGCGTTTTGCCGTACACTTCACCGGCGTCGAGCGGGCTCGGCAGATAATCTGCCACCAGATCGAGTAATTTTTCCACGATCACGCCACGACCATCGCCACCTGTTACTAAATAAAATTCACCAGACAAAACGGCTTTGCGCAAGGCACTTTTCAGCTCGTCGATCGAGATCGACTCTTCGCCTTTATCCAGATAACGCTCGAATAACTCGTCGTCATATTCCACGGCTTTTTCGACCAATAAGTTACGCGCCTCTTTGGCTTTTTCAACCATGTCGGCCGGAATTTCACCTTGCACCAATTTATGATCTTTATAACCTTCTGAGCCTTTACTGTAGGTGTAGGATTTCATGTCAATTAGATCGACCACGCCATTGATATCTTTTTCAAAACCAATCGGCAAATGAATCGCCAAAGCGTTTTTACTGAGGCGCCGGTGAATCGATTCGAGTGATTTGTAGAAATCGCCACCGATTTGATTAATTTTATTAATGAAACAAATCCGCGGAATGTTATATTTTGACGCCTGGCGCCAAACCGTTTCCGACTGGGCCTCGACGCCCATTTTACCGTCAAACACGGCCACCGCTCCGTCGAGCACGCGCAAACTGCGCTCTACCTCGGCCGTAAAATCAATGTGCCCCGGCGTGTCGATAATGTTAATTTTTTTACCTTCCCAATAGCAAGTCACCGCGGCCGACGTAATCGTGATACCACGCTCCTTTTCCTGGTCCATCCAGTCGGTCGTTGCGCTATCACCGTTAGCACCGCGCACTTCGCCGATTTTGTGATTGATACCCGTGCGATACAAAATTGCTTCGGTCGTTGTAGTTTTACCCGCATCGATGTGCGCAATGATGCCGATATTACGCAAATCTTTTAAGGGATATTCTTTCTCTTGAGCCATATTATAATTTACCTTTCGTTTATTGATTGATATGTGATTGATTCTTCGATTTTTTACGAAATGTTAAAATTCGCAAAAACCTGCGCTAACAGTGTGACGTCGGTACGTCGATATCGATTTCGGTCATATCATCCTTTCTTACTATTTTGCGATTTTCCATAAAGAAAAACACGCAAAAATGCTCGCTTATTATTTTAGCAGATTTAACCGTTTTATTCAAATAAAGTCTAGAAAATATACATTTTATCCTTTTAGATGTCGTCCCATGTTGTGCGGTGTCCGCCAAATAGCGCGGGCTAAGCGATATGGATAACGTAACGCTACCGCAGCCGGACGCGCCTTGCTATATAATTTTTCCTTGAGGGTTTTACGATCAAACATCGTATACAACGCCAACCGACTCAGGCGACGCCTCGGTGCATCCAGTCCCAACGCTTTTACGGCTAACGCGTCGGCGTTCGTGGCAGCCAACGGATTAACTCTGCCTTGATACCACGCATATGCGTCGATAGCACCTATGGAAACTTCATCTTCGTGAA
>JBAQVB010000035.1:0-1740 GCA_049297855.1 Candidatus Nanoperiomorbaceae bacterium
GCAACGCTGTGACCATGGAGGACTCCAACGGCAACCGCAAGCTCTTCAAGAAGCGCAACGAGGAGAAGATCGACAACGTATCTGCCCTCATGGACGCGCTTGTGGCCTACAAGCTGAACAAGGACTCATTCGAGTAAGGAGATGAGCTATGGGACGTGACATATTTCTTAGTCATGACGGTGTCAAAGGCATGAAGTGGGGTGTGCGGAAGTCTAAAGATTCTTCGCCAACCAATACCAAAAAGCATTACACTCGTGCCGAGAAGAAAGTCATCAAGCAGAAGTTTTACCAGGACAAAGCTGAAAACTTGGTAAAAACAGCATTGGAAAAGCAAAACGATGTTCTCATTTCGGTGTTCCTGGGAGTAGGCGCCCCAACAATTGTTACTGGAAAACAATTCGTAGAGCATCTGAGCAATGGCGGCGGATTTAATGTCAACTACACGGATGTATATGCGGCTAAGTCTTCGCCCACGGGACCTTACGTCATGAATAAGAATGCCAACAAGTCATGGAAGACAGCGCTACACTAGGAGCAAACGATGGGGAAATATGTCGTGCCCATGGGCGAAGATGATGTCCTCTTCCACAACGGCGTCAAGGGAATGAAGTGGGGTGTTCGCCGAGCGGCCAAGAAGGATGCCAACGAGTATGCCAAGGCCAAGATGTTCTACGGCACTGGTGCCGGCAATCGGCGAAAGCTCATCAATGCCAAGGTAACAGAAAGGTCCAAAGACCCACAGTACAAGGCAGAGTTCGAGCGGAATCTTTCCACACAGGATTATGCCAAGCGCAGTTCACAGGCCAAACGTGAGCGTGCTCGTAAGGATGTCGCTGCTGGAACGGCCAAGACTGCTCGCGGCGTCAAGAATACGCTTCTTGGCAATCCACAATATGCTTCTGTGGCGGGGTTGTCGATTGCCATGGCCGCAAAATATGCGCATTCGAAGGGGTATGACAAACTTGTTCTGCAAAAAGGCAAGGTAGCCTTCAATGTGGCAAAGAATTCGAACAGTGCTCGAGCAGGTATGGCCTTTATCAAGAGAGCGATGGGTTGATAATGGGAAAATACGTGGTCCCGATGGGTGAGGATGACATTCTCTTCCACGCGGGTGTCAAAGGCATGAAGTGGGGACAGCGTAAGCGTCGGGAATCCCAATACTTTAAGCCTGGTCGAGTAAAGCCTGATTTTGAGCCTCTTAAAAAGGCAGCGGACACCAAAGGGCTTCGAAATCTTAAGAAAAATTGGCAGAACCGAGACATGTCTGATTCTGCCAGGTACACGAGGCATCGTGAATTTGCTGGAATCATCGCAGGCGTTGCTGTTAACCGTATGGGGCGCAATGTTGTAGGCCATTATTTGAGAAAAAATGGTCATATGAATATGGCTTCGGCTCTTGGCGGACCATACGCAAAGGCCGTAACTTCTGTTGGCGCTGGAGCCGTTGGTAGAAGTCTTGGCCTGAAACTAGCTGCTAGTAGACAGGCTGCTGGTAAGGCTGGGTATCAGAAGCGAGCAGCACTAGAAAGGCGGTGACCATGACAGACGATATTTACCACAACGGCGTCAAAGGGATGAAGTGGGGTGTCCATAAAGAGCGACAAGCGGTAGACAAACGGTATAAACTTGGCCCGAACCAAATAAAGGTGAAAGCCAAGAATGGTACCGAAATCTCGCTCGATAAGAACGCTGCTCCAGCGATTCAACGGCTGCTGGCAAAACACGGGAACAAGGCCGCTA
>JBAQVB010000036.1:0-35438 GCA_049297855.1 Candidatus Nanoperiomorbaceae bacterium
AAATATGTAATTGTTTGTAATACTATGAAGTATTCCGGTTGGCGATAGGCCGTACACTTGGTTTTCTAATATATGCTTCACGCATTCTTCATCGCTACTATAATTTTGGCGTGTATTGGCAAAAAGCTTCTTCACTATTTCGGTGATATACATACCCGACTTCATGTAAAGATCAATAAATGTGCTGTCGGTGCGTTTGAATAACTCCGGGCTTTCTTTTTCCAAGTTATCGATCATCATGGTAACAACTTTTTGCGGCGTAAAAATCTGGTTATTCTTTTGGTTCGGAATCAGCTCAAAAATGTCGGCATCGGTTTTGAAATAGTCGGCGCGTTTTTGCTTTTCGGCCACAAACTCGGCAATCGACGCATTGAATCGGTATTTTTCAAACACGCCACCAAACCTTTTGCGTTCACCGTTTTCCTCGTAGTCAAAACCATCGCGCAACATATGAAATTCGTCCTTGGTGATGTTAGTCAAATCCAGGAAGTCCGCGTCACTGATTTCGGTATCAAAATTGTCAATCGTAATTTTATCCCTCGACGCATTAGCCATCACAAACATCGGAATGGTGCGCGTAAAGGCACGCAAGTGTTCGCGAATTTCATCCTCTTTGGTTTTTTGGATGGTTTCAACGGCTTCGGTTTCCTGTTGCTCAACCTTGACTTGAACAAAGTCATGTTCGATAGCATTCGTTAGACTTTGTTTTAACAGTTCCGGATTTTTAATTTCGGCACTATTGTATTCATCGACCGCCAGACGGATTTTTTCGGTCGTGTCTTTTCTGGCCTGATCGATTTCCGTATTATTGGCTTTATAGACTTCCTTATACTTGGCAATTACTGGCTCGGCTAACTCGATAACTTTATCGGACAAAGTGTCGATGGTTTCATCCGGCGTTTGCTCATCTAGCGCATTATCTACTACTCGCCCAATATTATTACGATAAACCTTTTCACCTAAAATAACTGCCGTATTGTCGTTAATTTTCGTCTGCTTCTGGTTCTCGGCGGTGCGAGCTTCGTCGAGGTTTAATTCCTTCTTAGCAGTTTCGGCGCGTTTGTTCTTTTCAACTGGCATTTTATTGATAATGTCCTCAATCTGCCTTGGCACACTAAATACACCCTTGATATTGTCATTGAATAACAGATTGGTCATAAAGCGCAATTTCACGATTTCCGCCGCCGCCAAAGCGTTCGGGAAGGTTAGTACCTTTTCGGCGTCAAGTTCGATCATCTGGCCGTTGATATCCTCGGAGATAACCGGGAAGAAGTTCAGCAATTCTTTGATATTGTTTTTGCGCTCATCCTCAGTAATCTCACCGTTCACGGCTTTAGGGTTCAGAGCATTTGCAAACTTATCGTAGATTTCAAGCACACGTGTTGGGGAAAAATCAAATAAGTACGCCGATTGTTTAGCCTTAGTTTCACCATTTTCGGTAAAACGATATGGATTTTGCGCGCGAAAAGCCGCCTGCATATACTGAGCTGGTGTTTTAATGTCAGTAAGCATTAGCACGGCACTCCACTCTTTGATAGTCACGCCAGTAGTTAGCTGACCGCAACTAAGCGTAATCGTTTTTCGGTTTTCGATTATTGCTCGTTTGACTTTATCGAACGACTTTTCATTTCCACGAAAATCTTCGCTTTCCTCATCAAACGTTTTACCGTCGCCCGCTGCTACGATTACTTTGTAATCCCTGAATACAGGGTCTTGTTTTAGCAGCTGTTCAAGTGCTTTGACTGACTCTACGCGATTACCGACATACCAAAACGTATGGCGCAGTTCATCACGAAGCTCCGGTGTTGAAAATGGATATTTTTCATTCGTAGTAAGATTTCTTAAAAACGCTTGTACGTCATTTTCGTGCACAAACTTTTGGTTCTTGGTAGCAAAAAACTCATTTAAGTCAAAGGCGTAGTCACGAGTCTCATCGTCTATTTCAATACCTTCATTAACCTCTTTTGCGGTCATTTGGGAAATCCGATAGGTATAAAGACGAAGATCTGGAAGATCAACGTGATCACCAGATTCACCTTCGGCAAGTTCTTTCTGCTTTTCAAGCTGTTCATCTAAATATGTCCAGTTATAAATTGCGTCAGCCGGAAACTTATTGTTAGCGAGAGCTTTAAAAGGTGTTCCAGAAAGGTATAGTGTAGACTTCCGTTTTACACTTGTAAACGCAGCATCGGTACGACCCGTATCAACACCCTCGTGAGCCTCGTCAACGACTAGTAAATCCCAATCGAGATCCGCCACCCATCGAAGCTTATCGTGTGGTCCGCCAAAATACTTTGAACCCTTAAGATCCTGAAGCGACAAAAACGTTATTTGCGGTTTGTCGAGACCGTCAATAACATCATATTGCTCTCTGGTAATAGACGGACGATCGGACAGCGAAGAGGTTTCCGATATGAAATAATACCCATCAATAAATTTATCGAAATCATCAAACCATGAGTTCGCGATAGCTGGACGGTTGGTAACAACAAGAACTTTTTTTGCGTTAAGTTGCTTCGCCAAATCATAGGTTGCCAGCGTTTTGCCAAAACGTGGTTTAGCATTCCATAAAAATTCAGCATTTTCATGTGCATCAAAATACTGCTTTGCTTTTTCAACAGCCTCTTTCTGTTCTTTTTTTAATGTGTATGGCGTTTTTTGCGACGCACCATTCTGCAACGCTGCAAAGCGCTCTTCTCGAAACGTATCAAAAAGCTGTTTCGAACGTTCTGGCGTACCATCAAAATAAAACCACTCCGTACCAAGATCAAGCCTGTTTTTAATACCACTTTTAATTAAAAACTTATGAAAGTCTTTATCTTTAAAATCATCTGTCGAATTCTTAAAAAAGGCCGACGCACTCCATTGCTTTTCATAGCGTAAGTGCTTCGCTGGCGTATTTGTCTGTTCATAAAGCCGCGTGTCCACATTCTTACGTTCTGTATAGCCAATTTTTTGCGAACCATCATTTTCATGTTCATCGGGCAAGGTATACGAATATATCTGGGGATAGACAGTTTTGTAAGACTTGATTTTATGGGCACTCGACGAAGCTCCGTCCCCCAATTGATTATGCTCTAGCATAGCTTTATTATAACATAAAGCAGCGTTGGTGCGCGAACTACTTACTAGGTTTCACCGATATACCCAGTTCCCGCAACTGTTCCGGAAACACCGTGTTCGGACTCTGCATCATCAGATCAAGGCCGGAACCATTTTTCGGAAACGCCACGATATTGCGGATGTTATCAGTGTCATGTAGGATCATGAAAATGCGATCGACGCCAAAAGCACAACCCGCGTGCGGTGGCGCGCCGAATTTGAATGCGTTCAGCATCGCGCCGAATTTTTGTTCAACATAGGCGTGATCATAACCGAGTTTGCCGAAAACTTCATACATAATTTCTGGGTTATGATTGCGCACCGCGCCCGAACAAATTTCGTAACCATTCATCACCATGTCGTATTGATCGGCCACGAGAGCCAATTTTTCCGCTGTTGTTTCGGCCTTTTGAATTGCCGCCAGACCGCCTTTCGGCATCGAAAACGGATTGTGGCCGAAGTCAACTTTTTTGCGCGTTTCGTCCCATTCGTAAAACGGAAAATCCGTCACCCAACAGAGCGCAACTACATTCGGATTAAGCAAATTAAATTTTTTGGCGAATTCGTTACGTAAGCGCCCCAAAACTTTGTTGACAGTTTTGCGTTCGTCGGCGCCAAAGAACACGATGTCGCCCGCCGCCGCGCCGGTGCGAAGCGCGGTTTCGGCAATTTCGGCTTCGCTCATGAATTTCGCGATCGGCGATTGGATGAAATAAGCGCCGTGTTGTTCCGCGTTGTCGGCGTTATCGCGGAAAGTTAAATAGGCCAAACCGCCCGCGCCTTCACTCTTCGCGATGTCGGTAAATTCGTCAATTTCGTGACGGCTGAGTTTTGCGCCACCCTTCACGCAAATCGCCTTGATATTAGGCGCCCGAAAAACTTTGAAATTCGTGCTCGCGAACACATCGGTTAATTCAATCAGTTTCATATCAAAGCGCAGATCCGGCTTGTCCGTGCCATAAGTGTTCATCGCCACATCAAACGGAATACGCGGCACGTCGTCGCTGAATAATTTTTTGTGTCCAAAATCGGTTACCAACGATTTAATTAGCGGCTCCATCTCGCTCCGAATTTTTTCGCCGTCATCAACAAAACTCTCCTCCAGGTCGAGCTGATAAAATTCGCCATACAGGCGGTCAGCACGTGGATCCTCGTCGCGAAAACACGGCGCCAACTGATAATATTTCGGCAAACCGCCAACCATCAACAGCTGTTTAAATTGTTGTGGTGCCTGTGGTAAAGCATAAAAATACCCCAGTCTTAGACGCGACGGAATCAAGAAATCGCGCGCGCCTTCCGGACTCGAGTTGGCCAAAATTGGCGTCATAACCTCTGTAAAATCATGATCTTCCATCCAACGACGCATGAACGAAAAAAACTTGGCGCGAGCTTCCAGCATCTTTTGCATGCTCGGACGACGTAAATCAAGGAAGCGATATTTCAAACGTTGATCCTCGGCGCTATGTTGGCCTTCATCACGCGTCGCCACCGGCAAAGCCGCCGATTTATTTAAAATTTCCAATTTTTCCGCCACGATCTCTACTTTGCCGGTCGGAATGTGTGGGTTTTCGAGGCCTTCGCCACGATTACGCACTTTGCCAACGATCGAAATACAAAATTCATCACGTAAACTCTCGGCATCACGAAACATCGTCGCGTCATCCGGATTAAAAACCACCTGCGCCAAGCCGGTATGGTCGCGCAAATCCACGAAAATTACGCCACCGTGATCGCGCCTGGTGTTAACCCATCCCTGTAAATTAATTTCGGCACCGACTTTTTCGGGCGTCGCTAAAGCCAACGTTCTCTCTAAACTCATGTCAAATATTTTATCACATCAGAGTAATTTCGTAAAAAATTTATTTAGCGACCAATAATAGCGCGCAAAACATCGCCCAAACTGACCAAACCAACTATTCGATCCTCGCGCTTCACGAGCAACAGTGTAGCGTTGGCTTTGGCGAATGCTTCAAGCACCTGCCCGAGGTTGGCATCATCCGCAATGGGCGTCGCGATTTTATGCATTTTATCCATTAGAGTCGCTTGATGGCCCGACATTTCGCGAAAATCATCCAAATCTAGCAGGCCGATCACGTGGTCCAAATCCTGATTCACCACCGGAAAAATTCGATAGCCACTCTCAAATAATTCATCAATAAATAGCGGAGTCAGCTCGTCCTTGGCGTGCACAAAGGTGATTTTTTTACGCGGCACCATCACATCAGTCACCGTTTTTTGACGCCAATTAGCCACTACTGCAAACAAATGTCGATCGTCGTCGCTCAAAAAGTCGCTCTGTTCAATAACATGCAATAACTCATGCTCAGAATTAATTTGCGGGTCGACACCGGCCGAGGCAGTACGCGCCAGAATACTACACCACGCGAAATATTTTAGAAAAAATTTCAAGTTTTGATCAATTATAGTGTGCCAAGCGTTACGCAAAAGCCGCGTAGCCAGCCAAGCCAATATGGACGCTATGATCAGGCTCAACCAACCGCCCCACGCGCCGAATCCGATTAGAGCCCATACGGCAAAAGTCGCCGCTAAAATCACGAATAAAACCATAGCCAAAACTCTAATTCCCGGATAAATGGCACGAAAACGATCAATATCCGCGAATTTTTTATCGTGATGGCCACGGCGCGCTGTCTCGAAACGCGACAAATCGGTCGACCAGTCAAAACTCGCCACAGCAACCGACAAGACAAATACGATAATCAAAAATACTATAGTCATAAAATCATAATAGCATAGTCGGTGAGTCGTGTATAATAGACGCTGACAATTAATTGAAGGAGGATTATGTTAAAACTCAAAAGTTTGTGGCAAATTCGGCGACGCGAAGACGGCGTTAGCGTGGTGATGTGGGTCATTTTAGCGGCGTTGATTTTAGTTACTGTGATTGTGTTGATCATGAATAACAGTGGTAATGGCAACACTAATCCCGCAACGAGCGACTATACGAAATATTTGGGTAACACCAACCGCGTATTGAGCGTGTCGGATATTACCAACGCGCAAAATAAGTTTGCTAACAGCGGTAAAATCAAAACCGATTGGAAGCCTAAACAGCCAATTATTGGCGATCAATATCTTGGTTCGACCAACGCTAAAGCTACGGTGGTACAGTATGAAGATTTCGTCTGCTCGGCTTGCACCGCGTTTGAATCGAGTTTAGAAAAAATTCATAACGATTACGCCAACAAATCCGTTCTGTTCATATATCGCAACTTTTCAATTGGACAATCAACCAGTACGATATCAGAAGCCGGCGCTCAAGCGGCCTATGTCGCGAGTGGCAACAATATGACGACTTTTTGGAATTACGTTAAGTTAGTTTACGCCGGTCAATTCTGTGTCGAAGGCAGCGATAAAACAGCCTGCCAAAACGGCTTGGTGCAAAGCGCCAAAAGCTTAGGCGTCAACGTCAATAAATTCAACGACCTGTTAGCTAATTTTGCGACGAACGGCATTCAGGATAAATTAAATCGCGATAAAAATATGGGGACGGCGCTCAACGTTAACGCCACGCCAACATTTATCGTCAGTGGAGCGAACGGTAGTAAAACTATTGCCGGCGGCAAAGAAGCCGACCTGCGTTCAGCGATCGATGCGGCGTTAAAATAAACTTGAGTGAAAATAAAAAACGACGACTTCTCGGTCGCCGTTTTTAGTTATTGCTTGTTGAGCAAGCTTATTGTTCAACACCCTTCATTGTCAACGACAATTTACCGCGATCATCGATCGCCGTTAGCTTAACGTTAATTTCCTGCTCCATCCGCAACACATCCGTCACTTTATCGAGACGATGATCGGAGATTTGTGAAATGTGCAACATACCGTCAATGCCCGGCAAAATATTGACGAAGGCGCCAAAGTCTTTGATACCGACGACTTTACCACGATAAATTTTGCCAACTTCGGGCTCTTCTACCAACGACTTAACCCAGTCGACGGCTTTCTCCATCTGTTGCGCATCATTAGTCGCAAATGTCACCAGACCGTCCTCCGCGATATCAATTTGTACGCCGGTTTCACTAGTGATTTTCTGGATCACTTCGCCGCCTTTACCGATCACGGTGCCAATTTTATCGGGACTAATCTGCAGAGACTCAACCTTTGGCGCAAATGGCGACAACTCTTGGCGCGGACCTGGAATCGCGGCCAACATAACGTCGAGAATCTTCGCTCGACCAATTTTGGCATCTTTTAACGCCTCACGCAAAATCCGGGCCGGCAAGCCGTGCACTTTCATGTCCATCTGTAACGCCGTCACACCCGCGTCAGTGCCGGTGCATTTAAAGTCCATATCACCCGCGAAATCCTCTTGGTCGGCCAAATCGGTCAAAACGTAGAAGTTACCATCCTTAGTGAAATTATGATCCGCATCCTGATCCACCATCAGGCCCATCGCGACGCCAGACACCGGCTTTTTCAGCGGCACGCCGGCCGCCATCAACGCCATACACGATGAACAAGTTGCCGCCATCGACGTTGAACCATTCTGGCTCATGATCTCGGTGACGCTACGGATAGCGTAAGGAAACTCGTCAACGCTCGGTAATACCGGCGTCAAAGCACGTTCCGCCAAATAACCGTGGCCAATTTCGCGTCGACCCGGTGCGCCCATGCGTTTGATCTCGCCGACCGTGTAGCCCGGCGCATTGTAATGATGCATATAGCGACGATGTCCATCAGTGACTTCCATCGTGTCAACCAGCTGTGCGTAGGATAAGCTGGCCAGCGTGACAGTGTTGAGCGCCTGCGTCAAACCGCGCGTGAACAGGCTCGAACCATGAACTTCCGGTGGCAAGATATCCACTTCGGCGCTAAGCGGACGAATCTCGTCAAGCTTACGACCATCCGGGCGAACACTCTCGTCTTTAATACCGTTACGAACATCGGTGTAAAGAATTTTATTAAACGCCTCATGATAATCATTTTTTACGGTCGCCCATTTATCGGCATCGTCATATTCAGCCGTGAAATGATCAATCATTTCATCGCGCAACTCATTGACGATCGGATTGCGTTGTGGATACGGCTGACGTAAATCTTTGGTGATTTTACCGTTCAAATATTCACTAACTTTAGCAAAAATATCGTCGTCCGGCACAACTAATTCATATTCCTGTTTAGCCGGCGCTATTTTCGCGATCAGTTCATCCTGTAATTCCAACGCTGGTGTAATGTTAGCTAACGCCCAATCGATGGCGTCGGCCACCTTATCCTCGGGAATTTGATTCATTCCAGCCTCGACCATCATGACGCCATTTTCACCCGTTGCGAGTTTTCGCCCCGCCACAAAGAAATTCATGTCATTTTTTTCGTATGCTTCGTGCGACAAAAAACTGGTAAACTGGCCGTTTTCATCTAGACCAACCCGCAGACCAGCCACCGGCCCGTCAAACGGCACGCCGGTTAACAACAGAGCCGTCGAGGCCGCAATCATAGCCAACGCGTCGGGGCGAAAAGCTGGATCCGTTGATAATACGGTTGCCACGACCTGAGTTTCATTACGATAGCCTTTTGGAAATAGTGGACGAATCGGACGATCGATCAAACGACCCGTTAAAATCGCTTCGTCGGACGGACGACCCTCGCGTTTAATAAAACGCGATGACGAAATTTTACCGCTGGCGTAAAATTTCTCCTCATAATCGACGCTAAGCGGAAAATAATCCAGATTCGGATTAACATTGCCAGCGCTGGCCGAACCAAGCACCACTGTATCACCGTATTTTACTAGCACTGAACCTTTGGTACGGAAGCCGACCTTGTTGACCGTCAACGACAGTTCGCGACCTAGCCACTGTGTTTTTACGCTGACAACATTTTTGCCAGTTTGTTTAATATATTCGCCATCCTTCATAAATTGCGAAATTCCTCTCTGTCGGCCGCGCTGATCGACCCATGAATAACAAGACTCATAAACCGGTTTTCACCGCCGACGTTAACTTTAACATGTCAATTATAACAAATTTATTCCATTTGCGCGTCTATCCATGAACTCAAGTTGGCGATAAATTGCCAGGAATAGCCGTTAGTCATAATTACCAAAACATAGCTGCCCTTAGGCGAATTGACAATCGCCGCATCATTCAGAATCGGGCCATTATAATCGTCGGCGAAACCGACTTTGTCTGCCACAGTGGTTGACACAGGCGAGGTGCCGTTCGCTAAGTTAGCTCGCACGCCGGCCGGAATACCATCACGATAGCGCTGTTGCTCCATTAAATTCAATAAATTTTTAGTATTTAACGCATTAAGCAAAGCGCCACGTTGCAACTGTTCCAGTAAATTAGCCAAATCGTTAGCACTAGCGCGCATGTTGCCTAAACTAAAATCGGTTTGACGTGACCCAGCCGCCGTTGCTGTCGCCGTTAAATGACTAAACGATGAATAATTTTGTAACCAAGCCTGTGGACAATTATTATCCGACACCAAAATCATTTGTCGTAAGCAATCACCCAAAGTGTCACCATTTAACGGCGAATTCCAAGTTAACGTACCGTTTTCAACTTGCTGATTTTCCTCGAGGGCCACAAATAATTTATATGCTGAGGCCGCCGTCCACTGCGTTGTGTCGTGATAATGCACTTGTCCGCGGTTTTGATTGGACAGATCGATCAGCGTGACCGCAACCTGGGCGTTGTTAGGCTCTAGGTCATCATCCAAAATAGCATCATTAGGTAGACTTAATTGCTGTGACAAAGCCGCAATTTCCCCCGGTAATTTTTTTGTAATACTAGTTGTCGGTGATTGACGCTGAGCTATTGCTAGTGCTCGTTGTTTATCATGAGAGGTTTGTTGCGTCCAAACAGCCGTCGTCGTAATTACCAAGGCCAAAACAATGACAATCGTCAACACGGCGCCTCGCCGATATTTTCGGTGCTGTTTATGATCGTGTTCAATCGCCAGTCGACGAGCCCGCGGCGATCGGTAATCATCATAGTGCGACACATTGTAGATTTGGTCATAATGCGGAGTTGCCGTGTGATTGGACTGTCTGGTTTTAATGCGCGTCATGACTTAATTTTAACACTTTTAGGTTGGATTCGACCACCCTTCAAGAGTAGGATGAAAAAATCTGAATTCGTTCGTATCACTTTGCGGCTTTAGTGTCCTCGCCCGGCGTGCCCTCAATTGGGCCACGCAACCGATGCTCTTTAACGCCAAATACTATAATAATAGCCCCAATCAACGATAGAATCGTCACAATGTAGAATATGCGCGCCAGTTCTTTCGTGAAGGCATCCACGACTTGCTTATGGAATTTATCATAATCGCCTCTTATGTTTTGCGACAGTTGCTGCAACTGTGCATAGGTTAATTTTGACTTCCCGTTAGCTTGATCGATTACTTGCTGACGCACCGTCGTGCGAATTTGATCCTGCACCGATGACGGAATTTGCGAAATGTTAATTCTCATACCGTCCGCCATGCCGATGAGCGCCTGTTGTTGCGCCGCACTGATCGCATCGTCGATTTTCATGACGCCCTGTTTAGTGCCGTTAGCCATTTTATTGACGTCCGATGCTTTAATAGTGCTAGTCAGATTCATCGCCAAATCAGCGTCGATCGTCGAATTATCCATCAGATTAGAAATTGATTTATTTGCGCCTGATTGTGAAATAGTCTGTAAGTCGTGCACGAACGGCATGTGTGGCACCGAGCCGATCAACACCGCCACGCCAGCTGTCATCATCGAACCTAGGACCGCCGTACCAATCGTTTGACCCAAGCTACGGAACAGCTGCGACGACGAAGTTGCAACGCCCAAATCTTTTTGACGAAAAGCGTTCTGCACCGCCAGGTTAAGAGTTGGCATCGACATGCCTAGACCGATTCCGGCAACGATTTGCCAGACTGATTCATACCAAAACGACGATTGCGAATTCAGCGTGGTTGCGAAAAATGCACTCGTCGTTAGCATGGCAAAACCGGCTACCATCATGATTTTATAACGCCCAGTTTTTGTCACGATCGATCCCGAAATTGCCGCCGTAATAGAAAGTGCCCCGATTGCCGGTAATAGCATCAGACCCGACTCGGTCGCACCGGCACCAAAAACTTGCTGATTGAACTGCGTAATATACAGAATAAACGACATCATCGCCGCGCCAAAAAACAGCCACGCAATCATCGAAGCCATGTAAGTGCGGTTTCCCCAAAAACGATTCGGGATGATCGGATCGCTCGCACGATGCTCAAACCACACGAATAAACCAGTTGCGACCGCCACGATCGCCCACAAAATCCATTCAATAGCGTTAATCGACCAACCGTGATTTAAGAGAAAGCTGAAGGTTTTATTGGCCGAATCGGTCGCGAACACCAGAGCCGCAATGGCAATTGTAATTGCAATCGCACCGGCGAAATCAATTTTGACGTGCTTGGCGTGTTTCAAAAACGGCACCAATACCGTGATTAGAACGATCACCGCCAGACCAATTGGCACGTTAACGAGGAAGCTCCAGCGCCAACCAACAATACCTAAAATTTTACCCGCATCGGCAAAGAAGCCACCTATTAATGGCCCCGCCACCGACGCCAGGCCAAACGAAGCGGAAATCAGACCCTGCCAGCGCCCCCGTTCGCGTGGCGTAAACAAGTCGCCGATGATCGTGAATGAATTCGCCATAATCACACCACCGCCCAGGCCCTGCACAGCACGCCAAACAATTAGCCAAACAACATTGCCCGACATTGCCGAACCAAGGCTACCTAAAACAAACACAATTACGCCAAACAAAACCATCGGCTTGCGGCCAAATAAATCAGACAGCTTGCCACTAATCGGAATCGCAATTGTAAAAGTCAATAAATACGACGTCAGTAGCCACGAATAAGATGAAAAGGCATTAAAATCGTTGGCGATACGACCAATTGCAGTACTCATAACTGTCGAATCGAGTGCCACTAAAAAAGTTGCCGCCATCACTGCCAGCATAATGATGATTTTGCGGCGATCGGTTAGATGATTCATGAGCGGCAAACCAGCTTCGCTATTTTTCTTGGCTTGGTCTAGAAATTTTCGACGGGCAGTCGATTCGGCCACCACTTTGGCGCGACGCGCACTTGCGGCGACAACTTTTACTTTTGACGCGTTGGCCATTTTTTGACCGTGTTTCAGATTGAAAAAACTCATATTTATCCTCTTAATTCCTTTCTTTGTTACAGATATTTAACTATTATTCTTCATATCGTTCAGCTGATCGCTCACTTTAGCGATGTTTTGGCTCATCTCCAAACCGGCTTCAAATGGTCGCCGAGCACAACCAAGTAATTCGCGAAAATCCTCCTCATGCATTCAACCGAGAATTTTTTTACTGGGCGAGCCGACCATGATAATTTCATTATTAGGCCTTAGACCGAGTTCCTTGCGCGCAAGCGCCGGGATTACTACCTGGCCTTTTTCACCGATCTTGGCTAAGCCGTAGATACGTAAATCTGGATTATGTTTTAACACGATATTAAGTATAACTTTTCCTACTTTTCACGTCAAGTGTTTTGTATTAAAATCTTGTAGATAAAGTAATTTAACAGATTAAAATTAACTCAAATAAATAATACCGAGTGATTTTTCGGCCCGGAATTTGGCAATTCGTAACTGATTTTTAGCGCGCCAGGCGTTAACCGCACGCGCCGCGCCGGGTAGTTTTTCATTTTGATAATCGTCGATCACAATAGTGGCACAGGGTGCAAATTTTTGATCCGTTTTAGCGAAACTATCGCGAACTGAATCATAAAAATCGCCATCGAAAAATGCAAAAGAAATTTGGTTGGGCAATTTGGCAGGCGGGACATCATTAAACCAATTTTTAATAATTTTGACATGATGATGAATGAATTCGGGCGGAAAAGTTTTAGCGAATTCGCGCACTAAATCTGCTTTGGTGGCCAATAATTCGCCGGCCTGAAATTCGGCACCAACGCCGGAAAAATCTTCATGAGTTTTGGCGGGCAGCCCGGCAAACGAATCATATAAAAACAGCTTTTTATCGGACTTCAGTTCGCGCAGAATGCGAGCCAAAAATAATGACGTTGTGCCTTTATAACAACCAAATTCCACGACGTCGCCCGGCGTTTTAGCGTCCAATATTTTCACAAATTCCACCAAAATAACGCGTAGTTCAACCACGTCAACTTGGTCGGAAATGAGCGAATATCTTTTAAGTAATTTATCAATCATCGTTATTAAACTTACACTTCGCCCGCCACTTTTGCTAAATGCTTCAGTGCACGTTCGGTCAAAACACGACCACGCGGCGTCTTAATTAAAAAACCGATTTGGAGCAAAAACGGCTCATAAAATTCTTCGATTGTGGTCGGTTCATCGCCCGTGAGCGCCGAAATTGTTGTGAGTCCAACTGGTCGCAAACCGTAATTATCGCGAATTTTCCGGAGCATGGCGCGGTCGGCCGGATCCAAACCAAGTTCGTCAATTTCCAACAATTTCATAGCTTTTTGTGCCGTTACGACATCAATTTTACCTTGGCCACGCACGTCCGCGAAATCGCGCACGCGTTTCAGTAAACGGTTAGCAATACGCGGTGTTTGACGCGACCGGCCCGCCAACAAATCCGCAGATGATTGGTCTATCGGCACATTTAAAATACCCGCCGAACGTAAAAGAATGTCACGAATTTCATCATTATGATAAAACTCCAATCGAAATAGTTGGCCAAAACGGTCGCGTAGTGGCGGCGCCAGAGCGCCCGTCCTGGTTGTCGCGCCAATCACGGTAAATTTCGGCAAATCGAGCCGCACCGACTTGGCGCTCGGGCCTTTACCAATCACGATATCGAGTTTAAAATCCTCCATCGCCGAATATAAAACTTCCTCAACGTTGCGCGATAAGCGGTGAATTTCGTCGATGAACAAAATACCGCCATCGTTCAAATTGGTTAAAATCGCGGCCAAATCGCCAGCTTTTTCGATGGCTGGACCGGCTGTAACATGCAACTCGGCGCCCATTTCATGCGCGATCACGCCAGCCATGGTGGTTTTACCGAGCCCAGGCGGACCGTATAATAAAATATGATCAAGCGGCTCGCTACGCTTTTTGGCCGCCGCAATTGCCAATTTCAAATTCGTTTTTAAACGTGGCTGACCGATGTACTCGGCAAAAGTTTGCGGCCGCAACGTCAGCTCTTCACGACGCTCCTGATCATCGCTAACGGGCGTCTCCAATCGTCGATGAACAGGCGCATTAGATGTCACGCCATCATGATAACTATCCTGCAAATTTTTAATTGACATGTAGAATTATTATATCACGCCTAAATTTACCGGCGGAAGTGGCTGTGTTATAATATTTCTCGTCATGCAAAAAACAACCAACTTTTTCAAACAATATTGGACTTTCGCGGTAACCGTTATCATCGGTGTTGTGGCCTTAATTTACGCGATCGCCACGAGCAACTGGAGTCCGAAAACCATCTGGAACGTACCACAAATTTTGAGTTCGATCTGGGGAATTTTTATTGCGATATTTTTATTAATTAATATGATTAAAACTCTACGCTCGGGTAAATACGGCGTAGATATTTTAGCAATCACCGCTATAGTTTCTTGTATTTTAATAGGACAATTTTGGGCAGCGCTAGTCATTGTATTAATGCTAACGGGCGGTGAAGCTTTAGAAGATTACGCCAGCAAGCGGGCACAGCGCGAATTATCCGCCCTGTTAAAACGGGCGCCACAGTCAGTGCATATTTACGATCAAAATCACAATCTGCACGACGCGCCGATCCGCCAAGTTAAACCGGGCGACCTACTTTTAGTTAAATCGTCTGAGGTCGTGCCGGTCGATGGCGAACTAATTTCGGATCAAGCTGAATTTGACGAGAGCTCGCTAACTGGTGAGAGTTTACCCGTAGCTAAAAAACCGGGCGACAAAATTATGTCAGGTTCTATCAATAGCGATAATGCAATCACCATGCGCGCCACCGCCACCGCTGAGAATTCGCAATACGAAAAGATCATTGCCCTGGTACGCGACAGCGAAACCAACCCGGCGCCATTCGTCCGCATAGCTGATCGTTACGCGCTACCGTTCACGCTAATTTCCTACGCCATTGCAATTATCGGTTGGATCACCTCTGGCAGTCCGCTACGTTTCGCCGAAGTCTTGGTTGTCGCCTCGCCTTGCCCACTAATTTTGGCAGCACCGATCGCGCTAATCGCCGGCATGTCGCGCAGTTCGCGTCACGGCATTATAGTCAAGAGCGGCGCCAGCCTGGAAAAATTTGCCCACGCCAAGGCAGTCGCTTTTGATAAAACGGGCACTTTAACGCGTGGCGTAGTGGAAATTGAGGAGATCGTCGCCACTGGTACAATCAATAAACAAAAGTTGCTACAGCTTGCCGCTTCAGCAGAGGCTGGATCATCACATGTTTTAGCAGAATCGCTCTTAAAAGCGGCGAAAAAAGATAGAGTCGCGCTCTTGCCCGCCACAAATCTGCGTGAAATTACCGGCTCGGGTATTTACGCAACCATCGATCACCAACGTGTCATTATCGGCCAACGTGACTTTTTGGCGAAAAATAAAATTAAAACATTACCGGCTAACGACACCCAGACTTCGATCTTTATATCAATTGGCGATGAATATGTTGGTCGGATCATTTTTGCGGACAAATTGCGCAACAATGCGAAGCATACAATTAGTAAATTAAGAACAATGCGCTTACGCGAACTGACGATGTTAACGGGTGATAATCAACGCACTGCAGCCGCAATTGCGCAAAAAGCCGGCCTTGATTTCCGCGCAGAATTATTGCCTCAAGGCAAAGTCGCCGCAATTAAAGATTTGCAAAAAAAATATGGTGTAGTCGCAATGGTCGGTGATGGCATTAATGACGCACCAGTTTTGGCAACTAGCGACGTCGGCATCGCCATGGGCGCACGTGGAAGTACGGCGGCTTCAGAGTCGGCCGATGCGGTTATCTTGCTGGATGACATTTCACGCGTTGTGACTTTTCGCGAAATTGCGAAACGAACCATGCGCGTCGCGTTGCAATCGGTATGGGTGGGCATTGTATTGTGCATTATTTTGGAAATCATTGCAGCGTTCGGTCTGATTCCGACGATTATCGGTGCTGGACTTCAGGAACTGATTGACGTGTTGGTTATTTTCAACGCCTTACGTGCACTAAAAGATGAACGTTCAACTTCATTAGGCGCGTGAACTAAATATAATTTTCCCGACCGATCATCTTGCTAAGTGGCTCGCGATAATGTTAAACTGTCTGACGTGAAAAAGGTTTTTCGATTACTTTTGCCGTATTGGTGGCTGATCATTTTGATGATTGCTGCCACGATTATAACTGTTTGGGCACAAATGCAACTACCGTCAATCACTGGTGATATAGTCAACAAAGGTATCGTGGATTACAATCAGAGCTATATCTGGCAACGCGGTTTAATCATGTTAGGCGTAGTGCTAATCGGCGCAATAGGCACAATTGCTAATAATTTTCTGGGCGCTCGAGTCGCCGCTGGGTTTGCTAGTCGGCTACGTCTGAAACTGTTTAAGAAAATTGAAAGTTTCTCACAAAACGAAATCGATCAATACTCCACCGCTTCACTCATTACACGCTCAACCAATGATATTCAACAGATTCAACAAACGGTCGCAATGTTGCGTATGGCGTTACAATCACCGATCATGGCGGTCAGTGCGGTGATGCTCGCGATGCAGCAGGCCCCCAGCATGAGCTGGATCATGTGGGTTGCGATGACGTTTCTCGTTATCATGATAGTAGTTTTATTTATAGTTGTAACGCCACGTTTCAGTAAAATTCAGACAATGACCGACCAACTTAATTTGGTTTCGCGCGAGAACCTGACCGGATTGAGAATCGTTCGCGCTTTTCATAACGAAAAATATGAGGAGAGAAAATTCGCTAATGCCAATACCGATGTAACCGAACTAGCGCTATGGATTAACCGCGTTTTATCCGTGACGGCGCCGCTCATTATGTTGCTCATGAGTTTTACATCACTCGCCATTACCTGGTTTTTTGCGCGTGGTATAGTAGCCGGATCGGTCAATTTGGGCGAAATGGTATCGTTCCCGCAATACGCTATTCAGGCCATTATAAGTTTTATGTTCATCGCAATGTTGATGATTTTTATCCCGCGCGCAGGCGTTTCGATTAAACGTGTCGGCGAAGTGCTTGGCACCAATCTTTCTATCGATTTTGCACGCTCTAAGCAGAAAATTCAAGAATCCAAGCGCGGTCAAGTTGAATTTCGTAGCGTAACCTTTTCCTATTCGAATGCTGAACAGCCCACCGTAAATAACGTTTCGTTTGTGGCAAAACCGGGTCAAACCACCGCCTTTATCGGGTCAACCGGATCGGGCAAAAGTACTCTAGTAAATCTCATTTCACGCTTTTATGACGTCACGTCTGGCGAAGTCTCAATTGGCGGCATCAATATTAAATCACTCGCCAAAAACGAACTTGATGACGCGCTTGGCTATGTGCCACAGCGTGGAGTTTTATTCAGTGGCACAGTGGAAAGCAACATTAAATATGGTGCCAGTGCGCGACGACCAATTTCCGATGCCAACATGAAGCGCGCCGCCGAAATCGCCAGTGCGGACTTTATCAACGATTTGGATGGAAAGTTTCAAGCGCACATCGCGCAAGGCGGCGGCAACGTTTCCGGTGGTCAAAAGCAGCGACTATCGATCGCCCGCGCGATCGCCAAAAATCCCGACATTCTGATCTTTGATGACAGTTTTAGCGCACTTGATTACGCTACCGATCGTAAAGTACGCAACAATTTAACCAAATTCGCTACTGATAAAACCGTTTTAATTGTCGCTCAACGCATCGGCACAATCCGCAACGCCGATCAAATTTTGGTCATCGATAACGGCGAAATCGTCGGTCGCGGAACGCATTACGAGCTCCTGAATAATAATGAATTTTATCGCGAAATCGCCGCCTCGCAGCTCAGTGAAGATGAAATGGCGAATGAAATGAAACTCGCTACAGCCGGTCAAAAACCGCCGACCAAACCGCCACGATCTGCGCCCGCCAGGAAGTCTGGCGGCATCGCCATGATTCGTCGTACTTATAAACCAGTCAAAAAGGGTACAAACTAATGGCGCGTGAAACAACCGACGACTTAAAGCGCTCTCAACAGGCTACAAATACTGGCCACGGGCCTAGTGGTAGCGTAGCTCTCGCTGCAACTAGCCACAAAGCCAAGCATTTCGGAGCCACCGTTCATCAACTCATGCGCTATTTGCGCCGTGACCGTTGGCGGTTGTTATTGATTATAATTTTTGCAATCGGTAGCACAATTTTCGCAATCGTCGGGCCTAAGATTGCCGCCAATGCCACTAATCGCATTCAGAATTATGTCATCGAATCTAATATTTATCAGCAGGTTTCCAATAAATTACCCGCGGGAATTACCCTACCGCACGGCCTCAAGTTCCAGGATTCGCCCAGCTATTTGGAGCAACGAGCCACTAATGAGCTCACCCGAGCCAAAACGTCAATCAACACCCTACCACCAACCGAACGCGCAATAATGCAGTCAGAAATCGATCGGCAACGATCCGCAATTGACGCACGAATTGTTCCGCTAAAAACTGCGGTTAATGACACGCTAAATAAATTATCTGGCGATCAAAAAACCGTCGTCGCCAACATGGATCTAACTAAAAAACCAACGCTCGATTTTGGCTATATTTGGTGGAATATTGTCGTACTTCTAACGATATTGTACATCGCGAGTGCGTTTTTGAGATATTTTCAGGGTTGGTTAGTCGCGGGAATTACCCAACGTTTGGCCTTCCGCCTGCGCCGTGAATTGTCCCAAAAAATCAATGCTTTACCGTTATCATATTTTGATTCACGGCAATTCGGCGACACTTTGTCACGCATCACGAATGACGTTGACCTAATGCAACAGAGTTTGAGCCAAAGTTTGAGTGTTGCGATTTCGGATGTCGTCACAATCATTGCGATTCCAATTATGATGTTCTCTATCAGTTGGCAAATGTCATTAGTTAGCTTTACGGTTTTACCAGTTTCACTAATTTTTATCATGATCACCACTAAAAAATCGCAGAAATATTTCCTGGCACAACAAAATGTGCTCGGCCGTTTAAACGGACATGTCGAAGAAATTTATTCTGGATACAATATTGTTAAAGTTTTTGGTGGTGAACAAAAAGCCGTTGATAAATTCGCACGCTACAATAACCAGCTGCGCCAATCCGCCTGGAAATCGCAGTTTCTGTCGGGGTTGATGGGGCCGATCACCAACATTGTCGGCAACATGGGCTATGTTGGCGTTACGATGGTCGGCGGCTATTTGGCGGTTACGCGCGGTCTCGGGGTTGGCGATATTCTGGCTTTTATTCAATACGTTCAACAATTTCATCAACCGATTATTCAGCTGTCGCAAACGGTTAACATCATTCAGCCAATGGTGGCCGCAGCTGAACGTGTATTTAATTTTCTCAATGAGCCCAACGAAACGCCCGATCCCGCGGAAGCTAAATCGCTAATTAAGGCGCGCGGCGCGGTGGAATTCAACCACGTTAAGTTTAGCTATCATCTCGGCGAACCGATCATTAAGGATTTCAACGCCACAATTACGCCTGGACAAATCATCGCCATCGTCGGCCCGACTGGCGCCGGTAAAACCACTATCGTCAATTTACTAATGCGTTTTTACGATCCAAACAGCGGCAAAATTCAAATCGATGGTATAAATACGCGTGACATGAAACGGTCAGACGTGCGTCAACAATTTGCCATGGTGTTACAGGATACGTGGCTGTTTAACGGCACCGTGCGCGAAAATCTAACTTACGGCAGACAAAATGCGACCGACGACGAGGTGCAATCAATCGCTCGCGCTACTCATGTTGATCATTTTATTCGTTCATTGCCAAACGGTTATAATACAGTGTTGAACGAAGATGCTGATAATATTTCCGCTGGTGAAAAGCAACTCCTGACTATCGCGCGCGCCATGTTGGCCAATCCGCCAATGTTAATTCTCGATGAAGCAACCTCCAACGTCGATACGCGCACCGAAGCCCAGATCCAACACGCCATGATTCAGCTAATGCGCGGTCGCACCAGCTTTGTGATTGCCCACCGCTTGTCTACTATCCGTAATGCCGACTTGATTTTAGTGATGAATCACGGTGACATTGTGGAATCGGGCAATCACGCCAACTTACTCAGTAAAAATGGTTTTTACGCCAAGCTTTATAATTCGCAATTTGATGAACCAAGCGACTAGTTATCGATTGCCCAAGCTATCAACAATGTCGTCGTGTAGCTTTTGAGCTGTCACGCGCGCCGCATCATCATCATAATCCTGATGGTGAAAAATGTCATTGACTAACTGCGCGGCCCGAGTTAAATCATCATTTACCACGAATTTGTAATAAGTTACGCTAAGCGCATGTTCCAGCTCATGAACCGCCGATTGCATGCGTACGCGTTTTTCGTTCGCGTCCGTAACACCACGAGCCAGCCAGCGCTCTTGCCAAATCGTAAAATCCGGTGGAATTAAAAATACTGCCACGAGCTGCGCTTGATCGGCCGCGTGATATTCATCAACGCCCTGTACGTCAACGTCAGCCAAGGCAATTTTGTGCTGGGCAGCAATTTTTTCGAGTTCGGCAATCGTTGTACCATAGACACGGCCATGCACCAATTTGGCTTCAAAATATTTGTGCTGCAGTAAATTTTGTGTGGCGGTTTGATTATCAATAAAATGATAGCTGACATCCTGGATTTCGCCCAGCCGCGGTGGCCGTGTAACAGTTGTCACGATACGCGCATATTCGCTATTTTTGAGCAAAATTTGCATTACCGAATCCTTGCCAGCCGCCACGATCCCAACTACCAACGCAACGCGCATGCTGGCGATCAATCGTTTAGCGGAATTAGGCGCGGTGTAATTGTTCACTACTGTTTGGCTTGGCGAATTCAGCTCTTCCATTGATCCATTTTAGCAGGTTTTGCGAGGTTACGCGCGATGATCTTTGTTGTCGCGCTCAATCCAGGCCATAATAATATCCACGATTTTAGTTTGCTCGGCTACCGTTAATTCACGATTTTTAGCCACGCCATACCATCGATTCAGACAACCGCGACAGCAAGTCGCCGTAGCGTGCTGGGCGATAAAAACCGGGTGATTCTTCATCGGCGTCTGTTTACCATCATTATTAATCCGTGCCGGCGCCAACCGTTTTGCAATAAAATTTACTGCGTGATCGTGAATTTTTATGGCGCCTTTATCATTAAAATAGTTGCGCAATTTGGACGACAAGTGAAACGATGCACGAAACTGACTCGCTGCGAGTTGCGCTAAAATTTGATTATCGTCATCGTTTAATAAACTAAGCATTATTTAATCCGATTTTTGCAGCATCGTCATAAAGGCTTCACTCGGAATTTCCACGCGGCCAAATTTTTTCATACGTTTCTTACCGCGCTTTTGTTTGTCTAACAATTTGGCGCGTCGATCCGGATCACCGGTATGAATTTTAACCGTCACATCCTTTCGATATGCCGAAATCGTTTCGCGGGCAATAATTTTGCCGCCAATCACTGCTTGAATTTTGACAACAAAGTTTTGCCGCGGAATGATCGTTTTGAGTTTGGCCGTCAAAGTTCGCCCCAGCGCGTTCGCTTCAGATCGGTGACACATGACCGACAAGGCATCGACTTTTTCATCTGCCACACAGAAATCAACTCGCACCAAATCCTCGGCCCGATAGCCGGCCAAGTCGTAATTAAACGATCCGTAACCGCTAGTTAAACTCTTGAGCTGGTCATAAAAATCAATCAATAAATTCGCGAGCGGCGCCTCAAAATCGATTAGGGCGCGCTGATCAACATAACGCAAATCCGTTGACTGGCCACGTTTCGACGTAATCAAGCTAAGCACCGACCCAACATAGCGTCGCGGTATCACAATTTCACCGCGCGCCCACGGTTCACAAATTTCGCGAATGCGGCTCGGATCGGGCAACTCATCGGCCGACTTAATATCAATCATTTCACCGGTCGACAAAACAACTTCGTAATCGGTCGAGGGATTTGTCACGATTAAATCTAAATCGTATTCGCGCTCCAAGCGTTCGCGCAAAATGTCCATATGCAACAGTCCGAGAAAACCAATGCGCAAACCAAAACCCAAAACCGGAGAGTTTTCCGGCGTAAATTGCAGCGCGGAATCAGACAAGGCAATCTTCTCGACCGCATCCTTGAGCTTATTATAATCCTCGTTGCTGAGCGGAAAAAATCCGGCGTAGACAAAAGGCTTAACCTCCCTATAGCCTGGTAACGGCTGCAATTTTGACGTGCTAATCATATATGTTATTATAGCATTTTCTGACTAAAAAATTCGACTGGCTCGCGACCGTCGCGCAAGGTGAAACCGTGCATTTTTGGCACACCTAAATTCGAATCATTACTCACCAGTTTAACGTTCTGTTTAACGAAATTATCATCAACTAAATCATTTTTCAAACAAAAACCGACGTGCTCATTTCCGGTTTTACCCGTCGCAAAGTGCACGACGTCGCCCGGCTGCATTGTCGCAAAATCAGTGCTGGCGCGATAACCATTTTGGCGCAATTCATTCAATAGACTACGTACCGTCGCATACTTACGTGGAATTAGGCCGAACAACAGTAAAATTGAACTCACAACCAATGCACATGAACTATCGCCATCCGCCGCCGCATCCGTCCCGTCACTCATCCAAAGTTGTCGAAATAGTTCCACATTTACTAAATGATTAATGGCGAATAAAAAATTTCGTTCATCATCGATTGCTAATTTTGTCATTTTTACTCCTTAAAATATTTAGTTAGGCTGATCGTGTCACCGACTTTAGCATCGCGCGTGGTCTTGAGATTTGTCACAACATAACCGATTTCACCCGCATTCAGCCGCGAGGTCGCCGTCGTTTTGGGCGTCAGTTTACCAATCTCCAGCGCCAATCCGGACTTTTTAGTGTTCATCATGAAAATATCGTCGTCCCGCTCGATCGCGCCATCTACAATTCGGACATATAAAATAACACCCCGATAATCATCATAATAGGAATCAAAAATCAGAGCGCGTAGTGGCTCATTCATGGCTAGCTTTTCAGTCTCCGCGCGCAACACCAAACTAGTCATGTCCGGTTTTTTGGCTAGCCGCTCCAATGCCTCATCCTCAGCCAACGGACTGATTGGCGCCGGAATTTTCGCCACAATCGCGTTCAAAACCGCCGCCACGCCTTGGCCCGTTTTAGCCGACACGTGCAAAATGTCGGCCCCACTACAATTAAGTAAATCTATGATTTCTTGGCTCACTTTGTCTACATCCGCGGCTGGCAGATCAATTTTATTTAACACCGGAATAATCGTCAGTTTTTGTTCAAGTGCCAAATGTAAATTTTGCAAAGTTTGCGCCTGAATACCTTGCGTGGCGTCGACCACGAGTATCGCGCCCTCTACCGCCGCCAAGCTACGCGATACTTCATACGAAAAATCGACATGTCCCGGCGTGTCGATTAAATTCAATTCATAAAACCCAGAATGTTCAGTGGTAAAAGTTGGGGCGTGCGTAATGGCAAAATTACGACTAGCAGCCATTAAAAATTCCTCTTCATCAAATCTGGCTTCATCATTAATAACGTCGCTGGCCTGCGGTCGCCAATTCATCGTCACGGGTGCTAATTTAATAGTAATGCCACGCTCGCGCTCCAAGGTCATGGAATCCAAAAGTTGCGCCTTCATACCGCGTTTTTCAACCGTGCCTGTTAGCTCCATCATTCGATCAGCCAAAGTACTCTTACCGTGGTCAATGTGAGCAATGATGCAAAAATTACGAATCTTGTCCATAAAACAAAACTATTATAACAAAAAATTAGTCCGCCACCCAACGCCGTAACGCGTCGTTGATCACATATTCGTGAAATGCGATTTCTATTTATCATTACTATAAAACTATTCATTTTGATTTTTTAAAATCGATTTACAGAGAGCAATTGTCTTTTTTAAAAAACTCATTTCGTTGATTCTAAATCTATGATAAAATAATAGCAATGAAAGATGATCCGGATAATCACGACAACGCCTCGAAGCCGAGCTCTGATCGAGAGCGCAATCAACCCGACAAAACACGAACCTCACGCGACATCATCCTCAATTCCGACGTCGGCGATTTATTGAACGATTATGCCGATCGCAGTGAAAAATTAACTCAGCATCAAGAGTTTAAAATTCGCCAAGCACAAATCGAGCGCGCGCGCCGGGCGCGCAATCGTTTAATTACTACTCTGGCAAAAGCTAATCAAAAAATATCTATTAAAATGGCCGCCGCTATGTTAGCTGCCTCGACTACGGCTAGCGCGGTACTCGGCATTTATCGCGATCGAATCTTAAATGGTATGTATCTTACGACATATAAAGTTGGTATTGACGCCTACACCGCGGCATTTACGATTCCCGATTTTATGTATATGGTGCTAGTTACGGGCGCGTTGTCGGTTAGCTTCATCCCAGTGTTTAACAGCCGTTTAGCAAAAGGCAATCGCAAAAGCGCTTGGCAATTATCGTCGTCGACTATGAATTTTTTAGCCCTATTGACGTTGTTAGCCAGCATTCTCATTGAGATATTTGCGCCGATATTGGTTAAATATATCGTCGGCCCCGGCATGAGCGAATCTGGTCAGGCCCTAACTATCGCGATGATGCGCTTACTCGCTATTAATCCGTTCTTATTTGCTATTGCTACGGTCATTTCCAGCATCCAACAGGCGGTTGGACGGTTTTTCTTTTTCGCGCTAGCACCAATGATTTACAATATCGGCATCATTATTGGCGCGACGGTTTTCACAAATGGCATCACAATTTTTGGTCATCAATTTTTCGCGGGCGGTATTATGGGTGTGGCGCTTGGCGTGGTGCTGGGCGCAATTTTACAACTTTTGGTGTCGTGCCTGGGCTTGATCGGCCTCGGCTTTGATTACGAATTTAAAATTTATTGGAAAAATAATGGGTTCCGTAAAGTACTTAAATTATTGCCCGCGCGCTCGGCCGATCAGGGCTTAGACTACATCTCCAGTATGATTGACACTAACCTGGCTTCCCATATGGCCGACGGTACGATTCGCTCGTATCAACAGGCGACAACTCTCTACAATATGCCCATTAATCTGATCGGGGTAGCCATCTCAACGGCCGCTTTTCCGAAGATGACTGAACGCATCAGCCAGGGCCGACCCGATTTATTTAAAAAAGAATTTCGCTCGATCGTGCGCGTAATTATCTGGTTATCGCTACCGGTCGCTGCCATTTCATTTTTTGCCCGCGGATATATAGTTTCTATCATTCAGGCGGGCGGTAATGCAACCATTGCCAGTATGTTCGGTATTTTAACTATGGTGATTTTATTGCGCTCGGTTTATCAAATCGCCGCACGTAGTTTTTACGCACAACAAGACACAAAAACACCTCTCCTAATTTCGCTAGTCACTTTTGTTATCTCGGTCGCACTGGAGCTGATCATGATGTTTTGGCTAGGATGGGGTGCTTCATCGTTGGCCATAGGACAGGTAATTTGGGCCGCCCTGGAAATCACGACACAATGGTTCATCATGCAACGCCGCCTCGATAATGTTTTTAACCGCGATTTTTGGTTTGCCATTTTGCGTATGTGCATCGCCACGGCCATTACTAGCGTCGTTACCTACGCTTTAGCAACCGGTCTAAATCTCGAATTTCAAAACCAAAACATCATGATGATTTTACCTAAACTAGCCTTGATCGGCTTAGTTAGCCTAGCGTTTTATATGGTTTGCTCACTAGTTCTTAAATTAGAAGAGGCCACGCCCGTGTTGGCTTATCTGAAGAAAATCTTTTTCGGACATCCGCGCGTCCAACGTTAACGGCTCAAATTTAATAGAGTCGCGCCGCGTCCGGCAGCTGAGCATCATGCAAAAGCGTCTTGACTTGATCCGCGTCCAGCGTTTCCTTTTCCAGTAACGCGTCCTTCAATTTATTCAAATACTCACGATTTTCCGAAATTACCACGCGAGCGCGGTTGGCCGCTTCTTCGATCAATTCGTTTACCTCGCGATCGATTTCCTCAGCCGTTTTTTCCGAATAAGGCTTTTCGCGGGCAATCCGATCCATCATTAAACCACCTTCATCCTCGTGAAAAACTTGATCCCGCAACCGCGTGCCCATGCCTTGCTCAATTATCATATCGCGCGCGATCGACGTGGCGTTACGCAAATCCGAACCGGCGCCAGTCGTAATGTGATCGCGGCCATAAACGATTTCCTCGGATATGCGCCCACCCAAAGCCTTAGCCAAAATGTCCTTAAATTCAACGATCGAAGTATACGGCCGATCCTCCGATGGCAACGTCCAAGTTACGCCACCGGTACCACCGCGCGGAATAATCGTCACCTTGTGGACGTCATCACTATCCGGTAGAATTTGCGCCACCAGCGCATGACCACCTTCGTGATACGCCGTCAACTCTTTATCCTTATCATTCATAACTTTGTTTTTACGCTCCGGACCGATGGAAACTTTTTCAAAAGCCTCGGTAACGTCCTGGTCACTAATTTCTTTCTCGTTTTGGCGCGCCGCTTTAATCGCCGCTTCATTCATAACGTTCGCCAAATCTGCCCCCGACATACCGGCAGTTTTGGCCGCTAGCGCATCGAGATCCACCGATTTAGCCACCGGCTTGCCTTTTTCGTGCACCTTTAAAATTGCTTCACGGTCACGGCGCTCAGGTAATGCGATCGTCACGCGCCGATCAAATCGGCCCGGCCGAAGTAGCGCTGGATCCAATACGTCCGCTCGGTTCGTCGCCGCTAGTACGATAACAGTTTGATGTTCATCAAAACCGTCCATTTCCACTAAAATCTGATTCAGTGTTTGTTCGCGCTCGTCGTGACCGCCACCCATGCCAGAGCCACGTCGCCGCCCCACTGCGTCAATTTCATCAATGAAAATAATACAAGGCGCGTTCTTTTTGGCTTTCTCGAACAGGTCGCGCACCCGCGATGCGCCAACGCCAACGAACATTTCGACGAATTCCGATCCAGAAATTGAGAAAAACGGCACATTGGCTTCGCCGGCCACGGCGCGCGCCAACATAGTTTTACCGGTGCCTGGCGGGCCAACCATGAGCACACCTTTCGGGATTTTAGCACCTAAACTGGCAAACTTTTTCGGATGTTTGAGAAAATCTACGACCTCAGTTAAATCGTCCTTCGCTTCGTCGTTCCCGGCAATATCGGTGAAAGTCGTGGTTTTTTTATCCTTGCCATACAGTTTGGCTTTGGATCGACCAAACGCTAGGGACTGATTACCCTGAGCGCCAGCACTACGCATCATCCAGACAAACAGGGCAACAATCACAATAATCGGTAACGCGACCCCCGCCACATTCCATAATATATCGGACGTGTTGTCGGCTGTCTGGGCGACGTAATTAACTTTTGTAATATCTAAACCCTGCTGGGCAGAGCTAGCGCCTTGCGGCACCATCGAGGTTTCAGTCGGATTTTTTTGTCCCTTAAGGGTGATAGTTAAATCTTGACCACTTTCGACCACCTTAGCTACTTTACCTTCGTTAACGTTTTTTACTAGTTGTGAAAACGGTATAGTTTGTAAATGGTCACTCGGTCGCACCGCCGCAAAGATCACCAGAGCGAGTAAAATAATTATTATATAAAAAACAATATTGCGAGCGCGTCGACCTCTCGGCGATTGAGACGTTGGTGTCAAATTAGCGGGTCGTTTTCCCCTTGGATTTCTTGGATTCATTACTACATTTTAACATTATTCATGAAAATTCGCGAATTTTAATTTAGTGATTGATCTCGTACAATACCGCATTTGATGAACCGCCCCAATCGTTAGGCGCGACTACCCGAATTGTGCGCAGTGGAGTCCAACGCGACTTGTCGCTACCGAGCTCTGGTGGCAATTTAGTCGCATTGTTTGTCGCCGAAATATACCACACCTGCAAAATGTGATGTTGCGACGTCCACTTATTTAAGCCGACAATTTTATTAGGACTCGTGGCCAATATTTTTTCGACACCGTAATAGTAGTCTTCCATTTGCGAGTTCAAAAAATACACTGGCTGACGCGACGTAGCGTAGGCGTCCGCGTCGTAAAATGTCCAAGCCGTGTCGGCAATCACGGGAATCGTCCGACCGTCGGAATTATCGGCAATTTTCACCATTAAGCTCTTAGCGGTGGAAATTAGGTTAGTAGTCTTATTGTAATTACCGAAATAAACCACCGCACCCATGCCACTAATGAGCAAAACTATGGTTAAAACATACAAAAAATTTTTCACGATTGTTTGGCGCGACAAGCCTACCACGATCGCCAACATAATCGGCGCCAACATAATCGCACCCAAAACATAGCGATCAACAAACGAACTACGCAGTGGCGGTAGAGAAATAATCATTAATAACAGTGGTGGCAAAACACATGACAAACTAATCAGCAGCAAATTTTGCCGCAACGTGGTTGTCAATTGTTCGCGCCATAATTTGACAAATAGATAAATAACCCCAACGATTAACACTATCAATCCTGCCGCCAACCAACCCGTCGTTGTGGATGATAATTGATACAAAAATGTCGTGGCCAACAGATCAGGCAGTGTGCCTAATCCGACCGGCGACGCCCAGAATCCTCCGCTCACGACCGTCGTCAGTTGCTTGACCATCATCAACAACCATGGCGCAAATAAAACGACCGCTACGAACAGCGCCTGTAAAAAATTACCGGTTTTCACGCGGAAAATTTGTTGCCAAAAACCCCGCCAAGTGATTTTTTGGCCACGCGCAAAACCAAACATTTCGCCCAATTTTTTATGAGACACAACAAATAGCCACGCCCACTGCGCTAGCACCACTAGCGCAGTGTAATAATGCGTCCACATCCCGGCCGCCACCAGGACGCCATACGCAATCCACCACCGACGCCGGCCATCGGCGCGCGCCTTGATTAAAACCAATATTTGCGCCAGTGCGATCATAGCCACCATGGTGTACATGCGCGTCTCGATGCTATAACGCAATAACATTGGCGACAAGCCCAACAGTGGCAACGACAAATAACCGACCTTTTTGCCAAATAATCGGCGCGCCAAGAGAAAGCCCAAAACGATGACCACGACGCCGAAAAATACCGACATCGACCGTAGCGCTACGTCGCTGGTACCAAACATTAAACTCCATAGTTTCAGCATCCAATAAAATAACGGGGGGTGCACGTCGAGCATGGTGTATCGCGTAATATCGAACATATTAAAGCGAATCAGATAATGCGTGAAAGATTCGTCAAACCACATTGACCAACGAGAGATTTGAGTAGCGCAGAGTATAACAAAAATAACTACCACAGCGCCAACGGACATAATAGCTAAAGTTTTTTCGCGCTTAGCAACAAAAGCATGAATGGCTTTGAATGATCCCATATCTGAAACCTATTATATCATTTTCAATTCTATAAATTATTAGACGCCAATGAGATAATTACGGTGTTGGAGGTGTTGGAGGTGTTATATATCTATCTGGTTGATTCATGACAGCTTCATGCTGAGATAAGTTATGTTCGGCCAAATTGTGTGCGGCATTGATTTGATCGATCTCAGCCGGCGAAGCCATAGTTCCCGGAGCGGTCGCTTTATCAAGCCTATTCCACGCATCAGCTTTTGTTTGCGTAAGTTGTGCATGCCGCTCTATATCGTCCATCGCCGTATGCGCAATTCTAACTTCATCTGATGTTGCCGGAGCAGTAGCGCCAACCTGGACCGGTTTCGTAGCAGCAAAAGCCGTTTGTAACGTGGGATTCGAACTCGCGCCCGCTGCTGTGACCGTCGGCGAACCGGCTCTGGATTGTGCCTGCAACCTATGAACCATCTCCTGTTCACCCGAACCCATTTGAGCTAGGCCCTGATCGTGAACGTTCTTATTTACGGCATCAGCTAGTGTCTTGCCATGACCACTATCGATCGCAAACTGCGCGTCCTTAGCATCAAATTTGCCGGCCGTCTTATCACTCACCTTACCCGCCCAAGTATCGGTTAAGCCATCCGCATAAGTATTAAGATCGTGCGTAATGGCATCGCCACTGGTATTAGTTTTAACGGTACCATCGTCATTATATTCATGAGTCACACCTTGAGCAAAGCTACCGCTCTCAATGTCACGTTGTAACTTAGCATAGTCACCATTACCCACATAGCCCTTATCCTTCATAGAATCCGCCACTTTTCTTACTATGCGCTTATCACCCTTATACTCTTTTAGAAGCGCCTGGTGCTGTTCCATACTTAATCCTGGCAAGGCTTCCTGCATAACACTATTTTGGGTCTCCTCATTTAAACTACTAAATACAGCAGGGTCGTTCAATGCCTTAGCACGCAAATCCGGTGTACCCAGGGTACCCTTAGAATTAAACTTACCGGCTCCATTTTTAAGATCCGCATCGGACAGCTTCTGCGCATCTTCTTTGGCTTTTGCGGCATCCAACTCCGGCTGACGGCTTAGCATATTAACCTTATTTGACGCATTGTATGCCCTTGATGACGCTTGTGCGCCTAGGTATCGACCAAACCGCGATCGGCCAAATTTACTATTACCAACTTTTGTACCGAGTTTTGAACCCATCACGCGTTTCGTCAGACCACCCGCAGTTCCACCTATGTGTGTGCGCCCTCTCTTGGCTGAACTTCCGGCCAATTTCATGCCGCGCCCCATTACGGCACCACTAACGAACGCACCGGCCGAACCAAATGCCTTGAACATACCTTTCATCAGGATCGGCACCGCAACAAATGGCAAGACTGAGGCTACTAACCCAGCAATCAGGTACTTCCATTGCGTTGTTGGTGGTGCGCCCGGAGTTGCGGCTAAACCGGCAAATATGTTTTGACCTATCTTTGACGCTCCGAAGACAAGACCGATAATCGGATATATCAATAGCATTGCCTTAAACATGCTCCACCATTTGGTAAACAGGCTTTTAGTGTTCGGTAAAATCGCCATAGCAAAAGCCAGTGGCGCTATAATGACCAATAAAATCACTAAAACCTGGCGAATTATCAACATTAGGATCGCAGCCAATACGATAATAACACCCGCTAGAAGCGCAAGTAGAAGGAATATTGCGAAATCTATCATTGGCCGGTCCCATCCGAGCCCTGTAAAACGTTAGCCGCCCAAGTGCTGGTATTGGTAGGTATTGTATCGGCATTTTTGTTTGGATCTAATGTTTGACTCATGAGATTAGGTATTGACGATCCAACAATATTTGACAAGTCAATTGCAGCCACGCAAATATAGAATGATAAGTTAATTACAATAGCAAATATAATCAATCGCGGCAGTGTATTTTTGACACTGTAATTCGACAAAGAGCCAAATCCATTGCCCGTGGCCTCTGAATAAATAATTATAAGAAAGACGATAACTAAAACCAGATCAGCAATCGTAGTAAAGGCGTTTATAGAATTATGCACGACCTGTCCATTTATTCCATTACCGCTAGTGTCGTCAATGGTAAAAAATCCATTGAGTATTCCATTAAACCCATCGGCTGTCTTTGATAACGCCAAAACAAGAGGACATATCATCCAGCCAACGCCAAAACCTACGTTGCAAGTGGATTTAGCATTCGTGATCGCTTGATCGTCGGCCTTCGCCGAGTGGGAGAATAAGTTAACGCTCGCAACAAACACGATCCCGATTACTAAAATTAGCAACGACGCCTTGCTTAATCTGCGCACGATTTTCTTAAGACTCACCATCACCGTCCCGATTCCACATTAGTCATCTTAGCGTAAAGTATACCATAAACGTTTTTCACTCGCCACCTTTCCGCTTGATGTCAGCCGTAGCTAGCGCCAAAGTTTCGCTCCACGCGCCGAACGGTTGGATGACATCTGCTAATTGTTGCAATGATAAATTGTTTTGCATCGCCAAGGTAATTTGTCCGATCTGATCAACCGCCGCCTTCGATATAATTGTCGCGCCCAAAATCTGGCCACGCGCGCCAATTATTAATTTCGTTAAGCCCGGCGCTGCGTCAGTGATATTGGCGCGCATTGTGACAGAATTGTTCACCAACGACACCTGATGTTTAATGCGCCGCGCCGCGAGCTCTTCTTCAGTGGCGCCCACTGTTGCCACCGCCGGATCAGTCCAAGCGACGCGAGGAGCAACTATCGTTGAAATGGATTTTTGATCGCGATTAGTCAAATTATATCCGGCGATTTGGGATCGACGAATCGCAGTCGCCACATCTGACGCGTCCGGCCCAATCACGTCGCCGACCGCATAAATATTTTTAGACGTGGTTTGCAAAAATTGATTAACTGACGCGCCGTGATTATCAAATTTCACGCCGGCATTCACCAGCCCGATATCAGTATTGGGTGTCGCGCCGGTGACCAATAATATTTGCTCAACCCGCAAGGCGCGCACCACGCCGCCACGCGTGATTTGCAGTCGCACCATCATGTCGTCATTAGCCGCCGATACAACTTGCGCACTCGTAATAATGTCAACGCTATATTTTTTATGCAATAGTTGGCCGATTTCATTTGATACTTCGACGTCAAATTTAGGCAAAATGCGCGGTGCACGCTCAACCAAATAAACCTTGGTGCCAAAAATCGCGAACGATTCCGCTAATTCCACGCCGGACGCGCCGGCGCCAACGATGACCAAACTTTTCGGTGGCCGATTCAGCGTCAAGGCGGTTTTCGCTGTTAAATAATTCACGTTTTCCAGGCCCTGAATGTGTGGTACTTGCGGCTGCGAACCGGTGGCGACGAGAAATTTTGCCGCCGAGATGTGTCGCTGCTGACCAATCGAGATCTCATTACGCGAAATAAAATGCGCCCGACCGCGATAAACCATAATATTTTTAGATCGCAAATATTCGGCCGTGCGCGCGGCACCCGAACGACGAATTACCGTACTTTCCCAATTTTTTAACGATGGAAAACTATAACCGACCGAGTTAGTGCGCAGACCGAACCGCTCCGCTGCGCGCAAACCGGCAAAAATGTGCGCCGCATTCAATAATGCGTGCCGAGGAATGTCACCGAAATTTGGCACGTAACCGCCAAAAGTCGCCGCCTCCACCAGCGCCACGCGTCGACCGGTGGCCGCGACCGTTTCCGCTGCGACTGAACCCGCCGCACCAGATCCAATCACCACCAGATCAAAGTCAAATTTTGTCAATCTCTTCGCCACCCCTTATAATCCTTTCCCGACAACTACTTAAAATAATCGATTCTCGCTACCGTATAAATATGCCGCATCCTCGTCGTAGTCGGCCATAGCGCTAGCCGTGGCAACGCGCAATTCACCGGACGTTATCTCGTCCTTGCCCTGCAGCCAAGCGACTATTTTATCAATTACGTTATGGGCAAAATTTTCCGCGTCGCCCGACCGCGTGCCGTTGGCGCGTGCCGTTCTAGCAATGGATGCATGATGCCGCTCGCGATCGTAATCCTCCGATCCGTTAGTTGATAAAATTTTAACCATTTTGCCTCCTATCTGTTAACAACGAATAAATAAATACCCAAAACAATCATCAAGATGCCCGCCACAATCTGGAAGAAGAGCTTGTTTCGCTCACGAAAACGCTGAAAACGGCTAATTTTCCGACCGGCCGCATTAGCTAGAATAAGAATAATCACCGGTAGCAGCACCAAAAAGACGTAGCCAACCCCCGCATAAAGCGAGTTCGGATAACCGAGTCGCGTCAGGACATCCGCCGCGATAAAAATCGGCACAATTGTCAATAAGAGTTCGGCAAAAACCGACAAACCGCCCGACAAAAAGGCGCTAGCGCCACCGCGCACTTCTTCGACAGATTTGGTTAAATTGACTGCTGTTTTGCGCGGCAACCATAATCGCGTACCGCGATCGTTGCGATAATAAAAGAACAACACAAATAAACCGTCTATAATTAACAGTGCATACAGAGACCAGTGATAGCGTTGATCGTTTTGAAAGGCGGGAATATTGACCACAGCCAGCGCCATAAAGGTTAATAGCACCAATGCCAACATGGCGCCGCATAAATACAGCGCAGAATAGCTATTTAACTTGGTATGACGTCGTTCGTGGCCCAAAATATTATGCGTTAGCAACGTCAGCAACGACACTGGCATCGAGAAGCTAGCCATAGCGAACGCCGCGATGATGGCCGGTATCCAAATTACATAAAGCTGATCCATCTTTATTTCCTCCTTCTATCTTCCGATTGATTTTAGCGCAAGCGAAATCTGGTGTCAAGATATTGACTTTTATCCAATTCATGTATTAAATTACAACGTTTTTATTGAATGTGAATATTGACATTTTCACTTAATTCTGCTAGTATGATGACAAGTTTTTCACGGCTTTTGGTCGGAAAAGCATAATAAAATAAACAATAGAAAGGCGATAATTTTGGAAAAATCTCCTCTGTTTTCGTGGTCGCGTCAACGTAGTCATGAAGAGCTGGCGGCGTTCATCACGGGACGACTGTTGGCGCTCGAAGCGGTCAGTATTGATGATAATTAATCACGCCAACAAAAAAGCTCGCATCGTTTTGTGGGCTTTTTGTTATAAATAAAAATCGCCGACGAACCGGCAAAATAATTTTGGTAGCGGGGGTTGGATTTGAACCAACGACCTTGTGGTTATGAGCCACACGAGCTGACCAGACTGCTCCACCCCGCGATATATTTAATTGTTAACAGATCCATCACCGTCAACTCGTAACCAAGGCTATGAGCTAAACTCTCACCAGGTACTGACCAGACTGTTCTGACCCGAGATGAATGTTGATAACTGGTTAATTATAGCACATTTCTCTATAAATAAAACTGGTAGCACCACCTGGGCTTGAACCAGGGACCTTAGGCTTATGAGTCCTACGCTCTAACCAGCTGAGCTATGGTGCCATATGCGTTAAAATTCTCGCCACTCGGATAGAAAAATCGCGCTATCTTATCCTATCAGATTGCGACCAAATTTTCAAACTGGAATCATGGTTACTGTTGCCAGTTTCGCAATATGAGCGTCGTAACTAATCTCATTTTATTTAGCGTGATTTGACCATTATGACGCATGGATGCAATCCATAGATGTTAGCGACTTGATTTAGCTAGCATTTGCGCAATAGAAAGTCTTACTAGACAATATCGTCACCACAGCATAAGATCCCGTAACATTCGTAACTAAGTTTTTGCTGCCATCCGTGGCACAACTAGTATTTGCATATATGT
>JBAQVB010000037.1:0-1505 GCA_049297855.1 Candidatus Nanoperiomorbaceae bacterium
GCCTGTACTGTGCGTCAAGGAGCCTGAAACTAAAACCGGAGGATTTTACGGTTACGGAAACCCATAGGTTTGAAAGCCTCGACAGCAGTCCTGATAACAATGCCGTGATTTATGCCATATCGTCCAATGATGGTAAGAATAAAGGCGTACTTGTGGATGCCTATGGTGCTTATGCCGAAGAAATGACCCATGAGATGGCAAAAAAATTAAGTGCAACATAACTTTTAAAACCCCTTATTATGAAAAAATACACGTGTCCCATGCACCCGCAGGTGCTAAAAGACGAACCAGGCAAATGCCCGCTTTGTGGCATGGCACTGGTTCCCGTTGGCGGTAGCTCAGTTTCTCATGTACAAAAATCAGGACATGGGCATTCCGGACATTCTCAACATGGCCATGCTGATGAAAACTTTAATAAACATGAGGGACATCATACAGGCGATTTCCTCACACGTTTTTGGATAAGCCTTGTCATTACAATCCCTATACTGCTCCTGTCGCACATGATACAGCAATGGTTGGGTTTCTCCCTTGCTTTCAATGGAGATAAATACGTGCTGCTGGCATTGGGTACGGTGATTTATTGCTATGGAGGCTTGCCGTTCCTAAAGGGAATGATTGGCGAGGTGAAAGCCAAAGCCATAGGGATGATGACACTTGTTGCTATCGCCATATCCGTAGCCTATGTCTATTCCGTAGCCGTTGTATTTGGCTTGCAGGGTATGGATTTCTTTTGGGAACTGGCAACCCTAATTGACATCATGCTGTTAGGGCATTGGCTGGAAATGCGTTCCCAAATGGCTGCTTCACGGGCATTACAGTCATTGGTAGCGTTACTGCCCAACGATGTTACCGTGGAACGAGGCGGAGAAGCTGTAAAGATAAAGCTAGAAGACCTGCAAAGCGGTGAAACGGCTATCATAAAACCGGGTGAAAAAATTCCAGCAGACGGATTGGTTCTGGATGGGCTTTCATATATCAACGAGAGTATGCTTACCGGAGAAAGTGTTCCCGTAAAAAAGGAAAAGGACGGAAAGGTCATCGCAGGCTCTATCAATGGTGATGGTGCGCTGAAAGTTAAGGTAACAGCCGTTGGAAAAGACAGCTACCTGAACAGGGTTATCAATCTTGTGCAGGAGGCACAAGCTACTAAGTCCAATACGCAAAACCTTGCGGACAAAGTTGCCAAATGGCTCACCTTTATTGCCATTGCCGTGGGCATAGGCACATTTGCCTATTGGTATGCAAGCAGTGGAGATATTGCCTTTGCGCTTGAAAGAATGGTGACGGTAATGGTAACGGCCTGCCCGCACGCATTGGGCGTGGCTATCCCGTTGGTAGTCGCCATTTCCACAACGCTTTCGGCGACCAATGGCCTGCTCATCCGCAACCGTACGGCATTTGAAACCACCCGAAAACTTTCCACTGTCATTTTTGATAAGACCGGAACGCTCACCAAAGGTTCCCATGCCGTAGAAAAGGTTATACCGTTAACAGACGAATAT
>JBAQVB010000038.1:0-1712 GCA_049297855.1 Candidatus Nanoperiomorbaceae bacterium
TAAGCCAAATTTCTAGCCAGATCCGAACTCTCACTATTCTCATAGTCGCTTGGTAGATATTTGATATCACAATAGCCATAGATTTTTTGTATTGCGCTCGGGAAAACGCTTTTTATATCGTCATAATCAAAATAATCCGCCAAAATGACAACATATTTTTGCGCTATCTGCAATTTCACTCATAAATACATCCGGAGATATTTTTGTCAAATCGGTTGGCGTTGAAATATTATCCAGCCCGAAATGCCCTAGCTTTTTTAAGTCTAATTTCATAATGTATCACAATTAAATTAATGGACGTTGAATATATACGTCTAAATATCCGAACATATTATCGTATAAATCCTTAGCCGACTTAGGTGAAAAATCCACATGATATGATTTCCCGTTTTCATGATCCGTTTCGTTAAAATCGTGTTGTATTAGTCCCCCTTGTGTAGGATATAAACTCGCTAATCCGAATCGGGTCGGGACCATAATTATCAGATCCAGCCCCGGGCAGATGGTAATATTCCCCATATCTTTGCCTATATTATTTAACTCATCAATATCACTAGCTAGAAGTGCCTCTTTTGCGCGCGCTAGGAATTTGTAGTTGATATCGGGATTGGCGTCATAATCTGATTTGAGACTATTATTTTTATTCATAATCACCTCCTGCGATTTTCATTATATCAAGTAAATGAGCAGTTTTAAATCGTGCTAGGGATTATTGACCGGTTCAACCTTGGAATTAACATGCAATTATTCCAAGTTCTCGATAGCTTCCTTGAGTGTATTATAGTATGTAAGACGCTCCGGTTCGTCATATTCGCCGGGTTTCTCGGATGATACGGCTAGGTCTAATAATTGATCGTAGCCGCCACCATCTGGAGCATTTAGCCCCAAAAACGTAACTATCTTGTTAGACGCATCATCACTGTCATATTTAGCGATAATATTTTTTAGTTCGTAATTAATTTGAGCGTTGGTCATTGGATTGATTCCCTTTTTTTAGTATAACACAAAGTAGTGGTCGGTTTAAAGTCGCGACCGGGACTTCGTGAGTAAGGCTACTTTTTGTTGTATTCATGCCATTCTGTGGTGTTTCCATCTTGGTCGACGGAAATGTGATTGTGGTCGCCAGTTTGCTTGTCGATAATTAGAAAGTCAGTCCTAGATTCCTCTGGATTGTCGGCATTTTTGCGATCACCATCGATGCCAACTTTGACTTTTGCGTTTTCGTTGTCATCTTGTGTGAACCATCCCATGGTTTTCTCATCTTTTCTAATGTACTCACGGAATTCGCCGTGTCGATCTCGCGAAAAATTGCGCTAACATGATATCTTGCTCTCATGCTGGTAATTTTATACCACCTACACACACACTCTTTGTCAAGTCTTTTGCGAAATAACAAAAAATCGCCGGATGTTTTGCCGGCGATTTATTGAATTAAAGCGCAATTATTTACGTAAACCAAGTGTCGTGATCGTTTTTTTATAGCGATCGTAATCTTTCTTTTCGAGAGATTTTAGTAATTTTTTACGCGTGCCGACCATTTTCAACAGCCCGCGTCGCGCCATAAAATCATGCTTTGCGCCGCGTAAGTGTTCGGTGATTTCGTTGATTCGCGCAGTCAAAATCGCCACCTGCGCCGCCGGCGACCCGACGTCCTGCTTGTGCATCTGCGTGCTGGCGATCGCCGCAGCTTTCTTCTCTTTAGTTATCATACG
>JBAQVB010000039.1:0-7031 GCA_049297855.1 Candidatus Nanoperiomorbaceae bacterium
GCTTTAAGACTGATAATCAAGGCAGTTTGCCAACCAGCGCCAACGTCGGCGCCATTCAAAATTATGTTACTAGTGGTGGCACTGGCACTAAGATGTCGACCGCCACGAAGGTCACATGGGGCTCCGGTACGGTTGGCGCTGCCGGTGACAAGACCACTGTTTACATTCAAACTGGTGCCTGTACTGGTACGAGCGCTGATGCGAGCAGTACGATTGCTGTCTGGATCACTTTATCTAGCGGCACGGTTTATTGCCAAAATGCGAGCTAATTAATGTGTTGATATAGCGTTAAATACGACCGACGTAAATCGGTCGTATTTTTTGTGCCATATCATCGGTGGTTTATGATAAAATGGTGTCATGTTAACGCTTATCATTGTTGGCGCAGTTTTCCTGTTCGTAGTTGGCTCGATCCTCGGTTCGTTTATTGGCGCATTGATTTGGAGGTTACATGAATTACGGCGGTATGACGTTTTAGCGTCTGGCGGTAGATCATCCAAATCGGCCGTCGATGCCAGTAAATGCTGGCTCGGGTTTTGGGGATTATCGCGTGATGCAGACGGTAAAAAACTAGCGGACAAATATCGTCACAGTTATTGCGAACATTGTGGGCATAAGCTAACGGCGATGGATCTAATTCCGCTAGCGTCGTGGTTATCAACCGTCGGCAAATGCCGTTATTGTGGCGCAAAAATTGGCGGTTCGACGTTGGCGATTGAGCTGACGGGCGGCTTGGTTTTTGTGATTTCGTATCTGTTATGGCCAATTGCGCACGTGGCGGTTGGGTCGGATTTCGCGAACTTTTTACAACCACTGAATTTGGTGCAATTCGTGGTTTGGCTCATGACCGTACTGTTATTTTTGGCGTTGGCTTTCTATGACGCGCGTTGGCGCAAATTACCGAACTTTTTCACTTATCCGCTCATTATTTTGTCATTGATTTATGCGATTTTAGCACTCAATTTTGGTTATTTGTCGTGGTCGGTGATGGGCGATTTTGCGTTGGCATTAATACCGGTGTTTGGCGTCTATTTGTTATTATTTATCATTTCGGCGGGGAAGTGGATCGGTTTTGGTGACGTCAAATTCGGCCTGGCGGTGGCATTGTTGACGATGGATTGGCGATTGGCGCTAACGGTGTTGGTGCTCGCTAATGTGGCGGGGACGTTATCAATTTTACCGGGTCTCGCTATCAAAAAATTGACGCGTGATTCACAAATTGCCTTTGGGCCGTTTTTGATCGGGGCGACATTCGCTGTGGTTTTAATCGCGCCGCTGGTTTTGCACTGGTGGACGAATTTTTTGATGCTATAGATACATGTAAAATTATAAAAGTTGCGGCGATTGATTCGCTTGTGCTATAATTATGACCGTGAGTAAACAGGGAGGATTTACGATTGTTGAGGTGTCACTCTACTTGGCGATATCAGCGGCGCTGGCGGCGGCTTTAATGGGCGGCCTAGTGGCGTCGATGCGTAATCAGGAATGGCAGGACACGCTGGTGCAGATGCGCAATCTGGTGCAATCGCAGTATCAGAATGTGGCGAACAACATTAATCACCCGGCCAGTGGCGCGAGTAACGCTGGCAAGTCGTCGAGTTTATTGATTGGTCGCTACCTTCAGTTTACGCCAAATAGCGCTAATTACACCACGGGCACTATCGTGGCGAATAATGCAAACATTGCCGGTAGCGGTGGCGACATCAGTGCCTTAAACAATTCAGGTCTAACGACAGCTGATTCCTCCAGCGGTGTTTTGCCGTGGAATAATAAATTTGCGAATATCTATAATCTTAAGGATCAGACTCAATCATTCAACACCTTGGCGATTATGCGTAGTCCGCTCAGCGGCGCGGTTTACGTTTTTGCACTGTCGTCGCTCAATTTTAACGCGTTGTCGTCCCCGAATCTACCACTGGGGCTGGCGATTTATAATGGTAATAGCTCAACCGGTGGAGCGCTTTGCATTGCGGGCGGTTCGTCATCGTCGAATATTATTTTTGCCGCTCCGGTAACACCAAATACTGCTGGGTCGGTGATAAGCAGTTGTAACAAGATAGGCGTTAAATGATGACTATGAATAAATTAATGAAATATTTTTATCGCTGGATTGGCACTCATCGAGGTGATACCGGTGATAGTTTACTCGAAGTGATGTTATCCATCGCTGTGCTATCAACCGTAGCCGTTGGTTCCATGGCGGTTATGAACAATGGCAACGCGTTGGCTCAGACCGCGCTGGGCCGTACCGAGGTACGGGCGATGATTAACACGCAAACCCAATTATTACAGTATGCGCGCAGCGATTCCGGACTATGGGGAGCGATTAAAAACGTTGCATATAATGGCGACGAAACTAACGCGACCAATTATACTGCCCGTGGCGCGAGCGGTGGCCAATCCTCGCGTAGCTTTTACCTCAATAACGATGGCAGCGTCGCGTCGTCAAACAACAGCGAACCGGTGCCGTTTGGTCGGGGTAATCTCTGGGTGGACGGAATCTGCTATTCTGTGGCGCAAAAGGGGCAACCTTATTGCGATTTTTATATTAAAGCTAACTGGGGAGGCGGCAACATGCCTAATCATAACATAACGATTGTGAGGCTCTATGGTTAGAACTCAACGATTTGATCAGCATTCACGACATGACGGCAACGGTGGTTATACCATGATCGAGATGTCGCTTGCGATGACAGTGCTAGCGTTCATCATGATTTTTATTGTCACTATAATCATGACGATGGTTAATATTTACAATAAATCTATCGCGTTATCGCAGATGGGCAACGCTGGCCAACAGATTATGACGGATATGAACAGCGCGCGCTTTAGTGGTGGCTCCGCGGCGACGGTTAGCTATTCGAATGGTGGTCGTATCTGCGCCAACGGCGTCAGCTATCTCTGGAACCAGTCAACCGACCATCAAACTTTTGCGTCGGCTCCACAAAATGTTATGCCGGATAATTCATCGCAAAGTTTGATTCGCGTACTCGATCCACAGGCCGAGCTATGTAAAAATCAAAACGAGACACTCACGTCACTGCCGTCGAGTTCGTCAATTAATTTGAATAACGTTAGTATTATTATTGGTTCAACGGTAATTATACAATCGATGACGGCTAGCGTGCAGGCCACTAACTCATCCTTGTTGCAAATTTCAGTGGTGATTTCTACGGCTGGCGGCAATGCTCCGGCGTATTGGAACGGTAATCAGTGGACTGGCAATTTGTCAAATAATTCGGTGCATCAAAATGATTCGGGACCGAGTGCTGGCATACCGCTGCGTTGTGGCACGAACCAGTTTTGCGGGTTTGCAACTTATAATTTCGTTATTTATCAAAGGAGTAGCCATTCATGAAACCATTAAGAAGAGCAACGCGTTTATTTATTAAATTGCATAAATATTTTATTCAAACTCAACAGATGAAAAATCCTAAAAACGAGTTTCGTGAGGCGGGGCAGACGGCGATTTTATCGGTGGTATTTTTCTCGATCGTGATGACCGTTATTACGGTGAGTTTCATGAAAACCGTTAGTTCGGTTCAATCTGCGGCCACCAATAACGAATTACAGGCTAGTGCGGTGGCGGCAGCCGAGAGTGGCGTTGAGGATGGTAAACGCGTGCTGGCATATTGCTCTGCTAATCCGAACGACGCCAATTGCGTTACCGTAAATAATCCGACGGCTGATGCCACGCTTTGTAATGGAGCCAAAGCAACCGCCGTTACTAATATATTGAAAAACGCGTTGCATGCCACCAATGACGCGAACGGTAATATTAAGATGGGTGTCACTACGGCCAACACTGAATCGTATTCTTGTTTGGTTATTAACGGTTTAACGGCGGATTATACGGCCACGCTATCCAATGATGGCCGGTCGGAAGTTATACCTTTAAACATTGTCAAAGGTGATAAAACTAACCCCACGGGCGTGTCTTATGTTGTCATCCAGTGGTCCAATGATCTACCGCTTGGTGCGATCAATAGTGATCACATTAATCAAGCTCCGCTTAATGGTGGTCTGGATTTTCCAACGGCGACGAATTGGGGCGGTAGACCGGATGCCTTACGCGTTGAATTGTCAAATTTTGCGAGTGGCGATACTTTGACGAGTCTAACCAATAAAACCAATGCGGTGACGGTGCGTCCCACCAGTAATTACAGTGCGGGATATGGGCTTAGCGGTAGTTCAAGTGTTAATGGCAATGGCGTGGCGCCAACTTTGTTGACTGGTGGTAAACAATTATACGATCTCTCTTACTTTGGGTCGAGCACTAATCCGAACGTTGCGCGGCCGCCTGTTTTGCCGAGGAACTGTTCTAGCTCAATTGATCCTAGCACGGGAAACGATTCTGGGTATTATTGCAACATAGCAATTCTGATCGGTGGGAGTTCTTCCAATCAGTCGGCGTATGATTCATCAACCGGATCCGGTTATTATCTGCGGTTGCAATCCATTTATAATAATTCCACGCACGTTCGTGTCACGGCTTACGATCCTGGCGGCGGTCAAACCCTTTATTTTAACGGTTTACAGCCGAGTATCGATTCAACCGGTCGAGCAGCGGATGCTTTTTATCGCGTTTCGGCGCGCGTGGAGCGTGGCGCTAATGCTTGGTCGCCAGATTTTGCCGTCGATTCCGGGCAGGATCTTTGCAAGAATATGTCGGTCTATAGACTGAGCGGCTCGGACTTGTGCAACTAACGATTAATGTGGTCGATAGCTAGAGGAGCGATTGATTTTTGGTCGTTCGTTATCATTGGGGCGTTGAGGGTATTTTGAACGTTGCACTCTATTTATCATTTATCGCTATGAAATTTTTCATGGACTTCGCGCAGATGCGGATCGGTGATGTGTGTATAAATTTGAGTTGTTGCGATGTTGGCGTGACCGAGCAGCGATTGCACTGAGCGTAAGTCGGCTCCATTCATCAGCAGATCCGTGGCAAACGAGTGGCGCAGAGTGTGTGGTGAAACGTGTTTTGTAATGCCGGCCAGTTTGGCGTAATGTGATACGATGCGTTGGATTGATCGCGGCGTTAGGCGTAGCGTTTCTCCAGCATGCTTGGGTTCATGACGGTGGTTTTTATTGATGATCTCATCTGTTATACTTGAACTAATATTTTGTTCAGTTTGTTTAATATTGCGGGAGGCATTCAAAAACAGCGGTGTGTAGCTATCATTTCTTGAATACAAATATTGTTCAATTGCCTCGGCTGCGTTTGGGGAAATAAAAATTGGTCGATCCTTTTGGCCTTTGCCTCGCACGGTAAACTCTCGACGTTTAAGGTTGATATGATCGCGATTTAAGCTACATAGTTCCGATACGCGCAATCCACCCGAAAATAATAGCTCTAAAATTGCACGATCGCGTAACGCTATTTGTTCTTTGCGCGTCGCTTCCGTCGGGTTGCGTGAATCATCGGATGTAACACGATTTTGATTAACGGCTGCAATTAGTCGTCCAACTTCCTCGGTTGTTAAAAACGAAACTTGTTTTTTAGCGACTTTTGGTAAATCGATTTTGGCTGAATCAAGGGCGCTAATGTTACGTTTAGCCAGGTATTTTAAAAACGCGCGCAAGGCGATTAAGTGATAGCTTTGCGTCAGACGCGACAATTCGCGACCCTGTTCGTCAATATAACGATTCAGCCACAACCGGTATTTCCGTACCAGCTCATCATTGATTTTCGACACCTCGATATCGCCGGCGAATTCTATCAGTCGCTCCATATAGAGTCGATAATTTTCAGCCGTACGCTGGGCGCGTCCGCGTTCGACTTCAACATATTCCGTAAAATCATTGATTAAATCGCTTAAAAAATAGGTATCATGTTTCATGCCATAATCATTATAGCAACTTTATTTAAAAGTCGTAAAAAAATCCGAAAAATACGTTGTGCGACATTAATTTTGCGTAGCTACTTATATTTATGAAAATTGTTCAACGGGAATAATTTTTATAGTAAAATGCCCTTAAAAGTGCTAAAATATCCTTGCAAACTATAGTAAATTAATGCTAAACGAAAGGAATGAAATGGCGCAAAATACGACCAAACAATATGATAAAAATTTAAATAAGGTAATTTTTGATATTAAACATCAGCGAACCTTTGTGATGATTAAACCGGACGGAGTGATGCGCGGCTTGTCAGGCGAAATTATTACGCGACTTGAACGGGCTGGTCTAAAAATTGTGGCGATGAAAATGATAACTCCGACGGAGAAAATGATTCGTCAACATTATCCGACTAGTGATGAACAGTGGATTAGCCGCTTAGGGAGCAAGGCGAAAAGCGGTCTAGATGGCACGGATTTATTGGCTAAAGATATTTATGGTACGGAAGATGAAAAGGAGTTGGGGAAAGGTGCCCTGGCCGGACTCGTTCAATTCATGCAGAGTGGTCCCGTCATCGCTATGGTCATCGAAGGATTAAAGGCGGTTTCCGCCGTGCGCAAAATTGTTGGTTCGACTTTGCCCAGCAAGGCCGAGCCAGGCACGATTCGGGGTGACTTTTCTGGTGATGATCCGATCGTGGCGAACGTCGAGGGTCGGGCAATTCACAACCTAATTCACGCTTCGGAAATTCCCGAAGAGGCAGCCGCCGAGATTAAACTTTGGTTTGGCGACGAGCCAATGGCGGATTACTCGATGTCCGCCGAAGAAGTAATGTATAACAAACATTATTAAATTGTATCTGTTATATCTGAATAAAAAATGTATTCAAAATCTAAAAATTAGCGCGGGGACGTTAAAAATGTTAAAATACAGCTAGCGCCCCGCTAGCTCAATTGGATAGAGCAGATCCGTCCTAAGGATAAGGTTGTAGGTTCAACTCCTATGCGGGGTACCAGTCATTATTTGACACCAATTTTTCTATGCGCTATCATAATTACATATCAACCATAACCGTGTTAAAGGAGCAGCCGACTATATCATATGAATAAGAAATTAAACTCTATATCATCTAAACGCAAAGCTAGTCGTAGCTCGTTGATTATCTCAACTCCAGCTGTTTCTTCCAACTA
>JBAQVB010000040.1:0-1509 GCA_049297855.1 Candidatus Nanoperiomorbaceae bacterium
GGAACACGTAATAGATATAGACGAGCTGCACCAGCAGCGGCGTACCACGCAGAATCTCAACGATGACCGTCGCTATCTGACGCAGCACGGGAATCCGCGCAATGCGAACGAGCGCGATGACTAGGCCGAACACTACGGCCAGCACCAGCGAGCCGAGAGTGAGGTTGATGACCACGGGAGCCGTCTGCACCATCGAGGGAATCATCGAAAAAGTATCTTTAAGGAATTGCATCATGACCTTTCATCAGGCGGCAACGCCGGTGATCCGCTCCGAACGAATCACCGGCGAGCGAAGGGAGCACACACAGTTTTCGCGCCCTACCGCCGGCTTCACAGCATCCATTGACTTCACTTGATATACGCGGTCTTGGGCATATCCCATTTCTTCATGATCTTGTCGTACTCTCCGTTGGCCTTAATCTTCTTCAAGCCTGAATTGATGGCCGCGAGCCGGGTCTTATCATCCAGACGCACTGACGGAGCAACTGGACTGAGGAAATAGGGGGTGGGAGCGTTTACAACGCGGATTTTCAAGCTCTGATCTTGCTTGAGGCTGTAAGCTGCAACTGGCTGATCGGTGACTCCTCCGAAGATGTCGCCATTCACAATCGCTTGGATCATGGTCGCCTGGGAATCAAAGAGTTTCACCTTGCCCGGAGAAAGTTTATTGAGCAAATCGGGGTAGACCGTACCGGTGACCGTCCCCAGCGGCTTTCCTTTGAGCTGATCGTATCCAGTGACGGCGGTCTCCGACTTCTTGACGATGATGGAATCAGACAGGTTGTAGAAGGGATCAGAGAAGTTAACCTTCTTTTGCCTTTCCGGCGTGATTCTCATGGAGTCGTTGATGATGTCGATTTTATTTGTATTCAGACTGGCGATAAGCGTGGAGAAATTGCTGACTGAATTCTTCACCTTCCACCCGTTCTCCTTCGCGACGGCCATCATGATGTCGCCGTCGATACCGGTAAGGTTGCCGCTCTTGTCGATGAAGGCGAGCGGTGCGTCATTCGACGTGCCAATCGTCACCGTCTCAGCGTCGGAACTGGAACTTCCCCCGGTGGCACTACTTGACCCGCACGCGCCGGCGAAGGCGAGCATGGCGACCGTGACGGCCGCAATCGCTGTTCTGGCAAACTTCTTCATGAAACTGACCCTTCTTTTGATTGCTGACGATCGGCGCTGGCCGGCTCGGTTGGCATCGCCTCCCAGCCGCCGTAGGCACCTCTCAGATTCATGCTTCATGATGGGGGGGATGTCGTTTCGATTTCGCCATGATTAATATGGCGTTTCAATTGGGTTACGGCCATGTGTTGCCTATATGTCCACCTTGTTACGCCCCTGCACGTTCCAACGAAGTTTGGATGCGTCTCAGCCCTTGGCAACATGGGGGTTGGCGCGACAAGACGCCGCCTCCCCGCTTCTCCCTACGAACGGTTAGACTGAATGGCATTATGGCAGCATTTAGTTCTTTGACAGACCGGCTCTCGAATGCCTTCAAGCATTTGC
>JBAQVB010000041.1:0-5885 GCA_049297855.1 Candidatus Nanoperiomorbaceae bacterium
ACCGTACCCGTAGCTCGCGCACCACCGACCAGTTGTGTACCAGTGGCGGCAATATTCGCAGTTTCGGTTTTTGAAGTCGTTTTGGCGATCGGTTGCACGCGCAAATTATTAATGTCCGTGGCGCTGTTGGGCGTTAAACTCAGGCTAGCCGACACCGGCACGGCAGTCGTCGTCGCGGTGATAGTGATCGTACCGTGAGGCGCAAACACGGTTGCCCAAATAATAAAAATGATTAACAAAACTAACGCGCCACCGCCAATCAGGAACCACTTACGAAACTTGGAAAAATTCGGAATTTTCTTATTTTTAGCCGGTGACGGTTTCGGATTACGCTGTCGCGACACTTGTTTCGGTTCGTCCGAGTTCGGTCGGCCGTCATCTTCGTCACCCCGTATTTCATCATCAGTTTCAATGGCGTTCACTGCGGCATCATCCTTGGATTCGTTCGCCATTGGAGTATGATCATCACTTCCTAAATCGGCCAACTCTCCAACACCTAAATCTTTACCGTCAATCTCGTCGTCACTGTTGTTTTTGAGCAAATCGTTGCGCGACACGGGGATGTCGGCTTGTGCAGCTAAATTTTTCGCGACTGGAATTTTTAGCCCCGACGCCAGTGACACTAGCGCTTTGTCCGAAGTCACAAGTGACAATTGTTTACGCGACTTTTTAGTGGCGTTTTGCAATAGCCTGAGATTCACCACCGACTGCAAAGTTCCCGCGCGAGCCGGCGGCACCAACGCCACCACAGCGTGCTTTGAGCTTTTGACTTTTTCAATGATCGAGGTAATGTCGTCGTCGGTGTCAACGTAAATCGTATCGCGCCCCAAAATAGCACCTTGACCAACGGGATTTTTGGCAAATTTATCGTCATCGATTCTCACTACTTTTCTGTCGGCCATAATTAAATCTTTAATACCCTATTCAATTTATCGCGAAAACCCTCCGCGCTTCCAGCGTTGTCCATTGTATCATAACCGACGCGCAACAACCCCATCGCCGTGATGAACGTGTGATCTGTTACGTCACCAGTTTTATCAATCACGCCAACCACGTCTTCGGGTTTAATGTGCTTCACCAACGGCCGGCGTGTAAACGGCAAATTTCTGTCCCAATCATTTTCGTGGAGACGTTTAACCAAAGCCTCCAAACTCGAGCCACCACCACACAACAGAATTTGTGACGGCAAATGATCGATCGCGTCAAAATCGCCCAGCGCCAACTCAACACCGGAAATCCACACGTCTAGAGTTTTATCAATGGATTGATTAACTGTGTCGCGCACCGTCGCTTTGATTTTTGGATCGTCGATGTTGAGTTTTAATTTTTCAGCAGAATCGTAGCCTACACCCAAATCGTTAGAGATCGTTTTCGTGAACGACCGCCCAGCCACACCGAACATGCGTGTACCTTCGACACCACCGTCGTTAATTACCGCAATATCAGTTGATCCACCACCAACATCGCACAAGATTGCCGTGAAAGTTGAGTTCGCGTCATTGCCCAAAACGGCGCGCGCCACCGCGAACGGCTCAGCTGCTACGGCCACCAGCTCTAAATCTAGCTCGGCCGCCGTGCGCTCTAGTGCACCGATATGCACCATCGGCGCGAATGCCGTGTAAATCTGAATAGCGACGTCCTTACCCTGAAAACCGATCGGGTTCGTAACTTTATAACCGTCAATATGAATGCTGACAATAGCTGAATTAACCAGCTTAACTTCAACGTCCGGATTGCCGGTTTCAAAAGCGATCTGTTTTTGCGCCTTAATCGCAGCGCGTTCCTGAATTTTGGTAATAATCAGTTCCATTTCGGCCGCGTCAAGTTGGCGATCTGGTTGCGGGCGTTTGTAGCGAATCGTACTGGTCAAACCTTTGACAAACTCACCGGCGATGCCGATAATAACTTTTTTCGCCTGCACGCCAGCCTGCTCCTCGGCCTGCACTAAAGCGGCCTCACAATTTTTAACTACGCCCGTGATATCCGCGATCGCACCACCAAACATGTTGCCAATATCTTGTCGCGCGCGGCCGACGCCAACAATTTCCATGTTGTCGCCACGCACTCGTGCAATCAGTGCCTTGCTATATTCGGTACCGATATCGAGCGCCACCACATATTGATCGTCACTATTCTTTTGCGAAAATATACCCATACCATGGTATTTTATCACGCTTTTGGCTTTTAGCAAAAAATGGGCTGGCGATAAATGAATCACCAACCCAACACTAAGTCTCCTATCTCTTAGAGTAATCATCCTCATGTTTGATGGTTTTACGATACTGAATCCAGCCCCGAAAATTACCATGTCAAGCACCGGTCGGATCGGGCGTCGCCACGTGTTCAAACGGCGACATGTGACCATTAGCCAATAACCGATCATGAAGCGCGATGTCAGTCGCAGGATCGCGTTTGCCATCGTGCGTTAGATAACTGACGCGCGCACAACGACCAACGCTAACTTTAATGGCATCATCGGGATTTTCACCCGCCCATTCGAGCTCATCCGGTTGAACGAGCGGCAAATGCCACTGACCGAACTTCAATAGTTGCGGCCGAGAGTCATCCAGAGCTTTAGCCATGTCACTAGCGGTTTTCTGCATCTCTGGCTGCGCGCTTTTGTTTATACGCAGCGCAAAGAAATTCGACCATTCAGTCGCCGTTACTATAGCCGTATGCCAAGCAAACGGTTCCAGCAACCGGTTTATTACCTCTTTGTGAACGCCAAGATCCTGCAGTATCCGCGCGCTTTCTAGCATATTATCTCGCGTGCCCAACCACACGGTCTTCGCCTGTTCAGCTTCTGTATCAGACAACACCGATTCAGCCTCCATACCAGGCTGATTCTTGCCCCAATATTCGGGGATAAACGGATCATTTTTAATCCGCTCCAGTTGTTTTTTAACCGGAACCGCCCGACTACTGGACGAATTTCGGCTGAAAACCCGATGAGTGTTGAATTCCGGCAGAATGAATCTCGGGAATGTCACCTCCAGCGTCGTCAAACGGACGCCTTGATTTGATATAGAATCCGCCAAAACTTTAGCCTCGTAAGCCATTGTGGCTTCCTTTCTCGTAGAAATTAGGTAAACTCATTTGTAAAGTTCGCCACCCGTGTTTATATACTACGAGGTTAAGCCATGTTTTTCAGGACCTTAATTATATGCGCTAAGCTATTCTACTGTCACTGATTTTGCCAAATTGCGTGGCTTATCGACGTCCAACCCGCGCTGCAGCGCCGCATAATAAGCTAATAATTGTGCCGGCACGACCATGATTAACGGTGTTAACAGCGGGTGCACATTCGGCACGACAATCTGATCATCCATAGTTGCACAATTTTTAGTCGCAATCACCAGCGTATGCGCACCGCGCGAATAAACTTCTATCAGGTTACCACGCGTATGCGCCGCCAACTTTGGATTGCTGATTAACGCAATCACCGGCGTGTTTTCCTCAATCAACGCGATAGTGCCATGTTTCAATTCGCCGGCCGCGAAACCCTCGCACTGGATGTAGGAAATCTCTTTCATTTTCAGTGCCGCTTCTTTGGCCACATAATAATCGTTGCCACGACCAATGTAAAAACAGTTGCGCGTCGTCGCCACATAACTCTGCGCCATTTTTTTAAAGGCAGTTTTAGCGTCAATTACCGTTGACATCGCCGTCGCGGCGAGGCCTAATTCTCGTCGCAAGTCCAACTTCGTCGCCACTTCGCGATTCAATTTCATACCGACCGCCTTAGCTAAAATCGCCATCAATGCGACCTGCGCCGTGTAGGCTTTGGTCGAGGCGACGGCAATTTCCGGTCCGGCATACAATAACATCGTGTGCTTTGCTTCGCGCGATAAGGTCGAGCCCACCACATTGGTAATCGTCAGCGACGGAAAACGCATTTTATTCGTCTCAACTAAAACTTGGCGTGAATCAGCTGTCTCGCCGGATTGCGTCAGATAAATAAAGAATGGTTTCTCCGACAAAATCGGCATGTTATAAGCGAATTCACTAGCCGTAGAAACGCTAACTGGCAAGCCAGTCAATTGCTCAAACAAAGTTTTGCTAGCCCAACCGGCATTTTCCGAAGTTCCAGCCGCTACTATATAAATCTGGTCGCTCACTAAAATATCCGCCAAAATGACGTCATCAAGCACGACGTCTCCGTTCGTCCCCAAATACTTTTGTACTAAAGTTCGCAACACCGTCGGCTGATCATCAATTTCTTTCAACATGTAAAACGGATAGGCGCCTTTGCCGATGTCGGATAAATCCAGCTCAGCCGTAAACGGCGCACGCTGAACTTTTTGCCCGCTGTCAAGGTCAAAAATCATCGCGGAATCTTGTTTCACGATCACCATTTCGTCGTCGTGAATCTCTAAAAAACGGTTGGTTTCGCGAATCATCGCCATCGCGTCGCTACAAACCATGTTGTAGCCGTCACCCAGCCCGATCAACAGTGGAGATTTGCGTTTCGCAACATAAATCGTCGTCGGATCGTCGCTATCCATCATCGCAAAGGCGAAACTGCCTTTTATTAGTTTCAGTGCGCGGGCAAAACCGGTTCGAACGCTCATTTGCTTGTGCTCGACGAAATAAGCAATCAAATTGACCGCAATTTCCGTGTCAGTTTCGCCATATAACTTAACGTCTGACAAATATTTAGCGCGTAACTCGGCGAAATTTTCAACCACACCGTTATGCACCAGGAAAAAACGCCCACTTTCTGACACGTGCGGATGCGCGTTGGCTTCACTCGGCTTGCCATTGGTCGCCCAACGTGTGTGTCCGATACCGGCTGTGCCAGCTAAATCGATACCAATTTTTTCGCGTAACGCCGCAATGCGTCCCACGACTTTGATTAAGTTTACCTTATTCGTGTCGTCCGTCACGTAAATTCCGGCCGAATCATAGCCGCGATACTCCAACTTTTCGAGCCCTTGTAATAAGATGTCAGTCGCGTTCCGATTACCGATAACACCAACAATACCGCACATAAAAACCTTCTTTCTGCGATTAAATATTATTAGTGTTCCTCTGGCACGTGAACGAATCTTTGTTGGCTCGATCACTCGCACCGTTTGCTTTCGTCCTATAGAGCATGCACCCTGAAATTATCCGCCGAAAATTCGATCATTTCTTCCTCGTCACCTCCGCTAAGAGGTCTGGCGCTATATGAAGGCGGATCGCGTCCGACCCGAATTCACATTTATTACTTTACAAAAGAACGCTTTAACTATAACCGCTAAAAAGTTTTTCGTCAAGGCGCGTGACTTTAGGTCCGATCATTAGGGCTCTAACGTTATTAAATCAAACACCCATAAACCACTTTGTATTTAAAAGCAAGATAGTCGATAACTGCTCTATGCCAACACGAGATTGATGCTCGACTGCATGCAATAGGTAATTATGTTTTGTTTTAGCTAGCGGTTTGGCAATAAAAAGATGAATTACTAGATAGCCGAACCATGACTGCATACGAGGATGGTGCAGAGACGAGCCTAGTGCCACTAGAGTGGGTGCAAGTATAATCTGGATAAATGTCGATAGAAAGGGCACCCGGCGTGTGGCCAATACTATCCGTCGGCACATACCACACGCCGTTGATACTGGACGTTGATATGTTATCCCCTATATAGGCGCCGATACGACCGTCATTCCACCCGGGAGACCAAATCTTGGGAGCACTCGTGAGGCTAGCGGTGGGATAGGCCGAGCTAACATTCCCCTGGTTATCCACCTTATACGATTCAATGGCACTAAAAACACGATTAACATCTTGGCGTCTAGCTGTATCCTTTTGCGAGTTTTGTAAAGCTGGCCAGGCAATAAAGACTACTAAGAATATTAAACCTGCTATAGCTAGGACTCATGCGACTTCAATGATAGTG
>JBAQVB010000042.1:0-12225 GCA_049297855.1 Candidatus Nanoperiomorbaceae bacterium
GTCTTTTAGCGTGCCATCATTGTTATGGGATTGGAGTAAGAAATCATTTAATACCCCCCCATTGGCCGGCATCAGAACCTGGTCTTGGTAGACGTGACATAATTAGTTTTATTCCCCCTTTCGTTATTATGCTTACTTACTCTATACTTATCAACTACCACTGCGACGCATTATGAACGTCGCTTATGGTTGGTATTGTGACATATGGTTGAGGTTGGTGCAATAACTATGTATGGCTATGCGCTGCGCTTATAGATTGGTGGTAATGACATATGAAAAAGAGAAACATAAGAAAGGCGAAGGAATAGCATTCCCCTCTCTCTCCGATGATTTTTCGTAACGTTAATTGTTTATGGCGTCGCATTGACCGTCGTCGTTAGAACTGACCAATCACTAATGTCGCGATAACGTTCCGACGGGCTGATTAGTGGATCGGAATTAAGTCCACGCACCGCCCCAGTCGTCACGTAATAATAGCGTGGCTGATACAGCGCAATCCCCGGCGCATCGTCCAACCAGCGCTTCACGAAAGCGTCGTAACGCGCCTCGCGTGCCGTCGAATCAGGCTGACGCAAACCGGCCGACAACGCCAAATCGGCGCGCCGACTATTATAATTCGCAAAATTGAGACCGTGCTCATTCATCTGAGTGGACGACCAATAAGCCGTCTCGTCCGGATCGGCGCCCAAATGTAGATCATAAACCAAGACATCGTAATTACGTGACGCCAAATATTGATCGTTCGCGGTCGTCGGATCAGCCTTGGTTAAGCGCGCATCGACGCCAAGTTGACGCCACTGGGCAGCTAGTTTTTCCGCTACCGGTTCGTAGTCCGTGCCGGCGATAGTTACAATGTTAGCAATCAACCGCTGGCCGGATTTTTCACGAATACCGGTCAACGAATTCAGTTTCCAGCCCAACTCGTCCAACTTATTTTTGGCCGACGATAAATCAAACGCGGGCTGTTTCATATTATCAACCGATGAGTAAATGCCGGGCGCAATCGGTGTTTCCAATGGCTGCACGGAGGATAATTTTGATGAACGCAGGGTCGCCGTCGATCGTAGCTCTCGATTATTAGTTCCGATCCTCAGGGCTGCCCGCAAGTTTGCGTCTGATAATATCGTCGAATCGTTGTTAAGCAACGCAAATACGCCGTTATTCAGCGTTACCTGAGTCAGCCGCTGTCCGTGAGCCAAATGTTCGGCATCGGCCGCGCTGACACCCGCCGCCGCATTGATCTCACCATCATTCAAACCTTGAACCAAATCCTGCCCATCATAATAAGTTCTAATAGTTAAGCTAGCTATGCGCAGTCGATCGGCCGACCGCTTGCTGGGCACCAAGCGCCAGGCGGTTTGACCGCCGGCTAACGTCATTTTATCCCCATAAGTCATCGCACCGCTGGTCACAATATTGGCAAAACTGGTGGATAAATAATTGTCCAAACTAGCCGGTGATAACTTGGTCAAAGTATGCTCAGGCAAAATTCCGAACGTCAATGAATAGGGAAATGACATATAGGCCAACGGCAACGTAAATTTAAGCCCAAAATCACCCGTTTTTACCACATCATCGCTGGCCAACGTGTTGCGCAACGGCGAATTAACCGCCGAATTCTTGATTAAATTCAACGTAAAAATTACGTCATCCGCCGTAATAGCTCGGCCGTCACTCCAGGTTGCATTATGACGCAAATTTATATTCCACACCTTACCGTCAGCTGTTGACCAAGTCGATACCAAATCGCCCGCCAAATGATTTGAATTGTCATAAGAAAACAGTCCACGATACAATAAATTACTGGCAGCCACCTCAGTATCAGTTGTCGCAAACAACGGATTTAGGGTTGTGAGCTTATCGGCCACACCTTCCACATAAGAGCCGCCGGTGGCTGGTGCCAGCGACAGCGTGGCTTGTTGAACGGTAAAACTTTGTACAACGGACGCAATAGACAATAGGCCGACAGCCATAATCCACCAGATGACGTTACGGCGGACAATTTGCAGATTGTCCAGGCGCGCGCGCGTCCAACCCTGAGCGTGCTGAACAACCCGCCCACCGTTATAATCAAGACGACGCCTCGCGGCGCGCCCGCGGCGCTTTAAAGTCTTTGCTATTTCATTACGTTGCTGATCCATCGCCGTCCGCCTCAATCAACTACGCTATCATCAATCCGACTGTCAGCGATAGAACGAAAACTACCGCCACGATAAGAGTTGCCTCATATAAATTTTTTTCAAGCCCACGCCGCGTAGTGAATAATTCACCGCTGGCACCAAAACCGGCTCCCAACGTCGCACCACGCGCTTGCAGCAAAATTAACACGGCCATCAAAGCCGCACTAACCACTGTCACGATATTTAAAAATTGGGTCATTCGCCTCCTTCTTGGCTATGATAATTCTCCAGCCATTCATTAAGATTGCTAATCAGGTAATTAATCATACTCAGGACTAAGCCGCTGACAATCGCTCCGCTAAAACTCATTGATATATTCGGCACCAAATTAACCGTCAAATACACCATCAAGCCATTAATCACAAGAATAAAAATTCCCAGCGTCACTAAAATAAACGGCAGCGACAAGAAAGTTAAAATCGGTTTCACGATCGCGTTTGCCGCCGAAAATACCAGCCCGGCCAGCAAAAAAGTCGCGATCGACGTCCAAAGATCAACCGCTTTTTCGTGACCAAATAATCGCACTGCAATCCAAAGGCCAAAGCTCATCAGCGCCCAGCGCACAACGAACAATAAGATTACTAGCAACGCTCTATTTACTCTCTCACTCATAGAGTCCCAGTTTATCATATTCTAAAAACTTTCGCTAATTTTCACATTCGTCCTATAATGGGATTGTGTCAACTTATCCAAACGAGGCGTTGCGCCAAAAATTGAAGAAATTACCAAAGAATCCCGGTGTTTATTTTCATAAATCCGCTGACGGTACGGTGATTTATGTCGGTAAAGCCAGCAATCTGAAAAATCGTGTGTCATCCTATTTTCGTGGCGAACACGACACCAAAACCGAAGCTTTAGTTCATGGCATTTTCACAACTGATTGGATCGAAACTGACAGTGAAATCGACGCGTTATTCCTTGAGTCGGAGATGATCAAACGCTATATGCCACAGTTCAACATCTTGTTGCGCGACGACAAAACCTCAATTTTCGTACGTATTTCGTTTAACGAAGCCGTGCCGACCGTAACAACTTCGCGCACACCGAATGATGATGGTGCCGAATATATCGGACCGTTTTATTCGTCGGCCGAGCTCAAGCGGTCTCTGCGTTATCTGCGCAAAGTTTTTCCCTATTTCACGAAGCGTCAGGATTCTTACTCCAAATTACCGACCCAATTGGGCGTGGTGCCAACCCTTTTCATGAAAAACGCGTCCGGTGGCCAACCGATCGTTGATCCAGCCAAATTGACCGATTATCGTAAAAATTTGCGGACGCTGGTGCGCTATTTACGCGGCGAACGTGTTAAAATCCAAACCGAACTGACTAAAGAAATGCACGATTTAGCGCAAAAACAAAAATTTGAGGCGGCGGCTAAATTACGCAACCAATTGCGTTATCTGAACGAACTCAAAAAACAAATCATTTTTGGCCGTGAAGAATTCATGGACGTCAGCCGCGATCAAGCCCTGCAATCCCTCAAAACCACGCTAGATTTGCCTAAAATTCCGCGCCGCATCGAAGCCTACGACGTGTCGCATATTTCCGGAACCAACGTCGTAGCGTCGATGGTCGTAGCAACAAACGGCGTGATGGATCGTCGCGAATATCGCAAATTCAAACTATCGCGCCAAATTAATGATGATACTGCTAATCTGCGCGAAGTGCTGCAACGCCGTATGCGTCACGACAACTGGATCAAACCCGACCTTGTGGTTCTCGATGGCGGAAAACCACAAGTTTCGGCCGTGCGTAATTTGTTGGACGACCAAAAAATCGCCTTCATCGGTCGCGACAAATCTGGTGATCATTCGGGCAATGCCGATATGAAAATCATTATTCCGCTGACAAAAGACGGCGATAAAAACGATAATTTCCGCGAGCTGTCGCTTAATAAAACATCGCACATCGCTATGCTGATCGCGCGCCTCGACGAAGAATCGCATCGTTTCGCCATCACCTATCACCAAAATTTACGCGCCAAAGCTGCCACAAAAAACGCACTTGAGGAAATCCCGGGCATCGGTCCGGCTACGCGCAAGAAACTGTTACGTAAGTTTGGCAGCCTGAAAACCGTGCGCGCCTCAACCGAAACGGAACTCGCGGGAGTCGTTGGTTCCAAACTGGCTGCAATCATCAAAAATAATTTATAAAATCGGTTTAACCGCGCGGTTTACTACGCAAAGCATCCAATAACTCGACCGGAAACATCACCATAGTTTTTTGTGATGGTTCCGACGAAATCCGCTCCAGCGTGTTAAGTGTGCGCAAATTGATCGCGCCTGGTGCGTCGGCCAAAATTTTAGCAGCCGCCGCCAAAGTGGTTGAAGCTATTTTTTCGCCATCAGCATTAATGATGTTCGCGCGTTTTTCACGCTCCGCTTCCGCTTGTTTGGCCATGGCGCGCTGCATGTCCTCTGGTAGTTCGAGATTCTGGATATTCACGTTTTCAATTGAAACGCCCCACGGTTCAGTTTGTTTATCAACGATCGATTTAATCTGGCTGGAAATCTCGTCGCGTTTGGACAATAAATCATCTAACTCGACATTCCCGGTCACGTCACGTAATGCCGCCTGGGCGAACTGTGTCGTCGCGTAAATGTAATTGGTCGTTTCGAGCGTGGCTTTGGCCGGATCGAGCACACGAAAATAAACTACCGCATTGACGCCAACCGTCACATTATCTTTCGTGATAACTTCCTGCTTAGGGATGTCGATCGGTGTCGAGCGGATGTCTACTTTGATAATCGTTTGAAAAATCGGCCAAACCAACCGCAAACCAGGATCTTTGACACCGCCATTAAATTTACCAAGTGTCAAAACCACTGCGCGCTGATATTGCTGAATCACCTTAAGTCCGCTCAGCGCATAGATCACAAAAATTATTAAAACCGTGCTAATGAAATACGCCATTAAAACCTCCTATTGTTAATTATACAGCGCCACTATACAGCCTTATCAGGCAAAACGCAAGCGATAATCGCCAGATGTAAATGACTATTATTCGGGCTGATCCGACGTTGCGTCTGCAGCTTCAGTCTCAGTCGCCGCACCGTTTTCCACTTCAGTCTCGGGCGTTTCGGCTGCCGCCTCATCCGCTGCCGCATTACGAGCCGCGAGCGCCGCCGGTTCCCAAACCGTCGCAATAACTTGTTCCGGCGCGAGATCCAATATCTCCACGCCAGCCGGCAATACGAGATCAGCCAGCGTTAATTTCTCTTCCGCTTGTGCTAACTGGCTAGCATCAGCTTCTAGATTCCGTGGCAAATCAGCCGCTTTAGCGCGCACCTCGACTTCTTCGATGGTCGGTACAATCAAGAGTCCGGCTTTATTGGCTAGCGACTCCTCAACATGCGTTAATACCAGTGGAACTTCGGTCGTCACTTGCTCGTCCGCCGAAACGGCCTGTAATGATACGTGTACGATATCGTTGCGCGCCGGCGCATATTCGATATCTTTGATGATTGCCGTGTGTTTTTTACCGTCCAAATCAATTTCAATCGATGAATGACGACCGGCCTTGGCAATAACTTTCGCGAGTGGTACCGGTTCAAACTGAACATTAGTCGCCGCTAGCTTTGCGCCATACATAACACCGGGCACGATGCCAACTTTACGCAAACTGCGCGTTTTTTTACCTGTAACTTCACGAGGCGCCGCTGTCAGCGCAATTTTCTCTGCCATCATTTCTCCTTTGGGGTTAATTTTGCAGTTCATTATAACAGATGGGATACTTTTTGTAAAATTGGACAGCCCGTGCTAAACTGGACGGCATGTTACCCGGCGTTAATCTGACGGAATTTTTACAGCATCTGGGGCCAATGATTTATATCATGGTACCATTTATTTTATTCGCCGAAACCGGACTGATGGTCGGCTTCTTTTTACCAGGTGATTCAATTTTATTCACGGCGGGTGCATTAATCGGCCTTGGCGTAATCGGACACGCTAATGTTTGGCTGCTGGCCGGAATCTGTTTTATGGCAGCAGTCGTGGGCAATTCAGTTGGTTACGAAATTGGCAAACATTTTGGACGCAAACTTTACGAACGCGAAGAAAAACCGCGCGCTAAATTTTTCAAGAAAAAACATCTTCGTGACGCTGAAAAATTCTATGCCCAACACGGTTCGACGGCTGTGATTTTGGCACAATTTATCCCAATCATTCGTACTTTTAATCCAATCGTGACCGGTATAGCCGAAATGAAATATACTAAATTTATTTTACATAACATGATCGGCGCCGCAATTTGGGCGGTCGGCGTAACTCTGCTCGGCTATTTTAGTTTCCGCTCTTTTGGCAACTTTATCAAACCAACTGATATCGACAAATACTTACTACCTATAATTTTTCTGATCGTGTTGATTTCAATTTCACCAATCATCGTACGCTTCATAAAAAGCGCGTCGTTTCAAACCTGGTGGCGCCAAAAAGTTTTACGCCAAAACGTCAGCAAATAGCATTGCTATTTTTTGGCAAACATTTTCGCCAGATATTGCCCAGTAAAACTACCGGGCACTTTCGCGACATCCTCGGGCACGCCTTCGGCCACGATCTGGCCGCCAGCTAGACCACCTTCCGGGCCCATGTCAATTAGCCAATCAGCCGTTTTAATAACATCCAAATTATGTTCGATCACGATCATCGAATTACCAGACGCCACCAATTTTTGCAAAACTTCGAGTAGTTTTCGCACGTCCGCCGAATGTAAACCGGTTGTCGGTTCGTCCAAAATGTAGAGCGTTTTACCGGTGGCGCGCTTGCTTAATTCGGTCGCCAGTTTGACGCGCTGTGCCTCACCACCCGACAATGTCGTCGCCGGCTGACCAAGTTTAATATAGCCCAAACCGACCTCGCGCAAGGTGTTGAGCTTGCCCGCGATAGTCGGCACATTAGCGAAAAAGTCCGCCGCTTCGTCGACCGTCATACGCAAAACTTCGGAAATATTACGCCCATTCCACTTAATTTCGAGTGCCTCACGATTGTAGCGCGCGCCGTGGCAAACATCGCACGTCACGTAAATATCCGGCAAAAAATTCATTTCGATTTTAATCACGCCGTCGCCTTGGCAATTTTCGCAACGCCCGCCGCGCACGTTAAAACTGAATCGACCAGATTTGTAACCACGAATATTAGCCTCTGGTGTCGCCGCAAACAGTTCACGAATTGGCGTAAAAATCCCCGTATAAGTTGCCGGGTTACTGCGCGGCGTGCGACCGATCGATGACTGGTCGATAATGATTGCTTTGTCGAGTTGTTCCACACCGTCGATCGTGCGATGCGCGCCCGGCACAGTTTGCGCCCGGTTCAGGCGTGCTTGCAGATCCTTGGATAAAATGTCGTTAACCAGGGTTGATTTGCCCGATCCTGACACGCCGCTCACCACAGTTAAAACACCCAACGGGAAAACCGCATCGATGTTTTTTAGATTATGCTCGATCGCGCCACGCACCACAATTTGCCGTTTCGGGTCGATTGGTCGTCGTTTTTTGGGGATCGCAATTTCTTCTGTGCCAGCCAGAAACCGTCCAGTGATCGAATTTGAATTTTTAGCCACTTCTGTCGGAGTACCGACTGCTACAACTTGACCACCATTGGCACCGGCGCCCGGACCAATATCAACGATGTAATCGCTCTGACGCATCGTATCCTCATCGTGCTCGACCACCAAAACCGTGTTTCCGAGATCGCGCAGATGTTTCAGCGTCGCGATCAAACGATCATTGTCGCGTTGATGTAAACCAATCGACGGCTCATCCAACACGTATAACACGCCCTGCAACCCGGATCCGATTTGTGTGGCCAAACGAATACGTTGCGCCTCCCCGCCCGACAAAGTGTTGGCCGCGCGCCGCAACTCCAAATAGTTTAATCCGACGTCGTTTAGAAAACTGAGTCGCGCAATAATTTCCTTAAAAATCATATTGGCAATCATCTGTTCGCGTTCACTCAAAATCAGCTTATTGGCAAACAAATCCAGCGCATCAACCACGCTAAGCGACGTCACGTCGTTAATGCTTAGCCCGTCCACCGTCACCGCCAGCACCACCGGCTTCAGCCGCGCGCCGTGACAAACCGTGCACTCACGTTCGCGCATAAAACGCTCAATATCACGTCGCATAAAATCACTATCTGTTTCGCGCCAGCGCCGTTCTAGATTCGGAATCACACCTTCGTAAGTCGTTTTGAACGATCGCCCGTTGCCAAGCTCTACCGTATATTCTTCGTCACCAGTGCCGTAAAGTACTATTTGACGCACTTCTTCGCTGAGTTCACGAATCGGCTGGCGCATCGAAAAACCGTGCGTTTCGGCTACTTTAGCCAATTTTTTCATATACCAACTCTCTATGTTTATGCGATTAAACGGCCGAATTCCGCCTTCGGCAATCGTCAGATTCGGATTTAGCGCCAAACTCGGATCAACCTCAAGGCGAAAGCCTAAACCGGAACAATTCGGGCAAGCCCCGAACGGCGCGTTAAACGAAAACAGTCGCGGTTCCAACTCGGGAATTTCCACATCTGGGTGATCCACGCAAGCGTAAGCCGTCGAATAAATTTTGGTTTCGCGGATTGAATTGTCGTCGTTAACCAGGAAAACTTCGACAATGCCACCGCCTTCATGGAGGGACGATTCAACTGATTGCGATAACCGTGACAAATTATCGCGGTCGATCACTAGGCGATCAACGATCAATTCAATGTCGTGTTTGTCGTTTTTATTCAAGCTCGGCCATTCGTCCAACGCGTAAATCACCCCGTCGACCCGCGCCCGCGCAAAACCTTTTTGCGAAAACTGTTCAGGAACGTGGGCAAATTCACCTTTACGCCGCTTCGCCAGTGGCGCCGCAATGTAGGATCGCTCGCCATGTAAATTCATAATTTCATCAACTATGCTATCAGGCGTGCGCCGGTGCACTTCTTTGCCACAAACCGGGCAATGCGGTACGCCGATGCGCGCGAACAGCAGACGCAAATAATCGTAAATTTCCGTCACAGTCGCCACCGTCGAACGCGGATTACGCGACGCGGTTTTTTGATCAATCGAAATCGCCGGCGACAAGCCGTCGATGCGATCGACGTCCGGTTTGCCCTGTTGACCCAAAAATTGGCGCGCATAGGAACTGAGGCTCTCGACGTAGCGACGCTGGCCTTCCGCGTAAATCGTATCAAAAGCCAAACTGGATTTGCCACTCCCGCTCAGTCCCGTAATAATCGTCAGGCTGTTGCGCGGAATTTCCACGTTGATGTTTTTTAAGTTGTGTTCGCGGGCGCCGCAAACGCGAATCGAATTGCCACCGAATTTCGATTCGGTTTTAGAAAATTGCGCGTCAAATTGTTTTTCTCGTTCCGCCTCTTGCATGACCAAACATTGTAACAAAAATTCCGGAAAAAGTCCAGTTGCTAATCCATCAAACATCATCCGTACTAACAGATCTTAGTCTATCTAGCGTTTCGCTATTCGATTTCATATAATGTTGCGAATATAAATTCAGCAAAAGATTCGTCCCGTGCCAACGGCCGTGGAAATTGCAGTCATCAGGGTGGCGACAATGATGTAGAAAATTTATGCGTCAATAATTGCTCTAGCGGTGATAAAACGGCCAATTTTTATAATTAATTGTTCATACAATTACTTAACGATTCCGCCGCCCAAACAAATTTCTCCGTCATACAAAACCACGCTTTGGCCGGGGGCCACTGCGCGTTGCGGATCATCGGTTTTAATGACAATTTTCACGTCCTGATCGCTCATAATTTGACATTTGATAAGTGCGCCACGATGACGAAATCGCGCTAATAATTGATGTGATGGATCGGGTTTTTCGCGAATCCAATGCACGTCAACTAGCGTAATTTTATCACGGAAAAATTCCGTTGAATTGAGATTTTTTGACACGTAAATCTCGTTTTTTTCCATCGATTTTCCGACCACGTAATACGGTAAACCGCCACCCACGTTCAGGCCGTGCCGTTGGCCAAAAGTATAAAAAATCGCACCGTCATGCCGACCCAAAACTTTACCGGTTGCCTGCTCGACGATATTACCCGGTTTGGTTTCAACGTAATTCGACAAAAAATCCCGCACGCCAACTTCGCCGACAAAACAAATACCCTGGCTATCCGGCCGTTGCGCCGTCGCGAGACCGAATTTAGCCGCATCCGCCCTTACCGCTGCCTTAGTTTTATAATCGCCAATTGGAAAAAGTGTATGCGCCAAACTCTCCGCCGACATACGATAAAGAAAATAGGTTTGATCCTTATTTTCATTTTTGCTACGTGCCAAATGGTTATTAAAATTACGCGCATAATGACCAGTCGCGATCAGATCTGCGCCAGCGGAGCGCGCCGCGCGATAAAAAATACCAAATTTGACATCTTGATTGCACATGATATCTGGATTCGGCGTGCGACCACGTTCGTATTCGTCAATCATGTAATCGACCACCAATTTTTTGTATTCCGTCTGAAAATCGAACACGCGAAACGGAATGTTTAGCTGCACAGCGACGCGCTTGGCATCCGCCAAATCGTCCTTCCATGGGCAAATCATACCGGGTAAATCTTCCGTCCAGTTTTTCATGTAAACACCAACCACTTTGTAGCCCTGCTGCTTTAAAAGCGCAGCCGACAAGCTCGAATCAACACCGCCGCTCATACCGACGAAAACAGTTGTTTGCGAATTATCCATTAGTTTTATCCTTTCACCGCTGTTTTACTCATGCCACCAAGTTCGTTAAATATCAACCACCAGCCACGTGGCGTTATCCACCAAAAAGTCTGTTTCTTAGCGGCGGTTGTGCGAAAACTCGCTTGATTATCAGCCGCTACGAAATCGCTATAGGCACGCCGCAAATGGTAATTTTCACTAACTAAAATTACATTCGTCCAACCATTTTTCTTAAGTATTTGCGCCACGTTATCGGCGTTTTGGCTCGTATTGCGTGACGTTTCGTCCAACAAAATTGCACTGGCCGGTACGCCATTTGTTTCGGCCAGTTTCGCCATCGTAGCCGCATTACTCGGTGAAGTTGGATCGGCAGCAGCCCCTGAAAAAATAATCTTTGGCGCGAAATTTTCCTTGTATAATTGCGCCGCTTTAAGAGCTCGCGCGCTAGTATCACCACCTGAAACCGCTACGATTGCATCCGCTTTTTGGCATGGAGCATCGCCAGTCGGTGTGACCGAGCATCCGTTCATTTGATCGTAATCCAACCACGACCCAAGGCCCAACATTACACCCAAAAATACGGCAATAATCATTATGATAATTACTATCGCGATCATCATTTTCTTCATTTCGCCACCTTGTCAAATTTAAATTTCTCAGCCGTTGTTTCCTGACCAAATTTCAGCTGTTCGCGCAGCGTCTGGCCCAGGATCGGTAAGATTTTATCGACCATTTCTTCTGTTAGTCCACGGCCAAACGACAAACGCAAGCTACCGTCCACCATCTCATTACTCAGGCCGCACCCCAACAGCACGTGTGAGCGAACGCCTGCGTTAGCTGCACAAGCTGATCCGGTCGACACGAAAATTCCACGTTGATCTAGCGCAAAAACCGCTCGCTCACCATCCAAATGCGGTAATGAAAAATTCAAAATTGCCGGCGATTGATTCTTGCGCGCGCCGTTGATCTCCAGACCGTCGTCGTCAAATTTCTCATGTAGATACACCACGAAACGCGACCGAATCTTGGCCAAACGTTTGGTTTCTGATTTTCGCTTTTTCTCTGCGATCTCGAGCGCTTTAGCAAAACCAATTGCGCCCGCCACATTTTCGGTACCCGAACGCAAGCCGTGCTCCTGACCACCGCCAAACACAACCGGACGGAGCTTCACGCCCGCCCGCACAAACAGGGCACCAACTTGTTTTGGGCCATAACACTTTGCCGCTGAAATCGACATCAAATCTACACCTAGGCGCGCCACGTTAAGATCCAAAATTCCGGCTGCCTGTGCCGCGTCAAGATGAAAATAAAGTGGCGTCATGTTGCCACGTTCGCGACGAGCGCCACGCACTTCCGACACGATTTGAGCAACATTCT
>JBAQVB010000043.1:0-8824 GCA_049297855.1 Candidatus Nanoperiomorbaceae bacterium
ATCGCCAGTTGTGGCTGGCCACCGTTTGAGCTAATACCTACAAGATGATAATCATCTAACCAAACCAACTGCGTGGACGGCGCGCTCAATTGAAAATCATATTTCTCCGCCGTTTCCAAATCATACGTAAAAACATTCTTGCCGTTCGTAGCCGCTAATAAGCGGCCACTAGTGCTGTTCGCGAAAGTGCTACTCGCAAACGGCAGCGTCACGACGATTGGTTTTAAATTGGTGATATTGTTTGTGCGATTTAGCGGCGCGGTGTAAATTGAAATTCGACTCGTTCCACCAGCTTCGCCATGCAATACCGCTAAATAATCCGTACCTTCGCTATTATTAAACACAGCGTCGGTCGCTTGGTCGTCCGCGAAAGTTTTTACATTAACTATTTTGCCATCATTATAAACACCGGCCACATGAGTAATTTGGCCAGCTGGAGCTATCGTGCGCGTCGTAAAAGCGAAAATATTATTGCCGTATAAGTGATAATTGACCACGTTACTCACGAGTGGCGCCGACAGGGAATTACTGCCATAGTCAATCTTGCGCACATCGCTGCCGGTCAAGGCGAAAAATGCGTTACCAGTGCTACCGGCGAAATGCGGATCGGTTAAATTGACGTTAAAATCTTTGCTCAAGTTGCGCACATCGGAATTATTGAATGAAGGATTTTGCGTGTCAACTTCGATGATTTCGCTACTCGCGGGCGAATTGTCACCGTTTATAATGTCGTGGCGCACCAATAAATAGCGCGAACCGGGATCCCACTCGATGACGGCAAATTTGTCAGTTTGGCCCGGTGCCGGTGCTGTTAGTTTATTAACATCCAGCTTGAGATCAACAAATTTTGGTGCCGTCGAATTGCTAACATCAACCATCATAAAATCATTTAAATTGCCGAGTTGCAGCGCCAAGTGGTTTTTGTCTGGGCTAGCTAACATCTGAGCATCAGTAAAATTGGCAAAACTTTTGAGCTCACGAGTTTTGACCCGATTCGGCACGAGACGCGCATAGCTGAGCCAAATTACGTCGCTCGGCGTTGCATTAACGGTAGTTGACCAATTGCGATAACCAGTTTTACTGATAATGATATCTTTACGCCCAGCGTCAACATTGAGATGTGTCGCTGTTTGTGATCCAATAATTGCGCCATTGATTGAAACATTGGCGCTCCCGGGAAAACTGTTAAATTGCATCAGTGCCACCCGGGAAAGTTGGCCACTGGTGAGATTAACACGAAAACCCATCGTCCAACCCAGTGCGATAGTCACGCTGACGATCACCGCTAACGTCATTATGCCGTAAATGAACGAATGCAGAGCGATGGTGCGACGCGAATTTTGTGATGTCATGCGCCCATTATAATTGATTCCCAACAAATTAAAAAGAGGCGCGGGGAAAAGCAGGGAAAGGTTGCGTTTTTCTAAAAAATTCGCTAGAATTAATGGCGAATAAACGTGAGGGGGATCAAATATGAAACGAAATAGCGTGCTCACAATTAACGGCCGAGCGTATGACGTCGTAACAGGCGAAAAGATTGTTTCTGCGGACACGAGCCAGTCAGGCAAATCAGTCACCAAACGATTGAGTCGGCCGTCTTCACCGGCCAAAAAACGGCGCAGCCACGTGAATAAACAGGCTCAATTAGCGGCCGAAATCGCCGACGAAATCGCCGAGTTAGAGGAGGACCAACCACCGCGCGCCAAAACCCGACGCGCAAGATCAGCTAAATCCAAAGCTCCCACCAAAACAGTCAACGTTCAAAACGCGCCCACTTGGTTACTGAATTTTAAGTCCGGCAAAGATCCACTCGCTATTGCGTCCGATCGCAAATTTATTAATCGCCAATCGCGCGCCAAGTTGACCAAATGGCACGCCACCACTGATAATCAGGCGAATCGTCACCGCGCGCAAAGCTCGACTACACTCAGCCGTCGTTTCGTCCACACGCCGACTGCTCATGCTACAGCTGGCGTGATGCATCGCCGCGCCGCGCCGGTGGCAACTAGCCCGCTGGTACGTCATTTCGCGAAGGCCGCCATTAATAACAGTGGCGCCAACATCAAACCGACGTTAACCGCTATTCATCACGCATCTAAACCAGCACCGACGACGCGCCCAACTTTTGCCAGCTCGTCACCGGCCACGCGTCGACGCGATCGAGAAAAACCATATCAGGCACACGAATTAGAGATAGCCGCCAACCAGCCTCTGAAGAAAGTCGTTCGCCACGCCCAAAAGCCCCGCTTTGCCAGCCACGCGACGCGTCAACCGTCAACTAACTCGCGCACTGCTTATGGCACAAAATTTCTCGACGATATCGCGCTAGAGGCGGCCAAAAAAGCTCGTCAACGGGATTCCAAAATCCTAAAGCGCGCGCTGATTAAGGAACAACTCGATTCGCCAATTGCCAAATTATCGCCACGTGAACGACGCCAAGCCGAGCGCCTGCAACACCGCATCGCGCGCCGGGAAAACGGTGACGAGCATCGCCATTTGCGCGTCGGTATGTTGATGACGTTGGGCGCAGCGGTGCTGTTCGCCGGCAGTTATTTATCTTATGCCAATATGCCGAATATTTCATTACACGTCGCGGCGGCGCAAGCTGGCGTTAACGTCCGATCGCCCATCGCGCTAAACGGTTATTCAGCCACCGGCCAAGTTGCTTATGAGCGTGGTCAGGTTACCGTAAAATATCGTAATAATGGCAGTGGCGATGGTTATACATTGACTCAGAGCAACACGAATTTAAACTCCGCCACGGTGCGCCAAAGCGTCGTGCCAAGTGGTGGCGAAACGTTGAGCAACGGCGTTTATCGTTACGGCAACACGGCCGTCTGGACCAATGATGGCACAATGTTTACGCTGAACGGCAACCGTTATATAACCAATGAACAAATTTTGCAAATCGCGGACAGCGTTCGCTCTTAGTTTTAATTTCTCAAAAACATGATACAATATTGTTCAATATGGCGAACAATTTGGGGCAGCCAACAGTGGGCGCGGCGGACAATCAAACGGACAAACGCGCAAACGCGCTGGCGCAGGATTTTGCGCGTGATCTGATTTTTTTGCGGTCACGTCGCGATAAGCGCGTCAAACGTTTATCTAAAAAGGAAACCTTGCATGTCACCACCGCCGGCGCCACAGTTAGCGAAATCTATGAAACCATTCGCAATGCCAGTGAAAATGCCGATGAATCATTATTACTGCAACACGCCATCCGACGCTTTTTGCGGCGCACGTTTTTGGTGAATAATTTGACAAACGTCGCGGAGGATTTGGTGACCGATTTAACGCTGGCGCGATATTTGCGCAATGACTCGATCGCGCTCGAAACATTAGCCAAAATTAACCGGCTGACCACTGAATTCGCCCAACTCCGACTGCGGCTACTCAAGAAATTTTCGCATGAAACGGCCGATCGCTGGACACTCGAACCGCTGAGCGCCCAAATCGAGATCGAGCTACGTGGCGAAACTGACGTGGCGGCCGTCATTGATCTGGCCAAAGCTTATTTCGCGCGTGCGATCGACACCGAGCAGTTGTTGCACACCGAACAGCCACGCGATTACGACATCACGCTGTTTATCGCCGTTGCGAAAATTATTGTCAAACAAGATGAACCGATGATTCGCCAAAATTTACTCGAACGCTATGAAATTTCGCGACAACATGCCGTTTCGTTCGCCGAATTCAATTATCAATTGGATCAGATTTTCGCATCGGACACGTTGGCCAAAATCTCGCACGTCGTCGATCGTCACGGCGCAGTGTTTCGGATCATTACCGAAACCGTGGCCGGCGACAAAAAAATCACCGAGCATGTGCTAAACGAAAAGCAATTCCTCGGTCCGTTTGACGCCGCGATTTCCAACACTTACGCGGCGGTGCGTCGCAACGTCAACCGCGGAATTGTGCGTTCGGTGGTATTTTTGATCATCACCAAATTTGTCATCGGCATTGCCGCCGAAGTTCCGTTCGACCTCCTAATTAATCATCACGTCGTTTGGCGCGCGTTGATCATAAATTTGTTGTTGCCACCACTGTATATGATCGCGTTACGCTTCACTTTATTGATGCCAAATTTGCGAAACCGACGTGCCTTGACGCGCCAAGTTTCGCGTATTTTATACGCGCCCGTGCCAACCAAATCGTTTCTCGGCGCTAGTCCGATGCGGCGTTTTTCGAGCATTTATAATTTCATTTACAGCCTATTCGTGGTGGCAATTTTCGTCGGTGTGACCTGGCTGCTGATTACGTTCGCCAGCTTTGAATGGCTCCATTTGCTGATTTTCTTCGTGTTTATTTCAACGGCTAGCTTCCTCGGTTTTCGCTTGTCGCGTCAAATTCGCAACATCGAAATCGGCGCCGAGAGCCAAACCAGCCTGACGCTGTTACGCGACCTAATTTACATGCCGTTCGTGGCCGTCGGCCGGCGCATTTCCGAAGCTTATTCGCGCGTCAACATCGTGTCGCGTTTGCTCGACACGTTGGTCGAACTACCGTTAAAAACCGTTCTGGGATTTTTGCGGCGCTGGGGAAATTTCCTGAGCGCCAAGCGCGATGAATTCTAGTTTTGTGCTATCCGGTAAGCGAACATACGACGGGGAATAAGACATGATGACAATCCCTATCGCGGGATCGCCACCCGAGAGACAAAATCGATCTTTTCATGCGTCGCACATTCGCTCGCCGGATAGTGCAGTTAGCTAATATAATAATGAACAGGAAAATGTCCATTTTTACAGAATGGACAAACTGGTTGCAGGGAATTTTGCATAGCTTACACCTCGGTGGATGGCCTCTCGGCCAACATCAGCGACGTTTATTGGTTGGTGCAAAAACACCCAACAAAAACGCCACAAGGCAAAACAGCCCAAAAACCGTCATGACAACGAGCCCTCCCGTCGTCAAGTGTTGCTGCTCATACATTGCCGACACCGCGACGAAGCACAGCCCAAAGACCCCCAGGCTCATCAATCTCATCAAGCTGATCTTGAGAATTCCCATATTTTTCACCTCCTCGGTGAAATGCGATCCGATTATTTGGATAGGACACCAGACAAACCCTGTCTTAATTTTCGCCTTTCGACGTAACCAGCCCCAAGACGGGGAACGGTTTCTGTTTCGTCCTCAGCCTATCAGCATGGACTCATCAGCGAGAGTTTCACTCTCGGACAGTTTTGCCGGAGACGGGGCAGAGGAACGCGATGCGCTCCACCCTGAACCCCGCCTCTCGGCGGTGACGTTTTAGCATTTTCATGCTCATCCAAGCAGTCACGCTCGGATTGTGGATTCATAACGGAGAAATCTGGCAACTTGTTGGCCGAACCCGGTCGTCATATCACGACGGGGTTATAGTTGGGACTTGGATATGCAGGCTTGAGGCGGATTAGCTAGACTATTCCAGCCCTTCGTAAGACCAATCCCATTGCTGTCTCCTCCGGTTCGTTGTCGTACCCTTCTTCTTCTTCATTCCACTTGGGTCTCGCAACCACTTGTTGCAATCCGTGAGCCCCTTCCTTAGAAGGGCACGAGACCGTGGGGTATACCCCACGAGAATTATCACCCCCTTATTTCCGCAACCATTCGTTTTAGCCACTCTGGTTCCGTAATCCGGAGCCCCAGGAATCACCTCCTCCGACACGGACAATCAAATCCTCCGCCAGTGGCGGAAATTACTCCGCCCGAAAGCGCCAACGCGTCCGCTTGCTCCGTCGTCTCTGGCATGACTCCATAAAAATCATGGAAAAATGGCATTTCTTTCCCTCCCGGAGCATTCGCCCCTATATGTTCGTAGCACTATGTATGCTACGGCAAATTAGAACTCGACCAATTTCGAGTCCTCCCCGCCTGTAATCTTCGTAAAAACCACAAGTTCGGGAAAACTCGAACTGCATATCCAAATTATTAAACTACTGAACTTTCATGGTTGAAAACTCAATCGCGCTGAACGGAATTGTTCAAAACTATGAGATTTCAAAATTATTCGTATAAATTACTTAATGAAATATGTGCCACCTGATCAATTTGTCTCTCGATCAATATAGCCAACATTGTAGCACTATTTATCATTTATGTCAATAGTTGGATTATGAAAAATAATTTTATCATATCGTTATACGAACGTTTGTCACTGAATTTCCCCGTATATGCTATAATAATCGCACTATGGCAAATCAAAAACTCCCGGTCGTCGCGCTGGTCGGCGCTACCAACGCCGGCAAATCTTCGCTGTTCAACCGGCTGATCGGCCGCCAAGAATCGATCGTGGCGCGTGAGGCCGGAACAACGCGCGACAGCGTGGCGCGCGTCGCCGCCGACGAAGCTTACGCCGAATCACGCAACGGCCGGCACGAGCAAAAACCATTCTTACTAATCGACACGGCCGGATTAAAAGATCCGACCGACGCTTTTGAGGCGACAATTCAGGACCAAATTGACGACGCGGTGGCCAACGCCGACGTGATTTTATTTGTGGCCGATCGCACTCTATTACCGGACGAAAACGATCGCCGTTTTGCCAAGAATTTATTGCGCTCAAAAAAACCGGTCGCGCTATTACTCAACAAATCCGACCTGCGCGAAGCTCAAAACCTGGACGAATTCCGTCGCCTCGGCATATCGGACATCATCGCAACTTCGGCCGAACACGCCACCGGTCTGTTGGAACTACGCGAATTCATCCGCGATCATGTTCCGGCCACCAAATTAAATAATGACGATGATACGCTAAAAGTGGCGCTTATCGGTCGGCCAAACGTCGGCAAATCATTTTTGTTTAACACTTTGGCCGGCAAACAGCAAGCTGTGGTGGCGAATTTAGCCGGCACAACGCGCGATCTCAACCGCGTGCAACTGAAATATCATGGCCAAAGCATTGAAATGATCGACACTGCCGGCGTGCGTCGCCCGGGTAAAATTGAACGTGGCATCGAGAAATTTTCCGTCCTACGCACGACATCCGCCATCGATGAAGCCGATATTTGTTTGTTGCTGACCGACGTTAACGATCTCGCGACGGCAATGGATCAAAAATTGGCCGGCATGATCAGCGACGCGGGCAAGGGTTTGCTTCTGGTCGTGTCAAAATGGGATGCAGTCGAGGGCAAGGACGCCTTCACGCGCGACGCTTTAGCGCCGAAAATCCGCCAAAACTTTGATTTCATTCCCTGGGCGCCACTCATTTTCACGAGCGCCATAACGGGGCAAAACGTCAGCAAAATTTTTGACATTTTGCTACAAATCCGCGATAATCGCGTAGTCAAAATCCCAACGCGACAGTTGAATGATACACTGGCGAAATTGGTTCAAAAACATCCGCCGGCTGGCCTGAAAAACACGCATCCGAAGTTTCGCTACGTGGTCCAAAGTGATGTCAACCCGCCGTGGTTCATCATTTATGGTAGCAATTTTAAATTTATCCATTGGAGCTACAAACGTTACCTAGAATCGCAATTCCGCGAAGCGTTCGGCTTCACCGGCACGCCAATTAAATTTAGCTTTCGCGATGAAAAACAGTTGCGCGACAATCGCGAACGAGGCAACCGCTACGACAAAAATGGTCGCGATATCAGCGGCCATAACGGACGCACGTGATGACCGTAAGTTCCGACGAATTGGTTTGCTAAAAATAACATCATCCGCTATACTGTTTATGCTATGTTAGGCGGAGTTGTTAATTTTGTATCGAACCAACGAAAATGGGGCTTTGTCGCGCTCAATGCGTTTATAAGTTTTACGGGAACTGATTTATGCCTGATCTAGATTACGATCCAAAGGACGATCTGGAACATGTTGACTATTCGCAGCCGATCGACCATTCCGCCGGCTCTGAACCGTCCAGTTATTTAAGTAGTCGCGAACACGCCCAAAATCCGAATCCCGGCCAACAGAACGAAAATAATATCACTAATCCTGATGTCCTCTCTAAGCGCGAAAATACCGCCAGTGGTTCGGGGAGTGGAACTGGTGCCAATCCACAAATGGCTAGTGATGGATATTACCGTAGAAACGTTCGTCAGCATAGTCCATCCTCCGCCGCCGCGAAAAAAATTCTGAAAAAATTTATTCAGCGTTATGGTGGCGGCATCTTAGTTGGTGGGTTAGCGGGCGGCAGCTTTCTGGGAGTAATTCTGGGTGGGCCAAGCCTATTGTTAGATAATTTTGCTCATGTTATGGAAACTAAATTTGACACTGCGTCACAAGGTATTAAGCGTAAGGCAACCTCAGTATTGAAGTGCACTTTCAATGCTGAATGCCGAAAAAAGACACCGCTGGCTAAATTTACAAAGAAAGTAGCCGACGGCCTGAAAAACAACCACGCCAAATTAGTCGACGCAAAAACCGGCAAAGAGATCACCGATCCGAGTGATCCGAACAACGCGCCACCGGGCGACGACATCGCAATCGACACGACCGACGGCACAGTCAATAAGGATAATGTCGAAGGTTTAACAAGCTCCAAACCAGCTCTCGAAAACACTTTAGCATCAGCCACGCCTGGCGTCGAAGGGTCAAACACAACTCACGGCGACGGCACCGCTGAAAACGTGGAAAATCGTCTCAAAATTGATAAGGATACAACCGCGCACAATCAAGAGGACGATCCTAACAAGCCGAGCGACGAAGACATCAAAAAAAATCGTCAGGCCATGGTGGATGACGGTACTACTAGCCCCGATGTAGTTGGCGCAGACGAACATTCAGTGCAGGCCGCATCCAATTCCAAGATGCTGGATGTCGTCAATAACGGCAGCCCCAAAGCACCCGGCACCGACAGTAAAGCCGCCAACGAGGAAGACCCCAATAAATCATTTGA
>JBAQVB010000044.1:0-2501 GCA_049297855.1 Candidatus Nanoperiomorbaceae bacterium
AGTATTGGAATTTTTAATGCTAACTTCCACTTATGATGTGGCTAAAACGGTAGATGTTGAACCGTTTGAGCCAACCAATATTAACAACTTAATCTGGATTCTGGATGCCTACTTAACAGAGGAAGTAGACACAGATACGCCATACTTAGTCAAAGATGGCATCAAAATTATCCTATAGCCTTAAGCAGCTCTAACTATTAGTAATAAGTTATATAATCAAGGTATGACAGGTCTAAATGATACTCAAAGATTATTAGAACTTCTCCAAGCTGGTCGGCCTAAGCCGCCGTCTGAAATAGATACCAGCACTGTTCGCTATGCACTGTATGCTCGTAAATCAACCACCAGCGAAGATAGACAGGCCAGCTCTATTGAAGACCAAATCAAAGAGTGCATGGAAAGAATTGTATCGCCTAACAACCTAGTAATTGAAAAGGTGTACGAAGAGAGCTACTCGGCTAAGATAGCTGACACTCGACCTAAATTCAATGCAATGATAAGCGAAATTGAGAATGGTCGAATTGACGGAGTTATTTCGTGGCACCCTGATAGGCTTTCTCGTAATATGAAAGAAGCGGGTACTATTATTGACCTAGTAGACAGGGGTCTGATAAAAAGCCTGCAATTTGCAACTTTTACGTTTGAAAATACTCCTGCTGGCAAGATGTTACTAGGAATTACATTTGTTATGGCAAAGCAGTATTCAGAACATCTCTCAGAGTCAGTAGACAGAGGTAATAAGCGTGCTGTTGAAGATAGGACACGATTTATCGGCAAATTTAAGCACGGTTATATCGTAGATATAGACCGAAACTTCCAGCCTGATCCTCACAACTTCACAAAGGTCAAAGAGATGTTCGCTATGGCCTTAAGTGGTAAGTCTCAAAAAGACATACGCTTATGGATCAACAAACAAAACTATACTGTTCAGAAGCTGCCCGGTAGCGAATATAAGTCGCATATATGGGATAAAGATGACGTATCTAATCTACTCAGAGACACTCATTATGCAGGTGTACATAAGTGGGGTAAGAGCTTTACGGACCTCACTCAAGCCTATGATTTTGAGCCAATGATAACTGTTGATGAATTTCTAAAGATAAATAAAATAGACAGCCTCAACTCATCTAAGGTGTACGCAATAAGTAGGCCAAAGAGTGGCGAGATCGGTGCTGATTTATTGAGGGGTATGGTCTTTTGCTACAAATGTAATAAGACGCTAACTTCGATGACGATACCAAAAAAGGACAAGCTGACTAAAGAAATTATTCACTCTCGTTATTACTATAAATGTGAAACCGAGGGCTGCACCATGTTCAATAAATCTGCACGTGGTGGGCTTGTCATAGAAGCTGCTCAGCAATTTTTCCAGCAATATCTGTTCGTTACTAAGAGCAATTACGCATACTACGTTAAACAAGCTGAAAAAGAAGCCGACCGCAAAGCGTCTGAGCTCACTAGTGCAATCGCTAGTCATAAAGTACTCATAGCTAACAAAGAGAAATCATATGAAGACACAAAACAACTCATCGCCAACAATCCAGAATTGAAACAGCACTACGACCTTGATAAGTATGCAAAAGAAATTAGTAAGCTTAAGAGCAGGTATAAAGAAGCGAATGACTCAAGACAGAGGATCAAGAGTGCTATTCCAAGCTTCGAGGAATATCTCAAACTATTGGAATCAACCCCTGTTATTCTTAATAAAATACGTGATATGAAGACGATGGACGCATTCCTGCGAATCTTCTTCTCTAATTTCACAATCCACCCAGCAAAAGACGGAACTTTTAAGGGGTCAGAAGTAACCTATAAACTAAAAGAACCCTGGGAAGGGTTCGTTAGTGCCAATGATTTCGTTCGTGGTGCGGGTTAAGAGACTCTAACTCTCGACCTCGTCCTTGGCAAGGACGCGCTCTAAACAACTGAGCTAAACCCGCGTGACCGAAAACATTGTAACCCGTCGGCGCGAAAATGTCAAAAATTTCGCGAAACACTTGACTTTATGGAGAAAAACCGCTAAAATAAAAACGGAAAATTAATGCATGAGGATGCAGAATTGTGAGGAGAAATGGCTTTTGAGATCAAGAAACGGCGGTCGCTCGCGCGGCGCGTGATTTTCGCGGTGATGGCGGTCGCGGTCGCGATGCAGCCGATTTACAGCGTGGTATCGCACGAGCTCGCGGCGAACGCGGCTGACAACACGCCAAGCGGTGTCGTCATAAATGAAATAAAGCCAGCGACAGGAAGCGGCGAGAAATGGATCGAACTATATAATCCGACCGACGCTAGTAAGGATCTAGGCGATTGGCGAATCGTACGCGGTGGTAAAAACTGGGGCGGGGTGATAGCTGATGGCGTGAGCATCGCGAAGGGCGGATTTTACACGATCGACGCGAAAGCCAGTAGTGACTCTCTGCCGCTCGATAGCAGCACCGTGGAGCTGTGGAGTGGAACGACGGGGAGCGGATCGAAAATAGACTCCGTCAAGTATCCGACCC
>JBAQVB010000045.1:0-2566 GCA_049297855.1 Candidatus Nanoperiomorbaceae bacterium
TGCGCTTGGATCGAGCAGTGCTCGATTTGCCCAAGCTCACCCATTATCAGCAGGGAAGTCCTTTCAGACGAGATATACCGTCTAAATGGTCCTCAGAGCTCAGCGTCTTAATCCCTTATCAGCAGGGAAGTCCTTTCAGACCGTATACAACTCAGGATTGGGCGTCTGCGATGACGTCTTAATCCCTTATCAGCAGGGAAGTCCTTTCAGACTCTAACCTCATTTTTTCCTTTTGTAAAGCAATGGTTTACAGCGGTCAAATATTTCAAAGTATGTATCAGTAAAGTTGCTGTATGACAAAATGTTTCACATTTTTTCTTATAAGTATATTTTTCAATAGATTGTATTGGAAAAACACCAAAATGACTGTCAATTGTATTATTGTAATTAAGCAATGGTTTACGACCTTATGGCTGAAAAGGAATGAATTGAACTTGATATTCTTCAAGTGTTGCTTGACATGCTTGAAGCTGCTCAACGTTTAATTCAACACCACGTAATTCAGGCGGAATTTGTAAAGACAAATGAATATAACGCACACCTCGAACATTGAGTAAATATACCATGTTGATAGGCAATGTACCGATGATGATATCTCCAGCTTTTAACAACTCTAAATCCACCAAGTGTTCACAATGAACATCATAGTGTAGTTTTTTTTGTTCTGCCCAAGCCAAAGCACCAGCATGACGCGTAATAAAATAAACAGTCATAAAATTACTCAAAGATAAGATATACACATCATGCCTGTATTTGAGCTATTCAAATCAAATCATAAGCTTATAACGGAAGGTGTGTCATCTTTGTCCAATTTTAACCAGTCTGAAATTTTTTCGGATAAATTTAATAAATCCTTTTCTTGAAAGACTTTAATATCCGAATTTTGAGCACGTGTTAAATTGTAGTCTTTTAAACTATATAACGAGACGACAGCTTGTTTTTGATTAATGCCACCAAAACCTTGTAGAGAGGATAATTTGTATAGCACATCTTTGGCATTTTCATGTGTCATGGTTTTTGCTGTCTTACATTCAATACAAAATAAATGTGCATGATGAATAAACATGACATCCATTTCATTGGGGGTATGATTCTTACTTAATTCTACATTAATTGCCAATTCTGCCTGGGGATTTACAGCAAACAAGGCTTTGAAGCATTCATAACCTGTATAAACTTCCAGCCAGCCCCCTTTCATATAATCACGTGCATTTTCACTTTTAAAATGAATGATTTTATCTGATGCATCTAAGCTAAAAAAATGTTGCTCTGTGATCTGTGCCAGTGCGATGAGACCCTCAACTTGTTCAATTTTCATTTCTTCAAAACGAAGATGCAAAGATTCTTGTTTTTCAGAAAGTGTTGCCAGTAAATTAATAAATGAGCAAAAACTGCGCCCTTTGTTAAAATCATTGTTCATGATGCTGATTAAAATTTGGGCGTAACGTAATTCTTCAATTGACGTTTCAGTAATTAACTGTTGCTTGTTAATTTGATAACCCCGAGAAAGTACACGTTGTTGTAGATTTAGGTTACTATTCATTGGATAAACGATTTTGTCACGCTCACGTTGATACCAAACGATTTTTTGATCTCGACTTTGATAAAAACATTCGACACGTTTGGAACCAAGCAGCATAGATACTCGATCAATGGCGATACTCATGATCTTCGTACCACCGGTTACATTGAAAATAAAAGTATCTTTTTGTGGATGCTGGTTGACCCATGACAATAATTGCTCTTGAATCGCCAACATATTGGATTCTTCAAAGCCATGCGGAATATTGAGAATTTCAATTTCAGTGTCGCAGATGGTGCGAATACTTTGAATAAGAAGCTCAGTTTTCCCCTCTCTATCCATAAACTCTGTACTGAGAATCGTAATTTTATCTATATTGCTTTTGTTTTGAATAAAGTAACGAGCTGATTCTAAGTTTGCTTCGGGATGACCAGTCGTGCTGAGTACAAGTGTGCGCATATTATTGTATTCGAAGTAAAAGTATAATGAGTATTGGAGTTTTTGCTTTTAAATGCAATATTATGTTTCTAACTTGTGTAATTACGGGCTTACTTATACCCATGATAAAACAGTGAATTAAGCTCGGTTTATGTTTTTCATGTCACCATTCTCAAAAATCACAGTGCTTTCAGGAAAACGTAAAGCTGCAAGCCGATCTGTAAAAGGGCGTTGCTGATGACGATCTAAATAACGTTTACCTACAGAATAATCCACGCAAAAAACATTGTGCTTTAAGCCAAACCAAGCCAAGGGTTTAATCTGTTTAAACAGTCCTTGTTTTTCAGCACTCGATTTAAAATTACGCCAATAGTGTCCAATCACCACAGGGACATCATCTGCATAATGCTCCCACCATGCTAACCGATCCAACATACGCCATTTTCCACCTGCATAAAAAGGATGCTGTGCCAAAACTTCAGCGCCTGAGGTCAAAACTTTGACTGGGTTTTGCATTTGCTCGAGTAGATCTCCTTGTGCCAAATTTTTCAGGAACGGTGGTCGGGTGCTTGGGTCTCTGAGTTGAGCTGTATAACTTTGCATTTC
>JBAQVB010000046.1:0-2945 GCA_049297855.1 Candidatus Nanoperiomorbaceae bacterium
GAGACGATCTGAACGTTCAACTGTAACTTCAGGTTTTACGATAATTGAAGTAGCGTTGGTTTTAGCGATTGCCGGTTTAATTTTTTTAGTTGTTTTCGTGGCGTGGCCAGCCCTGCAGAATTCGCAACGTGATAATGCGATTAGGCAGGATATTGGGCGTATAGCGTCGGCGCTCCAAGCCTACAAAGTCGACCATCAGGGCGACTTGCCACCATACACTGGTAACGCTAATCCCAACGCAAGCGCCATAGCCCCCGCAATTAGTCCATATTACGGTCAGCTGTCCAAATCATATGCCGGACCGTATCTTTACATATATAACAGCAGTACCACCTCAGAGTGGACAGGCCGTCCATCTGTAGATATTTATCAGGGTAAGCATTGCGGCCAATCTTTAGGTATTATTAATGGCGGCTACGACACTGTTGGTGTTGGTTTTAATTTAATCGATACCGGCAACCCAACCGACCTGGCAATTATTACACCATTGAGCAGCACAGGATATTGTCAAAATGACTAATTCGTCGATCCTATAACAAACATCCTTGAACTTAGGTCTTACTAATTATGTAGACGTCGCGCGTGACGGCGCAACTCGGCGACATGTAATTTGATTTGATGAGAATTAATTAGTTCCTGTACGTTCGACAACTCGGTCAAATCGTTATTGGCGGTCGCCTGATCGCGCAATTTTAGCGCTTCCGCCAATGCCGCGCGAGTTTTTTCCTCGACGATATCATCACCGCTATCCGCCTCGTCAACCAGCACGCGCACGACGTTGTTGGCTATTTCAATGATGCCACCGCTGGTTGCAAAAAATTCCAACGCGCTGTCCGGGTCGGTGCGACGACGACGCACCGTGATCGCGCCCGGTGCCGCCAACGTAACGAGTGCCTCGTGATCGGGAAAAACCGAAATTTCGCCCGTGGTAGTCGGCAACACGACTTCGTAAACTTCCTCGTTCATTTTCGAACCGAGCAGAGTGATTAACTGCAACTTTTCCATCTATTTACTCTCGATTTTATCCTGTAACGAGCCTTTCATGTAGAACCATTCCTCGGGTTTATCGTCGTATTTGCCGGCCAAAATATCGGTCACGTCCTGAATCGTGTCCTCTTTTTTCACATAAGTTCCCGGATTACCAGTGAACACTTCGGCCACATGGAACGGCTGGCTCATGTAGCGCTGCAATTTACGCGCGCGGTGGACGGTCAATTTCTGAGCGTCGCTCAATTCCTCCATACCGAGAATCGCAATAATGTCCTGCAAATCCTTATATTCCTGAAAGACTTTTTGCGCTGCGCGCGCTGCGTTGTAGTGTTTTTCTCCGACCACTTCCGGATCGAGCATGGTTGAAGTCGACGCCAACGGATCAACCGCTGGGTAAATGCCGATTTCGGTCAACGCACGATCAAGCGTAATCGTCGAGTCCAGGTGCGAAAAAGTCGCGGCCGGCGCCGGGTCGGTCAAATCATCGGCCGGCACGTAAACCGCTTGCACAGAAGTAATCGAACCCTTTTTCGTCGATGTAATGCGCTCCTGCAGCGCGCCCATTTCCTGTTGCAGATTCGGCTGATAGCCGACGGCGCTCGGCATGCGACCGAGCAGGGCGGAGACTTCGCTGCCGGCTTGCGTAAAGCGGAAAATATTGTCTATGAACAACAGAACGTCCTTGCCGGCGTCGCGAAAAGCTTCGGCCATCGTGAGTCCGGTCAAGCCGACGCGCAAGCGCGCCCCAGGTGGTTCGTTCATCTGGCCAAACACCAGCGATGTTTTATCTAATACGCCGGCGCCTTTCATCTCATAATACAAATCGTTACCTTCGCGCGTGCGTTCGCCAACCCCCGCAAACACCGAGTTACCGGCATGGAATTTCGCAATGTTGTTAATCAGTTCCTGGATCAACACCGTTTTGCCGACGCCGGCACCACCGAACAAACCGACTTTACCACCGCGCGCCACTGGCGCGATTAAGTCGATAACTTTGATGCCGGTTTCCAAGATCTCGGCTTTATTAGATTGTTCGCTCAAGGTTGGCGGATCGCGGTGAATCGGTTTTTTGGTCGCAAAAGTTGTTGGCGTTTGGCCATCGATCGCTTCGCCGATCACGTTAAACATGCGCCCCTGAGTCTCCTCACCGACCGGCACCGAAATCGGCGCGCCGGTGGCCGTGACTTTTTGTCCGCGTTCCAAGCCGTCTGTGCTAGACATCGCGATCGCGCGTACCGTGGTTTCGCTCAAATGTTGCGCCACCTCGAGCACAATTTGGTGCGTCGTTTTCTGCACGCCGTCGTTCAAAGTGATCGTCGCCTCGAGCGCGTCATTGATCGCCGGTAGCGTATCCTTGGCAAATTCGGCATCGACGACGACGCCGACGATTTGAATAATTTCACCTTCGGCTTTGGTGGCCTTAGCGTTTTTACCTTTTATCATAGTTCCTCCTTCTTATCATCAATTAGTACTTTCGCGTCGCCTGCAAAAGGCGATTCCAAAGTAACAAACCTCAGCCAGCTCGCGCTCATGCTACAGCCTCCGCGCCAGCGCTGATTTCACTAATTTCCTGCGTAATATGCGCTTGGCGTTCTTTGTTCATGGCTAGAGTCAAATCGTCGGTCAAATCGCTAGCGTTGTCGGTGGCGTTTTTCATAGCCATCATGCGCATTGAGTGTTCACTGGCGCGCGAATCGAGCAGGGCTTGGACGATTTCGGCGCGCAATAATCGTTCCAATACCGCCGTGAGCACCGCCGCACGCGACGGTTCAAATGTAGCGTCCAATTGTTGATCAACTGTAGTGTCTTCATTAGTGCGTCCGATCGGTAATAAATGCTCCGCGGTCGCCGCTTGGTTGAGGCTTGAGTGAAATTTAGTGTAAATGACGTCGACAGCGTCGTAATGCTCAGAGCGAAATTCGTCAACGACTAATTTTAATAACGAATTGATCGCG
>JBAQVB010000047.1:0-2730 GCA_049297855.1 Candidatus Nanoperiomorbaceae bacterium
GAAACATATCGCCCCCATCACTCAGCAGCGTTTTCACAATTATTGAAGTAGCATTAGTTTTAGCTATCGCTGGTTTGATATTTTTGGTTGTATTCATTGCGTGGCCAGCGTTACAAAATTCGCAAGCAGATACAGCGAGACGCCAAGATGTTAACAGGGTGGTCAGTGGGCTCGAATCATACAAAGTGGATCATCAAGGAGATCTGAGCGGACTAGCGGACGCGCCGGGAGGAAGTTGGCGTCGTGCTAATGCGATCGGACTTGACGGATACATAGGTAAACCATCGGCCGCAACTGACGTATCCGTATCACCCGCTGGAGCTGGGCCCGGCACTCCATCTAGTAACAATGTTGACGTTTTTATTGGATTTGTGTGTCCCAATGATACACGGACCGCCACATCGGCTAATGCAGCTGTTATGGTAAGACTTTCCAGTGGTAAGGCATATTGCGCCAGCGTGTAGCACGACAATAAACGTGGTTCCTTGGTCGTACGCAGTTGCAGTGAAATTAACCGGTGGATGGTACTGCCAAACAGCGGGCTAATTTTGTCCGCCGGCACAGTTTTTTAAACATTATCCAGCGCTAAAATTCATTTGCAATCAAAAAGAGCCCTTCGCAACCGTGTTTTCGCATACGAATGGCTCCTTATGGCTGGGTCGGCAGGATTCGAACCTGCGAATGCCAGAACCAAAACCTGGTGCCTTACCACTTGGCGACGACCCATCGCTACCAACATTTTAGCAAATTTCGCACAAAAAACCAATATTTCGCCAAAAACCATAATCGTGATACAATGGTTCACAATATGAGTGGGCAACAAGGTAGATACTTCGCTGAGCGGTCGATCGAAGAAGTTGATGATTTTTATGACGCGATTGATCGCGCGGGCGCCGGTAAAAAAATTAGTCCGACGCGACCATACGTTTACACGACACTGGAAATTTACGACGTAGCAAATGGCATTCGTGGGGCGGGCGGCCTGGGGATTTTGGCGGCAGACACGCGGCGCGTCGCGCAGGATTTGGACATTCCGTTCGTAGTTTTGACACCGTTTTATCAGCAGGAACGCCATCAAACCGCCAAAGCTTTTATTCCGACCGATTATTTCATTGACCGTCAGCCAAAGGATTTTGGCTTTCAACAGATTGGCACGACCGCAATTCACATGGCCGGATCCCCCGACGCCAATTTGGAAATCTGGGAGAAGCGTCTCGGTTCGACGCGATTTTTATCAATGACGGAACCGAATTTTGGTGCGCTTTATACCGGTGACGCCAGCCAAGATCATCGTTTATACCAGATGGTGTCGCTCGGTTTTGGCGGCTACGAAGCTCTGAAAATCGCGGGGCTGAAGCCGGCCGTCATGCATCTCAACGAAACGGCGACCACTTTTGCGGCGATCGCGCGGCTCGATGAATTATGTCGCAATGGCATGAATTTGTACGAAGCGCTGGTTTACGTGCGCGACCGCACGCTTTACACCAATCACACGCTGGTGCAAGCAGCCGAACCGTCATACAGTTACGAACAATTTGAAAAATTTGTTTTCCCGAATATTAAATCGCCAGCGCTACGACACTTTATTGGCGGACTATTTCGCGACGACCGACTGGTGCTGAATTCGTTAATGCTCGAAATTGCGGGTCAGAAAAATTGCGTTTCCAAACTACACGCCAAAGTCATTAATTTTCACGACTTATCCGGCGAACGCGTTGATTTTCGACCAATTACGAACGGTATTCATCTACCAACGTGGGTCGATCCGGCGGTGCTCAAGTTCCTGCACGACAACGACATCATCGATCGGTTTGATCTGCCAACGACGCATTTTCGCGACAATTTGGCGACACTCGTCACCAAAAGTGCCGATGTTTTCCGCCAACTAAAACGAGCGGGACGGGCGAAGCTCAATAACGAGCTATTGTCGCGGCACGATCAATATGGCGAAACTGTCCAGATTCCGGCCGACGCGACTTTATTTGAATTCAAACGCCGCTTCGTTTCGTATAAACGACCGTGGATGCCGTTTGCCAACACCGCCAAGCTTCGCGTCATCCTCGAGGAAAACAACGCGCATTATATCATGGCCGGCATGATGCCGTCGGGCGTTGGTCCGGGCGACGAAACGTTCGACCATCTGCAACAGATGTTTCACGAAATCGCCAACGATCCGTTTTTGCGTCAGCGCGTGCATTACATCGCCGATTACGACGAAAAACTGGCGACCGCCATGTCGGTCGGCGGCAATATTTCGATCAACGTACCCGCGGTCGGCTGGGAAGCTTGTGGCACTAGCTTTATGAAAGACATCGCCAATTTAAACATTCTGATCGCGACCAACGACGGTGGCGTGGCCGACGTGCCGATGGGCGGCGACGAAGGCAAATTCACCGACACGCCGATCCATTTGGTCCATGGCGATAATTACGACGCCGAAGTCAACTCGCTCTACGCCAATATGGCCGACGCCGCCGAAAAAATGCGCAATAACCAGGCCTGGGCAGGTGAAGTCGCCCGGCAATTGTCCGCCTATTTGCCAACCATTTCCGGTGCGCGCATGATGAGGGATTATTTACGATTTTTGTTCCGGACGGAGAAGCGATAATAGACGCTTGACACGCTATCTCGCTTGTGATTAAATGGACGGCAAGAAAAAGTATGAAAAAGAAGGAGAAAAAGGATGATCCAACAAGAGAGACGATCTGAACGTTCAACTGTAACTTCAGG
>JBAQVB010000048.1:0-3695 GCA_049297855.1 Candidatus Nanoperiomorbaceae bacterium
TTGTCTTATTATTGGTTAATTGATTAATCTTCAATTAACAAATTTACACCCGTTGTACATGTTGCACATGAACTCTTATCTTTATTGTTTCTCGCTGATAATAATATACCGGATTTGTTGGGAAAACGCAAGCGAATTGAGGATGTTCTTTGCAATACGGTGTTTTATGGTAGTTCTGATTAAAAAACTAGGCTATCATGCAAAGATTTATAACGTGTGCGTTACAATAGAGTCATGAATCGTTTAGCTAGCCAAATCAGCCAATCGGCCTATCAAAAAGTGATTAAGCCGATCCTGTTTCGCCGTTTGCCCGACGACGTTCACTCTAAGATGGTGCACCTAGGCCGGTCGGTTCAGTCGTTCCGCGCCATTAATAAATTAACTAGCTGGGCTTGGTCGTATCGTCAAACCGATTATCTGTCGCAAACCGTCGTTGGTCTGAAATTCAATAATCCGGTCGGTTTGTCGGCCGGACTGGACAAGAATTTCGAGCTTCCGCCCATCGTCAAAGCAATCGGTATGGGTTTCATGGAGGGTGGTTCACTAACTTTGCAGCCTTGCGCCGGCAATCCGCATCCATGGTTTCATCGGCTGCCGGAGCAACATTCATTGGTGGTCAACGCCGGTTTGCCCAACGAAGGTGTGACAGCAATTATTCAGCGTTTACGGAGTTATCCGCCGAACCTGTTTGACGATTTTCCGCTCAATATTTCCGTCGCCAAAACCAACTCCAAAATTAGCGTCGGCGACTCGGCCGGTGTGGCAGATTACGTCGGTAGCCTCCGACAGTTGGCGGCGGCGCGCCTCGGTTCAATATATACGCTGAACATTTCCTGCCCCAATACTTATGGCGGTGAACCATTCACGACGCCGGATCGGCTCAAGTTGTTGCTGAACGCGGTTGATAAACTTAAACTTAATGTCCCGGTGTTTATCAAAATGCCAATCAGTTTAAGCTGGACAGAGTTTGATAAATTATTACGCGAAATTATCAAACATCGGGTGAGTGGCGTCACGATAGGTAATTTATCGAAAGACCGCCACGCTGTCAATTTACCAGATCATATCAAAGGCAATTTAAGTGGTCGGCCGACCTTTGAGATGAGCAACCAACTGATTAGACAAACTTATCGCCACTATGGGGATCGTCTGACCATCATCGGTGTTGGCGGCATCTTCACAGCGGACGACGCCTATCGCAAAATTCGGCTGGGCGCCAGTTTAGTCGAAATGATCACCGGTCTGATTTTCAACGGTCCGCAAACGATCGGTCAAATTAATCGCGGCCTGGTCGAATTGCTACAGCGTGACGGTTTACATAATATTAGCGAAGCTATCGGCGCGGATAACCCAATCGTCGCTAAGAGTGCCACAAAATAATATCGGATTTTTTAATTACCCGCTAAACCATATTGCGCAATATCGGCCTGTTGCTGCGCCAGCGTAGTTTCATAGTGATTATTGCCGTTACTATCAGCGAAGAAATAGGTGTAGTTATTGTCGGTAGGATGCGCCACGGCGTCCAGTGCGCTAGCGCTCGGGTTCGCGATCGGTCCTGGCGGCAAACCAGCGTTATTGTAGGTGTTATAACTCGAATCGCAACTCGTGTCGTTAGAGCTGCACAAGCCTTGCGCGTAGGCGTATTTGTAGGTTGTATCGCTCTGTAATGGCATACCTTGCTTCAATCGGTTATAAAATACGCCCGCCACCATTTTTTGATCGGCCGGATGATCAACTTCCTCGGTGACGATCGACGCCAGTGTCAAACCTTGATAAAAATTGAGATTTTGCTTAGCAAAGCCGGCGCGCAAATCGTCCTTTTGCGCCACTTTGGCTAATTGGTTCAGCGACTGCGCGATCAAGATCCGCAAATTGTCATTAATACCGATCGAATAAGTGTCCGGAAACAGATAGCCTTCCAACGAGGCGTTAGCCGGCCGGCCATCTAAAATCGAGTTATCATAATGAGCCTTCAGAGCAGTCGCGATGTCCGTTTTGCCGAAACCGGCTCTGTGAAACGTGCCACTGCTTAGTTGTTTTAGCGTCATGCCAGGTGGAATTAACACCGTGATAGTAGCCGTTTGATTACTGCTAAGTTTGCTCGCGACCATCGTTAGATTATCCGACGGCGACACGTTAAATGTTCCGGCGTGAATAGTCAAGCCATTAAGGCTCGCATAAATCCGAAACGCCAACGAGTTGCGGATAAATTTAGCTCGTTGTAGCGAATTGGCGATTTGATCAATCGATGAACCATCGCTCACGGTGAACTGATACTGATTTTTGTCAGCCAAATTGACCGGCTCACTGGCGGCACTCCACCACCAGGCGCAACTGGCGATCGCGATGACGACCACGCTCAGCAGACTCAAGATGATATTTCGGGCGCGATGCTGACGACGACGATCACGGCGTTGTTGTTTCTTTTCGGCGCGCGCTTGGCGTTGGCGCTCGGCGTCCGACATTTTTGTCTCGTTGTCGGCGTCGATGACAGCCTTGATATTTAGCTCAACAAAGCTTTTGGCGATATCCACGCTCGGGCGACGATCAAAACGCGGACGAATATCAGCGCGTTTAGCACTGTCCGCCAAAATTTTATCCGAGTTATTGGACTCGCTACCAGGCGTTGATTTATTATTCATGCTCGCCTCCCGCCGACGTCGGTTTAACGATAGATAGTGGCACAACTTGACCACTATTCAAAAAATCGCCCAAAATGATTGTGGCAGCTTCGCTGTCGAGCGTACCGTCGCGCAACATGCGTTCCTGAAAATTCTTGCGCCCGCGCAAAAACTCCTCGGCGCGCACCGAAGTTAAGCTCTCGTCCTGAAAAAACAACTCCACCGAAAGCTGTTCGCGCTGAAAAACTGTCTGCAACCGCGCGACAAACTGGCGCACCAGTTCAGATTGTTTAGTTTCCTCACCATGAGCGTTGCGCGGCAGCCCTACCACTATAAAATCAGCGTCGCTATCGCGCATCAGCTGCCAAATTTGAAGAAGCGGCGCGTTGGTTTGATCGTTCATGATCGGCGCTAGCGGACTAGCCAGCTTCACTGCCAGATCACCCCGCGCCACGCCAATGCGTTTTTCGCCAACATCAAGGCCGATCCCCACCCGCAGCGCCTCGCTCATTTTTTACCACTAACCGCGAAATTAACCGTCAACTTGCTCTTGTCGGAAATGCTTGAAACCCAAAATGGCGTAAAATTAACGTCGACTTTACTAATGTTAGAAAACTGGCTCTGTAGAGATGAGCGAATTTGTCCGGCTTTTTGGTTACTCGCCATATCTTTAATTCGATTAGCATCAATATTTGGTCCAATTTGGCCAGTCGCCGCAACCGATACGGTGTAATTACCGCGTCGCGCTAATTGAAAATTATTCAGAGTCGCCTTAGCTAAGCCGTTATCGTAAATTTTTTGTCCAGATTGACCGCTGCCGTTGAGGCTGGCCTGCAGTTGTGAATTCAAAAAGGCGTTCAGATCAGCGTGCGAAATGGCAAACATCGCATACGAAATATTCAGGGACGCCGTCGGCGTCGTATCGCCACTCACTACTGATCCAACGGCCGGGCTCGCGGTCGGTGTACCATAGCTGGCGCCAAAACTGCTGTCAATAACTGTCGCGTCAGAGCCAAACTGTGAACGCAACTGTTGTTTGAATTGATTCTGGTTGTCTTGCGCCTTAATTTTTTC
>JBAQVB010000049.1:0-15868 GCA_049297855.1 Candidatus Nanoperiomorbaceae bacterium
CCGTCAGGGTTTCCCCCATTGCGGAATATTCCTCACTGCTGCCTCCCGTAGGAGTTTGGACCGTGTCTCAGTTCCAATCTGACTGATCATCCTCTCAGACCAGTTAACCATCATCGACTTGGTGAGCCTTTACCTCACCAACTATCTAATAGTACGCGGGCTCTTCTTGAACCGTTAAAACTTTAATCCGAAGACCATATGCGGTATTAGCACACCTTTCGGTGCGTTATCCCTCAGTTCAAGGTAGATTCCCACGCGTTACTCAGCCGTCCGCCGCTCGCCGCCCGTCCGAAGACTGCGCTGCCGCTCGACTTGCATGTGTTAGGCATGCCGCCAGCGTTCATCCTGAGCCAGGATCAAACTCTCCATAAAAACCAGTTTCACGAAATCGCGAATCTGATTATAAAGTGTTAGAAACTAACAAACATAAAAGATGTACTGACGAAATTGACTTGCACTATTAAATTGTAAATTTGCGCACCCAACACAAGTCTATTCATTTCAGTAGTTTCTCACAGAGACTTTCTAAAATCCTCGCATCAAGCTGTCGACTAGTTTAGCGCAGTTGTATCACGAAGTCAACACTTAATAGCTACTTTTTGCCGAAAATTGTTGTAAAATTGTCTATGATAGTTTAATGTGGCCAACGAAAACTCAAGTTCAAGATTACAGCAGGAACTTGTTTCACACTATTTCTTCATAGTAGCATTAGTGTCAGTAGCGCAATCTTCACGCGTGCCAGAATTCTCAGATCGGGATCTTGTGTGCGCAGACCGGTGTCAGTGTTCATATCATGGGCGACTGTTAGCATACACAAACAGACAGCTAATCCACAATTCAGCCACGCGCAATAACAGCGACAATCAACCCGGTCAATGCGCCGAGCAAGCTGCCGACAATCGCTTCAATCGGTAAATGCCCACGCGAAAAATACGGTTTGCTCAGATGCGACAAACGTTTGCTAGAAGCTATTTGTTCGTGAGTGTCACGATTATATTGATCGATGATCTTGCGTAAAACTAAACCCTGTTCGCCGACCGCGCGACGCACATGTGTCGCGTCATAAATAATCACCATGGTAGTCGCGGCAACTACGGCAAAAATCGGGCTGTTCCAGCCCTGGCGAAGACCGACTACCGTTGTGAGCGCCACCATCGCGGCCGCGTGCGTACTCGGCATGCTGCCACTCTTAAAAAATTCGCGCCAATTCATTTTACGGGTCTTAGCAAAATCAAGCACGATTTTGGCAAACTGACCAACTAAATAAGCCACGCCCATCGCAATCAGATACGGGCTAAACACACCAGACAAATTCCAATTCATAATCCCATATTAACACAAGTATGCTGATAGCGTCTATGTTTGCATCTTATGCTAAAAATATCATAATTTAACACGCAAACAAAAGTTCGTGTTCTTTTACTATGATGGGAGTAGGATTAACATGATCAAAAAAGTCAATGGTTACGTAATAATAAGTGTAACTGGGGCAGTAAGCGACCGTAACGAGCGCGACATAGACATGCTCGCAGATGTCCTGCAGCGGCAAGTCAACGCGTTTATCAACGATCCACGAAACAATACATATAAGTGGGATGTAACAGGAGGCGCTAACGCATTTTTACTACCCAAAGATTCTGGAAAATCCTCGGTGACGATTATGCAGACATTAAAGGCTAAGAAAAGCCTTGTTTATTGGACCAATTGGGCGTTTCGCAATTTGGCGCAGGTGGCGTCCGGTAGTTCTAGGCGCTTTCGTTCCCGCTAACCATCCCATTAGAGGGGAGATTTTCGTAATCTCCCCTCTATATTTTATTATGGTGAAATTATTATTAACTACCAATCGATTGGCCGCAAATCGTGATTAATCAAAAATTCATTCGTTCGCGAAAACGGTCGGCTACCAAAAAATCCATTACGCGCCGATAACGGTGATGGATGAGCCGACTCGATTACTAAAATGTTTGGGTTATCTTGAAATAGTGGAGCCAAACTGCGCGCGTTACGACCCCATAAAATCGCCACCAGCGGCACTGGCAGTTTGGCTAAAATTCGCACTGCTTCCTCTGTAATTTCTTCCCAACCATGACCGGCGTGCGAATTGGGCGCACCGGCGCGCACAGTCAAAGCCCGGTTCATAAGCATGACGCCTTGATTAAACCATGACGAGAGATCGCCGTTGGTCGGCGACGTAAATGTTGTTATTTTTACTTTATTTACCTCTGGATTTTTGCTCATTTTGGCTAAAATTTGTAATTTTTGATGGTTTTCTTGAAGATCACCCGACAGTTCCTTAAAAATATTTTGCAACGATTTGGGCAACGGCTTCACATTCGGCGCCACCGAAAAAGATAGACCGACCGGATGACCTGGCGTTGGGTATGGATCCTGACCAACAATTAGAACTTTCACGTCAGCGAGTGGCCGTGAAAAAGCCCGAAAAATGTTTTGCGGCGCCGGTAAAATTTGATATCCGGCCCGGATTTCATCGCGCAAAAAACTACCAATTTTAGCTACTTCATCGTCAATTAATGGATCAATATCGCGAAAAGCCCTCACCCAATCCGGCGCCATAAAATCATCGATCGTTTTTAACATAGACTAATTATAGCACGCGTTATTCGTCGACGCCCGCCACCGATTCGTCCGGCACAAGTCCCACACTGGCGACACTATCGCCGTCGTTCAAACGCATTATCCGCACGCCCTTTGTGGCGCGACCGAGCACCGGAATATCCTTGACTGCCAACCGAATAGTTTGGCCATTCGAGCTAATCGCGATGATTTCCGCGGTCTCTGGCGCGATCTCACGCACCTCAGCAATGTTACCGGTTTTAGAGTCAACTATGGCCGCCTTGATGCCAACACCGCCGCGTTTATGAATCGGAAAATTGGCCGTCTTAGTTTGTTTGCCATAGCCATTTTCACTCATAACCAACAAATTTTGCGATTCGTCGACGAGATCCATACCAACTACTTTGTCTCCTGGCCGCAGCCGAATACCACGCACGCCGTGCGCGCTTCGTCCCATCGGCCGCGTTTCCGTTTCCGAAAAGCGAATTGCTTGTCCAAACATTGTTGATATTACTACATCATCTTTCCCTGTTGAATTACGCACCCAACGCAATTCGTCACCATCATCAAGTTTGATCGCGATTAAGCCGTTAGCACGCACATTGGAGTATTCCTGAATCGCAGTTTTCTTAATCGTGCCATTGATCGTTGTCATAAACAAATAGCCTTCGCCCTCGCTATCCTTGTCAGTTTTCACGATACTAGTGATTTTTTCCTGGGGTTGCAATTGCAAAAGATTAACCGCCGCAGTACCTTTAGCTTGCAAACTCGATTGCGGCACTTCGTAAGATTTAAGGCGAAATAGCCGACCTTTGTTGGTGAAAAAGTTCAACGTGTCGTGGCTACTGGCCATCACCATTTGGTCGACCACGTCATCTTCTTTAGTCGTTAGGCCCTTACGTCCTTTACCGCCCCGATTTTGTCGTTTGTAATCGCTCATCAGAGTGCGCTTGATATAATTGTCAGCTGTTACTAAAATTACAACATCTTCATCTGGAATTAAGTCCTCTTCGTCGAATTTTCCGAGTTCGTGGTTGATAATTTTCGATCGGCGTGGATCGCCGTATTTAACTTTCATATCCAACAATTCCGCCTTAATGATGTCGAGAATCTTTTGCTCATCGGCTAAAATTGCTTCGAGTTCCGCAATTGCTTTATGCAGCTCGGCCAATTCATCCTCGATCGCCTGACGCTCTAATCCCGTTAGCTTACGCAGTTGCATCGCCAAAATCGCCTGCGCCTGAATGTCATCAAGACCAAACTTAGACTGCAAATTAGTGCTGGCCTCTTCATAAGTTTTACTCTCGCGAATCACCTTAATCACTTCGTCAATGTGATCGAGAGCAATTTTCAAACCCTCTAAAATGTGCGCCCGAGCTTTTGCTTTAGCAAGTTCAAATTCAGTGCGACGGCGCACCACGATCCGACGATGTTTAATAAACTCCTGTAAAATATCGCGCAAGCCTAAAATTCGTGGCTGAATACCGTTCACGAGCGCTAGCATATTGTAATGAAAGCTACTCTGGAGCGGTGTCATTTTATAGAGCTGGTTCATGACTTTTTTCGGATAAGCATCCTTTTTTAGATCGATTACAAATCGCACTTTACCACGTGCCGTTTCATCACGCACGTCAGCCACGCCACTCAATTTTTTATCCTTGGCTAAGTCGGCAATCTTTTCTTTCAATAGCTCTTTACTCACGCCGTAGGGAACTTCCGTAAAAACAATTTTGTGATGACCTCTTTTGTCCTCTTCAATACCGCCAACTGCGCGCATCACCACCGATCCGCGACCCGTTTCATAGGCTTGTCGCATTGGCGCGCCACCGTAAACTTCGGCGCCAGTCGGAAAATCCGGCCCTTTAATAAACTTCATCAGATCCGCCACTGTGGCGTCCGGCTGATCAATTAGATGAATCGTGCCATCAACCAACTCGCCCAAATTGTGCGTCGGAATATTAGTCGCCATACCAACCGCAATGCCCATCTGGCCGTTCAGTAACAAATTCGGCAATTTCGCCGGCAAAACCACCGGCTCTTTTTCTGATCCATCGTAATTATCACGAAAATCAACCGTGTTTTTATCGAGATCAATCAGCATTTCATTACCCGGTTTAGCCAGGCGCGCCTCGGTGTAACGACTGGCGGCTGGCGGATCGCCATCGGGCGAACCAAAGTTACCTTGGCCATCGACCAACGGATAACGCATATTCCAATCCTGAGCCAAACGCACCATCGCGTCATAAATCGAGCTATCGCCGTGCGGATGATATTTCCCCATCACGTCGCCGACAATACGCGCCGATTTGGTATATTTCGAACCCGGTCTGATGCCATTTTCGCCCATCGAAAATAGAATCCGCCTATGCACCGGTTTTAGACCGTCCCGCACGTCCGGTAAGGCGCGATCAATAATCACGCTCATCGAGTAGCGTAGATAACTATCCTCCATGACATCCTCAACCGTGCGTAATTCAACTACGCGCGAATGATCCGCGCCTTCCACAACGACAGTCTCACCAGCTACGGCTTGATCATTTTTAGCCTCTATTGATGTATCTTTAACATCATTTTCATCTGGTAAATTATCAATATCGTCATTGTGATGGTCGCGAAAATCTTTATTATCTTCAGCCATTATATTTCCTCCTTTTTTGCATGATGGATATTAACAGATAATATTGCATCAATTACATTCAAAATATTTTCTGGAATTATTTTTTTTGCAAGATTTATTGTAGCGAATAGAATGACCTCGTAACTAAAAGCGAACGGCTTTAAAGAACCCCTGTCAACAAGCACAGGCTTCGAAAACTGTTGGGTATTGCTATACATCCAAGTCCTCTAACTTTACATCCTTGGCGCGCGTCTGAATAAAATTCTTGCGCGGATCAACTTGATCACCCATCAGCTTAGTAAAAATAGCGTCAGCTTTTTCAGCATCGGCCACCTTCACCTGAACCAAAACGCGATTACTCGGATCCATCGTTGTTTCCCATAACTGCGTAGCGTCCATTTCGCCGAGACCCTTGTAACGTTGCAAAAAAGTGACGCCGGCCTGTCGCAATTTATCATCGTCGGGATTAATAGCCGTGCCACGAGTTTTGCGATCCGCAATCCATGTGTCAATCAATTTCTCTTGCTCGGATTCATCGTAAACATAATGTTTCTCCTGTGTACCACGACGCATCAAGAACAGTGGCGGTTTTGCTAAATAAATATGGCCTTGTTCGACCACTTCGCGCATATATCGGAAGAAAAACGTCAGCAGCAACGTCGCAATGTGCGATCCATCAACATCGGCATCGGTCATGATAATAACGCGATTATAGCGCAGGCCCGAGATGTCAAAACTGTCGCCGATGCCAACGCCCATGCCTTTAATTAGTGAAACGATCTCCTTGTTGGCAAACATTTTATCGAGGCGCGCCCGTTCAGTGTTCAAAACTTTTCCACGCAGAGGCAAGATTGCCTGAGTTTTAGAATCACGGCCGGATTTCGCCGATCCACCAGCCGAATCGCCCTCCACTAGATACAGTTCGCATTCCTCCATATTGCGACTCGAACAATCAGCTAATTTTGACGGCAAATTAAGACCGTCCATGGCGCCTTTGCGCAGCACATTATCCTTCGCAGCGCGAGCGGCGCGACGAGCGCGGGCAGCCAAAATCGCTTTACCGATAATGGACTTTGCGGTATCTGGGTGTTCCTCCAAAAACTGCGCAAAATATTCGCTCATCACTTTATCGACGTAGCCGCGCACTTCTGGATTACCAAGCTTATTTTTGGTCTGCCCCTCAAATTGCGGATCCGGCAAGCCTACTAAAATAACGGCCGTTTGGCCTTCGCGAATGTCGTCGGTTGTCAAATTCTCTTCTTTTTCCTTCAACAGATTATTGTCGCGGGCGTATTTGTTGACGATACGCGTCATAGCAGAGCGAAAACCAGCCAAATGCGTGCCGCCCTCCGGATTATAGACGTTATTCGCGAACGGCATGGTATTTTCAGTGAACGAATCGTTATACTGCATGGCGACTTCAACCGTGCTACCTTCAATTTTTTTGTCCACATAAAACATTTCGCCAACCAAGTCTTTACCCGAGTTTAAGTGTTTAACGTAGCTGCGAATGCCACCATCAAAATAAAATTCATATCGAAATGGGTTTTGTTCATTTTGACCTTTGCCATTATCGCGATAATCAATTAATTTCGCGCGGATACCTTTAGTTAAATAAGCTTGGTGGCGTAAATAATCTAGTACCCATTTGGCGTCGAAACTCTTAAATTCCTTAAAAATTGTCGTGTCGGGATAAAAAGTGATGCGAGTACCGCGCGGAAAATCGGCTTGACCAGCCTGGCGAAACGGACGCGTGATTTTGCCTTTGGAAAATTCAATATCATATAGCTTACCCTCATGACTAACTTCGGCCAAAAACTTGGTCGATAGCGCGTTGACCACTGAAGAGCCAACGCCGTGCAATCCCGACGAAACCTTATAACCGCCTCCGCCAAACTTTCCACCGGCGTGTAACACCGTTAACACGGTTTCAAGAGCCGAAGTACCGGTTTTATGAACGATATCGACCGGAATACCGCGTCCATCGTCTGTCACCCGGCAGCCACCATCCGCCAAAAGTTCCACCTTAATAGTCGTCGCAAAGCCAGCAATCGCTTCGTCAACCGAATTATCGGCAATTTCTTTGATTAAATGATGAACTCCATCGTAACCAGTTGAACCGATATACATGCCCGGGCGTTTGCGCACCGGCTCCAATCCTTCCAGAATTTGAATCTGAGACGCATTATAATCATCTGGGCTATTTTTTTCAGCCATTTTCCCTCCGTTTATCTCATTAACTATGACTATTATAGCGTTTGGTGCGATCTAGGTCAAGCATTGCATTGTTGTAGTTTTTGCGCAAAATTTTTAATGTCGTAAAATCCTGAAATCCTTCACGATCAATTCAGCTTGTGCTAAAATAACAACATGTTTAGAAAACTAGTGAACGACTTCGCCTACAGTCCGAGTACGATTGAACAGCTCGGCACCTACGCCACGCAATTGCGACGCGAAATCTTAATCCGAGAGACCGGCCTGGTTTTTCTAGGCTTTTCGGGCATTGCGCTAGCCTTTACCATTTTCATGTCACCGGAAAAATCCGGAGCGCCAATCACCGATCACGTGGCGCGCCTAGTAGAAAATACGATACATGAATTACCGCGGCTGAGTACAGGGACAATTGCTATCATTTTTCTAGTTGTACTAATTTTATCGTTATTGCTCTATATTCGCGCTCGACAACTAAGTCACGAGCTGCGCGCCATCCGTCATGCATTCAACATTGGTCAAATTGACGGCGCAACCAATCATGTCATTGCGCGGCAATCTGAATTTTCCAAAATTATGTCCGCTATTCGATCAGATTTTAATGGCACTTCGCGACTGACTTCACAGATTTTGCACTGGCGACCAATCGAGATTTTTCTAGAGATATTGGCGGACGCGATCTTACGACCGGTTACGCTAACCACAGCAGCCATTGTCGCGCTCATTTTCACTGCACTCATGTACATTTTGGCGCGCTATTACGGCCTTACGCTGGCCGATTCAGAGTGGCTAGTCGGTTTTGGTTTCGGTTGGATCATCGGCCTGATTGGCGACTGGCTGCATGAAGGATTTGCCAAGCATCCGGATGATCTTTAGGTTACAATTATTTACTATGTAAACTGATCGATATTTCACTTTGATCATTAGTTAAACGGCCTGATTCTTTGGACGATGACGGCTGATTCAAATAATTGTCCAGTAATTCTTGGCCTCGCACTACGGTGGTTTGGCTAGATTCACTCTGGCGAGAATCGCTAGCGTGAAGATGATTTTTGGCCACTGGCGCCCTCAAATTGTTGCTCACAACATTGGCGGATGCAACCGGTTGTGGCTGCAAGGTTGATTGTACCGTGGCTGAAGGAGCCGAACGAAGCTGTTTTGGCAGTGGCGTGGTTGTTCCGGATGATGACTGATCTGTGCGTTTTTGCAACCAACTATCTAAAAATTCTGATTTCTTAGGTGATGCCGTCGGATGCGCCTGACTGTTGTGCGCATTGGACGATCCAAAACCACCCACCGAATCAGCACGCATCGCAGCTAGTCGCTGTTGCTTATCTTTTTCAGCGGCAATTTGAGCGCTGTTCAAGCGCAATTTGATTTCAGCCTCTACCTGAGCACGCGGGTGACCGTATTTAGCGGCTGATAGTTTAGCGAGCGCGTCAGCCAATTGTTGGTTTGGATGTCCCATGGGCGGCGCCAGAGCCAACGAAAAAGCTTGGCTGGCCATGCCATGGATGAGAATTTTAGCCACAGCATTATGATTTGGCACATTCTGCAAATCCTCGCTATCAAAAGTTGGCTGAAACATTTTCACCATCTGTTCGGCATCCTCAAAGCCAACGCGACCAATGATAAACGAGCCGGCGTTACCAATTATGGCATCACGGATTTTATCGGTCAACTGTGTCATAAACTGGTTTGCCACCACGAGCGACAGTCGATATTTACGCGCTTCAGACAGGATCGACTCAAACGACTCGGTGGCAAAATTCTGAAACTCGTCGACGAACATCGTAAAATCAGGACGTTGCTCTTCCGGCACATTAGCGCGCGCCATGGCGGCCGCTTGAAACCGCATAACAAAAATCATTCCGATCAATTTTGACGGCATTTCGCCCATTTTACCTTTTGATAAATTGACCAATAAAATTTTGTGGTTATCCATAATATCGCGAAAATTCAGTGCGCTCTTCATTTGTCCCAAAATATTAGTCACCATACTATTTTGAAAATCTGCCCATTTCGAGACTACCCACGATGTTACTTCACCGGCGTCATTCGAACGTTGCGCATCTGGCCATTCTTTAGTCCAAAAATCAATGGCGGTCTGGCGTTTCAGATACGGAATTTTGCTCTTAGTGAATTGGGGATCAACCAGAGTTTTTGGAATATCCATAAAAGTTCCACCATCGGGCGAATCCATCAACAAAAAGGCTGCATTGCGCACGATATTATCCATGCGTGGTCCGACAATTCCCTGGTTGTTCGGATCATACAGTGAGTGCAACATGCTGAGTGCGCTAGTAATTAAATAATCCTTAGTGCGTTCGGGATCAGGATCGTTAGCATCAATTTCAAACATATTGAGGCCAATCGGGTTGTTCATGTCGGACGGGTTAAAATAAATTACGTCCTCCACGCGCTCCTTCGGCACCATTGCGAGTAGATTGTCCGCCGAATCGCCATGCGGGTCAATAAAGGCCAGCCCCTCACCGTCCAACATGTTTTGTAGCGCCAAATTTTCCAACAGAACTGATTTACCCATACCGGTTTTACCCATGATATAGATGTGACGGCGACGATCATCAATCATCAAACGGATCGGTTTTTTAACGCCACGGAATACATTGTAACCAATAAACAACCCGTCATCCATGCGCTCACTCGGCCCGTCGACTTGTTTAAAACTCTGTCGCTCAACGGCCGACGATGGAATGCTGTTTTGATCAGGCAAGTGAAAAATCGTAGCCAACTCCACCGTATTTAAGATGTTTTGCTTAATTTCCGGCGGGAAAAAACGAAAAATATAGCTCGTCACCAAATTTTCCATGTTCTGCGCCGGTGTAAACTGAAAACCATTTTTGGTCGGAGAATCAAACAGCACAAAAGTACTCACCACGTTACCAAGTAGCGCCTGCGCACGAACCGCAGTTGGCGAGCTGACAATTACCCGCACCAGCGCTTCATAGCCGGCGTAACGCATTTTTTCATTCATGGCGTCCACTTTCTCTTTGTCGGAACCGCTCAATTGTTTGTCAGTGATGGCACCGTTAGTGTCCTTCGGCCGGTCACCACTCGCCGACGGTGGCTTCCATAGTGATTCCAAAATTTGACCAAAATAGCCTAGATCAACACCGCTACCACCGATAATACCAGACGATCCAGATGATGCGCCTCTTTTCCCCTCGGTGATCATTCGAATGCGACGTTGAATTTTTTTATCCCAACCGGCATCGGCCGGCCGCAATAAAATTTGCAATCCGATGCCATCATTGCGATTAGTTGAACTCATCGCATTCAACATAGCACGCGCAACGTCGCGCTTACTTTCTTTATAGGTAGAAATTGGAAAAGAATATTCCTTTTTAAGCGTGAATTCGCCACCTACCGTGCCGCTAATTTTACCTTGCTGATTAAAGAAATTGATTTCCTCAACTTCCTCCAGCCGCGCCGTCGGATAGGCCGCCATGACCGCTTGTTTAACCGTCTCGAGTAGCACCACTGGCGCCACGACATAATAACGAACATAGCCGTCATGTGCCACGATCTCAAAACTGATATGCCTCTGACCGTAAAAACGCGATTTAAAGCCCTTCGTCACCGTGGCACCGATCACATTATACATAGTTTGTGCCTGCGAAATGACTTCGTCCATGACGTCGCGCTGATCCCGCGAATCGGATTTAACATCCTCCGATGGTGGCGGCAGATGAATCAAAACTGGCACCATTTTTAGACCACGTTCAAAGTTTTTTTGCTCTCTCGATACCTTACGTGATTGGTAATAAATCACGGCAAATACACCAGCGGCAACCGTCAAAACCAGCATAAAAATTATCAAAAAATCCATACTATTCTTTAGCTATCAGATGCCTTTCCCACCTCTTTACCATATCGTTTTCGCACATAATCGCGCATTAAATCGGCAATCGCTGAAGCCTGTGCATAAGGATCATCACGCGTCGTCGCGATAACTTTCTGCGAAGCCGTTACCCACTCGCGCTCGATTTTATCGTTATCCGACGCCGTAACGGGTGCAATGATTGACGTGCCACTACTTATAGTCGGAGTTGATGACACTACTGCTACTTGTTGCGACGAGGCGGCTGGCTGTGCCGTCGTTTGGCCAGCGCCCATAGCAGACCCTGTTCGCTGTTCCGGATTAGATAATTGCCGTTCAGGAGAAGCCGGCAGCATTTCTGCAGTTCTGTTCGGAACGGTCAAATTTTGATTGACATTTTTCGTCGCCAGGTTTCCAACAGACTGATTATTAAATGGCGTGGAACGCAAAACTTCGCGCGGCCGAGGTTGCATACCTTGGTTAAAATTTTGACCAGAATTCGGCCGCCCACTGCTTGGATTCATAGTGAAATTATAACATAAATTAGTGAAAACCACGGCTTTTTGTCGAATTTTAAACTCTTATCAGCTGGCATCTAAAATCGACGAGAAATATAAAAAACGACTATAATTTCAAAAACCAACAGCAATAAAATGCTGAGAAAACTCAATTGGGCAATCGACGCCATAGAGATAAAAAATATCGGCATGAAATTTAACACCGCTACCACAGCAGTTGCTTTACGCCGTGATGCATTCGCCTTAGTGTCGCTCAGGGCATTTTTAGATACTGGTGGTCGTATTATTCGATGGAATGATACCGCTAGCCGGACTACTAATAAGCTAGCGAGAAATGTGATGAGATAGATATTTACAAAAACCAATAAAACGCCTAGCGAACCCAATGATGTCGGATTAGTGAAATTTAATAATAAAATCAATAAAATAATCGCCAGGCACAGACTTGTCACCAACGCAAACGACGAAAAAAGACGTTTCATAGAACTAGTTTAACATATAAAAATACCGTAACTACGTCATTCAATAACGTCGGCAAAACATTCGTCAAAAATAAAGGATACACTTCCCCACTAAAAATACCAAAAGAGAAGGCTTCTTGCCGTTTGTCAATTAAAAATACTCACGAAATCTAATGCGATATCCGATCCGCCACGTGTAAAAAATAATGGGCGCCGGCCGCGAGATTTGTTGTCTTCAGGCAAGAAAGCCTTTTCACTGACCGCTCCTTTCGGAGCACAATTCGCGGAGTTAAAATTTAACTTTTCTATTGATAATTGTAGTTATTAAAACAACGATTGTCACTGTTAGAATATGAATTTTACGCTCAACGCGTTTATGACAAAGTGGCAACACTGCATAAATAGTTACCGCATAACTGTTGTTCGCGATCCAATGTAAGTAGGATATGCGACAGGTGCCACGGCAATAATTTAGTATTGCCATCTTCGCCATAAAAATTAATCATGGGCAAGCGACTTATGTGTCTGCACTTCCGCTTTGATCAATTATATTTACGCGACTTATGACCGATAATTGTCGGCGCAACGTAAATTTTGTCAGCGATTTATGATGTAAGGATCGAGCTTTTCATGTCCACGTTTTAACAATTTGATGTTGTTTTTGTTTTATTAAAAGCTTGCTGAAAGTCTAGCAAACTATTGAGCTTAAGTCAATACAATTCGTAGCATAATTTGTTGTAATATTTACGTATTTAATAATTTTATACTGTTACTTGATAAACCATGACATTTCGTTGTCAAAAATAGATGTTGTATTTTATGCATTTTCCTTTTAAGGCGCCTGCATAGATTTCAACATAATATCTGTCAGGAGCATTAAGATTCTGTCGTGATTGTCGCATACCATAAGTTCACCCAGCGTTAATAAGTTCGTAACATAATCGATTCGGACATTTTAAATTCTTTAGTACAAACTAGAAAAATCAGAACGACAAAATTTTTGCAACGGCTACTATCAACTACAATTTGATTTAAATTTAATAACCAACATGATTTGAATCCGTTAAGCACACCGCTGATGGCTCAGCATGATAAGATGAGAAAAATTAGAAATCATAATACCAAGTTTATGTAAAGTTTACACTCCATATTCAAAATCAAATTAGACCTCACAGTTTAGCTAAAAATGTAACGTCAATAACAACCTACTAGTTAATCCAATAAATCAACGCACAAAAGAACGCACAAAAGAATATCTCAACAATAAACAGACATGCTCAGTGGCTTGAGTCAATCGATCTGCTGGGCCAGTTAGATGGTTAGATGGGGGGTCAGCAATTCTGGCGACATTATTTTACTATCAATATACAAACATACCATTCAATCATTATCACTTTCTAATCTTTTTATTTCTTGGATTGTTTAAAAACATGAGACTCGCCGTAGTGGACGACTGTTTATATAGTTTTTAACCTACGAATTACTTTATCGCATCAAAAGTTTTCCACAGTTTAGCCAAAATTGTTGTAAATAATGAGTAAATAATGTGTATAAAACGCCTTGACATGAGCATTTTAGTGCGCTATATTAGAGGTAGCTTCTGAATAAAAAATGTATTCAATGAAGATTCAGAGGCCGCGCACACAAATATAAAAATTATAACCATAAAACTATTAAATGACCGACAAATTCTCGCAGCCGGTCATTTTTTGTTGGCAATAAATCTTCATTAAAAAAAATAAAGACGCAAAACTTTTATTCTACGTCAAATTAACTTTGGTGGAGCTGCCGGCAACCGCCGCCGGGTCCGAATGATAACCTATCAACCATCTACGAAGCCTAGACTTTTTCAAATTTTCACGAAACGCGCCAGAAAAAACCAAAGCCGCGTCTCGCTATTCGCAAGTATTTCACGCTAAATTATGCGAAAATCACCTAGCGCTATCAGCAAACATATAACAATTTACGAAAACTCTGCTGATCAGTTTCCGCAAACCGAGCCGCATCTAGGCGGCGTAAGCGAAGGCCTTCGGCGCAAAAGCAGCCTTGACCGACGCAACAAAGGATTTAACCTTGTTATTTATTATTGATGTAAGACATCACCTGCTCGCAAGTTGATCTGTTAAATTTCATCCGTCTAAGCATAATTTCAGCCCCACGTCGGTGTTATTATAACACATGCAACTATTAATATTAGTTTTGTTTATGATTTAGCCAAAGTCTGCTAAAATTGACATATCATGAGCGAACGCACTGCGACAACCGTTGCCCACGTTAAAACCTCCGTCAATATTGGTTTTGACGGACAACTCGTTACGGTCGAGTGCAACATCACTAAGGGTTTGCCGGCCTTTACTGTCGTCGGTTTAGCCGATAAAGCCGTTGGCGAATCGCGTGAACGCGTCCGCGCTGCCCTGGTTAATTCCGGCTTTGATTTCCCTGCCCGACATATCACGGTCAATTTGGCGCCGGCAAACATTATAAAAAATGGTTCGCATTTTGATTTGGCGATTGCGCTTTCGATTTTAGTAGCTTCCGGACAACTATTACAAAAGCATGTCGACGGCAAACTATTTGTAGGCGAATTATCGCTCGGCGGTGATTTGCGACCCGTACGCGGAGCACTCAGTTTTGCTGAAACGGCTGAACGTAATGGCTTGAACACAATTTTTATCACGCGTGAAAATGCCGAACAAGCAGCGCTTTTGCCAACCATTATTGCTGTTGGAGCAACAACACTTACATCTGTTGTTTTGTCGTTATTGGGCGAAAATGAAATTTCTGCGACCATAGCACCTAATCTATCTGAATTACAAATCAATCCCGAATATACCGGCAAAATTGATGAAATCCGTGGACAAGAATTTGCCAAACGAGCCCTAGTGGTTGCGGCCGCCGGACACCACAACGTCTTATTTTCCGGGACACCCGGCGCCGGTAAAACCATGTTGGCACGTAGTCTACCCGGATTGCTACCACCACTCTCGATCCAGGAGATCCTCGAAATCACTAAAATTCACAGTTTGGCCGGTGAAACTGATGATATTATCACAACGAGACCGTTTCGCGCACCACATAGTACCGCATCGACAGTCGCATTGGCCGGCGGCGGAACTAACGCTAGACCAGGTGAAATTTCCCTGGCCGATAACGGCGTGCTATTCCTCGACGAGATGCCGGAATTTTCGCGCGCCGCGTTGGAATTGTTGCGTCAACCGCTAGAGGATCACGAAATCTCCATCTCACGCGCCAACACTAAAACAACCTATCCGGCAAATTTCATGCTGGTCAGTACAATGAATCCCTGCCCTTGCGGCTATTTGGGTGATCCGGATCATGAATGCACTTGTAGCCAACAGCAAATTTATAATTATCAATCCAAAATTTCAGGACCGTTATTAGATCGAATCGACATAAAGCTGTCCGTGGCAAAAGTTTCACGCGATAAAATATTTGCCAAAAACCCCGAACCGCCGCGCGCCGCCGAATTTCGGAAAAATATTGCCCGAGCGCGTGCCAAACAAATCGCGCGTCAAGGCAGACCCAACGCTAATCTGACCAATAAGGAACTCACCAAATTCGCGCCACTGGACGAAGCATCTCGCCAATTATTAAACGCCGCCACAGAAAAATTGAATTTATCCGC
>JBAQVB010000050.1:0-2618 GCA_049297855.1 Candidatus Nanoperiomorbaceae bacterium
AGATTGGTTTGACCGCGTCGATCGCGCCAGGCGATCGAGTAGTTACCAATAAAATTCAACTCCACACTAACTATAGTTTGAATTACGTAGGAGAACCAATAATTCATCCCGCATACGCTAATCAAAAACCATAGCTGCACAAAGCTGAAACCCATCACCACCCCGCCAACCATGAGGAACTCTATCCTGCGATAGGATTCACGATTTAATCGATTTAGTTTTATCAACATATCACATCCTAAATTGGAAAAGGCGAGCGCAAAACGCCCACCAAACTTTGTTCATCTATATGAAGAACAACTGTAATATGTTACCACACACTCTAATTAGTATAAATCTTAACCATTAATTGTAATAACTCAAAAAGCAAAGGCGATCCCGACGATATGCGACCTCCCTAATGATTACCTTAACATACGCGTCGTTCTAGCAATTAATATTTGGCGACGAGTTATTCTACGGGAATGTGTTTGATGCTTCATCCTCACCAACAGCCAAATTCAATTCAAGCTTCCGGATCATATTGACGCTTCAACGCCTCATAAACGCCGTTGGTCCAACCGAAACCGTCTTGTGGCGCATATTCTCCGCCACCGCCAATCCCGGATGCGCGCTGGTTCACGCCATGATCGGACTTGCCATCATTGTCAGCCACGTTATATTTTTCAAATAATTTAGCAGTGCAACCATAGGTTTTTTCATTCAAATCTAGCCATCGCCGGGTAATTTCATTAGCCAAATCATCAAAACCGTAACGACGCAAACCTTGAATAGCCACCCACTGCAATGGCGCCCAGCCGTTAGGCGCGTCCCATTGTTGGCCACCGTTAATTTGTGTCGCGATCAGACCGCCGGATTTGAGAAAATCACGTTTAAGAACGGCCACTACGCGCTTAGCCTGCTCATCTGACGCGATACCGACATAGAGCGGAAAAACCGCCGCTAAACTGCGCACTGGTGACGGCAAACCCAGGTGAAAGTTAAAATCTTTATAAAAGCCTTCCTCTTTGTCCCAGCAATACTCGTTAATGGCCCGCCATCGCGCCCGCGCTTTTTGACGAAAACGTCGCGCCATGATCGGACTAAAGGAGGCGTGATAAGCGTCCGCAATAGTGATTTCTAGGTGATATAGCAGGCAATTTAGATCAATTGGGATAATATCGGTCGTATGAATTGTTTTGAGATCGTGCTCGTCCAACAGCCAGCGCGAGCTAAAATCCCAACCTGATTCCGCGGCCGCCCGTAAATTCAGATACATGTTCGGGGTATCTTTGCGTTTTGACACCGCCGCCACATCAGCATCTTCGCGTAAAGATTCCGGCCGTGGCGTAGTTTTATTGTCATAATACCGATTTAACAGCGCACCGTCGGGCATCCGCACCACTCGGCGAAAAGCGGGATATTCAATGCCACGCCCTTTGGTCTTACTATATCCTCGCATCCAAAAACGATATTCCGTCGTCAGAGAGGATAAATAACTACGTAGCACCTTATTACGACCTTTTTTCTTGGCCAATAAATCCACCATATGCGAAAAAAACGGTGGCTGTGAACGACTCAATAAATAGGTGCGATTGGCCGTTGGAATATAACCATATTGTCGCAACTGAAAAACGAGATTTCGAATCATACCTTCCACCATGTTCCAACGACCAGCCGAGGCCAGCCCGAGCATAATAAAATACGAATCCCAATAAAATTGCTCGCTAAAACGTCCACCTGGCACCACATAGGGATACGGCAAACGTTCCAATGTGCCGCTCGTCGTGCGATGGCGTCGCTCAAAAGCGTGCCAGAGCGTATCAATTTGCTGGAGCGCCGTATACTCAGGATGAATTTCGTAATCGCGTCGCTGAGCGTCCTGGCTGTTGTCGTTGAAATTATTATGCACGAACTCGCGCAAGTTAAAGTCAGCGCGATCCTTAACGGCATTGTATTCGGCGCGAATCGACGTCAGACTGCGCGACGGCACCAAATCAACAAAGGTTTTGCCGTCGTGATAAACGTGCTGCTTTTGCACGTCCTGCAACAAACTACCCAGCTTGAGGTCAAAATCCGAATCGTGTTGCAAAAGCGTCTGCACTTTGAGCGCCGGAGCCGCCACCGACAAGAGGGACGCTTTTACGGAATCAGTGTTTAATTTAGTGAATCGCATGTTCCCTAGTATAACAACAATGAACGAGCTTATGCAAGTCATAAATCAACGATGACAAAAACGTGGCGTGCAATTACAATTCACTGATAATCCGTTGGTTAATGCAGTGCGCGAGCAAAATTAATTCGCCGAAAATGGGGGGTTTAACGGAATGTCACTGGCGATGATTATCGTGCAAATTTATTTGGGGCTGGATGCCAAAGTCGCGCGTAAAGTATTATAATAGTTACCATAATTTATTATTGCATAGGAGGGATGTAGCAAAATGAAAATTGCCATTATTGGACTAGGTAAAATGGGCGGCCAAATTGCCCGCAAATTGCATGATGGCGGGCACGACGTCATCGTCAACGACCATCATGCGGAACATATTGCGACGGCCGTCGCCTGGGGCGCCACGCCGGCCAACAGCCGCGCCGATGTTGTAGCAGCTTTTGACGGTAATCCGGCCGTCATTTGGTTG
>JBAQVB010000051.1:0-7642 GCA_049297855.1 Candidatus Nanoperiomorbaceae bacterium
TCTTCGTGAAAACGGTGAGGTCAAGGCGGATAGTAAATCCGGTAAGATGCTGTAACTAAAACTGGCCCGGCAGACGCCATCAAGTCTGCCATTTCTGGAGGCAGTTATGTTATTAAATAATGAGTACATTGAGCAACTTTTCACCAAATATGGTCTTTCTAGCGCAGATGTTATAGAAAATGGAGTTTTTGACAGTGGGGAATTTGACGAGCTTGATTATTATATCGTTAGAGATAAAGATCGATTCTTAGGATTTTTCTCTGGCATAGCTGGTTACGATAACGAAGAATCACAAAACTACCTTGTCGAGCATGTCGCGCCAAACTTAGGTGTTAGCATTGCCCGATTTATTGACGAAGACGACACTTTTCACGTAGCCGAAATTAAATTATTATTCAACGAAAAAGCGTATCAAAATAGCAACAACGGCTAGATCCCTACGAATTTATTTATGAGTTTTCGCGAACCTCTTCGCCACTTCGTCCCAATTCACCAAGTGCCAAAACGCCACAATGTAAGCCGGGCGCACGTTGCGATATTTCAGATAATAGGCGTGCTCCCAAACATCGAGCACCAGAATAGGCGTCTGACCGACCGACAGCGGCGAATCTTGGTTCGCGGTGGATGTGATTGCGAGCTCACCATCTTGATCGACGACCAGCCACACCCAGCCCGAACCGAAACGACTCTTGGCAGCATCGGTGAATTGGTTGCGAAATTCATCAAACGAACCAAATTCAACATTGATTGCATCAGCTAGATCACCGGTTGGTTGCGGAATCATAGCACCGTTGGCCGGCTGCAAAATTTGCCAAAAAAATGAGTGGTTGGTGTGGCCACCTCCGTTATTGCGCACTGTTGTACGAATATCCTCCGGTACCGCGTCGAGATTACGCAATACGTCGCTGGCGTCAGTCGCCGAAAACTGCGTGAAAAAATCCGTGTGCTTCGCCACCGCAGCGTTCAAGTTCGCCACATAAGTCGCGTGATGTTTATCATGATGCAGCCGCATCGTTTCCTCATCAAAATACGGCTCCAGCGCGGCGTAACCATACGGCAAATCGGGCAAAACATATTCCTTCATAAGTGCAATCCTTTCATTAAGTTTACGCTTTTATTGTAACATTTTTTATTGCGAGAAACTGAAAAACTCCCACTGGCATCTTATCGGTGAGAGTTTTAGTGCGATGGGAACGCAATTTGAACTAGTCAATTATCTACGAACACGTATGCGCGCGGATCGACTTTGGTTTTTCACGGCGATTTTCATTTGATCGCTCCTTTCTGTTTGTTTTTATGCCACGAATTTTCATCGCGAACTGTTTTTGTGAGGTTCATTTCGTTTTTGATTATTTGTTTCGTAATGAACTGATCTAATACTAGCACTTTAACTAACTATTGTCAAGCATATTGCATAATATCCCTACGTAATGTAAAAACCAACAGCGGTAATTTTAATTAAATTTCGTAATTGCGATTATGCCAAATAATGATTTAATATGTCGATTGTTTAGTCTCAATTTCGCGCATCTCCGGCGCGCCATCACCGAGGCCGTCATCACGAACGTTGTAAATATAAATCTTCGTCGGGTCCATTTCAACGTGCGCCACATCTTCGTCGCTGATATCTTCCAAGAATTTGCGTAGCGCGCGATCGGAATTACCGTGCGCCACGATTAACACATTCTGTCCGTCCAGCAACTGCGGCAACACGATTTCACGATACCATGGAATTGCTCGCTCGTAAACGTCGCGCAAACTCTCTCCGTTCGGCAGTTGCGCATCAAATGCCCGCCGGATCTGTTGAAACTGTTCGTCGCCAACCTTTTCCTTGACTTCCCACTTATTCAAGCCGGTATAATCCCCGTAATCGCGCTCGTTTATCGCGGCGGTTTTGCGCGTGTTAGCATCAGTGCGCGTGAATTGACCGCCCGCCGCCACATAGCCAGCCAACAAGTTATCGCGCGTTTCGTCAGCACGTTTTAAACATGACGTGTAAATTTTATCAAACGTCAGATCATGCAATAGCGTACCCAATTTGCGAGCGTCAGCCACTCCCTTATCGGTCAAACTGACATTCGTAATGCCGGTCCATAAACCTTTAACGTTATAGGCGCTTTCACTATGGCGCGTTAAAATCAATTTTCCACTCATAAACCTCCTCTTTGGTTAAAACTACACCAATTATAGCACCGGCTATTTAGCTATTTCAGCCTTGGCTGCGCGTAAAATATCGGCACTATGGTGCAAGCTAGCTACTTCCGGATCGCTCAAATGCGGTGCTAAAATTTTCTCGATACCATTCTGACCAACCACGGCCGGCAACGATAAATTAACACCGTCAATGCCATACTGACCGGTCAATTTCACCGATAACGGGAAAATAGCCTTTTCGTCGCGCAGAATCGCCTCGGCGATGCGCGTCGCGCTCATGGCGATACCATAATAAGTCGCCCCTTTACGATTAATGATCTCATAGGCGGCGTTCTTAACTTCGTTCGCAATTTGATCATAATCCGCATCCTGCATAACGCCACCAAATACGTCGCTAGCCTCATTGATACGCATCTGGGCGATGTCCATAATACTCCAAGCCGGAAATTCGCTATCACCGTGTTCGCCCAAAATGTAGGCGTGAACATTTTTAACATCGACACCAAATTTTTGCGATAAAATATAGCGAAAACGTGCCGTGTCAAGATTCGTACCGGAGCCGATGACGCGCTCAGTCGGAATGCCCGAAACCTCCTGAAAAACTTGCGTCATGATGTCGACCGGATTGCTAATAATTAAATAGACAGCGTTAGGCGAATATTGCGCGACGTTTTGGGCGACGTCTGTCATGATTTTGGCGTTGCGCGACACCATCGCTAGACGCGTTTCCCCCGGATGCTGTCCCGTGCCGGCCGTGATAATCACTAGATCAGAATCCTTGGTGGCGGGATAATCGCCACTATAAACTTTCCCTTGCGGCTCAAACGCCAAACCGTGGGAAATGTCCATTGCCTCACCCTCGGCTTTGTCAGCCAGAACATCGCACAACACGACTTCGCTGGCGAGACCTTTCATCACCGCCGTATAAGCAGTCGTTGCGCCAACCAAACCGGCACCGCCGACCACTGATAATTTAATTGCTGTTTTTGACATTTTGCCCCCCTATTTAATATTATTAAAGCTATTATATAGATTCCCAAGTAATAAGTAAATCTTGTGTTGTATCTTGAATTATGTTACAATATGACGATGAGAAGTTCCCATTTTCAGTTAAAGACAGAGAACCTTTGGCCGAATCTTTATGCCCCGGGATGCGCCCCTTTGTTGGCGCACGATTACGAAGATATTGAATCGCCAGGCAAACACCGTATATATTTTAATGCAGCGACAGATAATGCACTTAAGTCTAACTCGGATTTTGAGCGTCCACAATTACGAATATCTTATCGGGAAAAAGCCGGACGCGCAATCCTTTTGGGTATGATGACCACGACAGAACATCGTGGTCATCATTTAGGAGAGGATATGACAAAGTATTTTATCAACAATGTGAGTAATGCAACCGGTAACGGGTTTCATAGTACCGGCATCCTACATAAACCCTTAATTGCTTTAACTATGGGTCGCGTTGGTTTAATCCCAATGGATCGCGATTTTATTGTACAACTTTTGCCGGTTTCGAAAGATCGAAAACCCTACGCCCCGCCCGATGTCGCCGTAATGCACGATAACGTATTAGATCGTTCAAGAATCATACGAACTAATACTAATAATACAGCCTTTTATAATATTCCGCCAAAGAGCGAAATCCCCTACATTCTCCCATTTGCTAATTTGGGACCAACTGTCGCACTGCATACGAAATATTACAATCCACACACTGCTTTATGATACAATAGATGAGCTTAAGTAATATAATGAAAGGCAATCAATATGACAAAAATCACATCAGTTCACGCAAGGCAAATCCTAGATAGCCGGGGCAATCCGACCGTCGAGACCGACGTTTATTTGGACGACGGCTCATTCGGACGCGCCGCCGTGCCGAGTGGCGCTTCCACCGGTAGCGGCGAAGCTTTGGAGCTGCGCGATGGCGGTAATGACTACGGTGGCAAAGGCGTCACCAAGGCCGTGTCTAATGTCAACGACCAAATTGCATCCGCCGTCATCGGTTTAGATGCCACCGATCAGGAAAAGTTGGATCAAGCGATGCTGACACTCGACGGCACGGACAATAAATCAAATTTGGGCGCTAACGCCATCTTGAGCGTTTCCCTAGCTGCCGCCAAAGCTGAAGCCAACAGTGAACATTTACCGTTGTATAAATACATCGCCAAAATTTCCGGTACCAACGAATTGAGCCTGCCGCTGCCGATGATGAACGTGATGAACGGCGGCACACACGCCGGCTGGAGCACTGATGTTCAGGAATACATGATTATGCCAATCGGCGCACCGACTTTTGCGCAAGCGGTTCGGATGGGCGCGGAAATTTTTCACACGCTGGCTGGTGTTTTAAAGGATCACGACTATCCGACCACCGTTGGTGATGAGGGCGGTTATGCGCCGCGCGTCCAAAATGGCAACGAGGAGCCGCTCGAGTTATTATCGGCGGCCATCGCCAAAGCCGGCTACAAATTAGGCCAGGACGTAGCCTTTTCATCGGACGCGGCATCGAGTGAATTTTATCACGCGGACACTAAAACTTACCGTTTCAACGGCCAGGATTTGACGTCAGACGATATGATCGCCTGGTGGCAACAGATCGTCAATAAATATCCGTTCGTTAATCTCGAGGATCCGCTGAGCGAATCGGACTGGGACGGCTGGGTCAAAGCTGAAAATACACTAGGCCAAACGCATCAGTTAACCGGCGACGACACCTTCGTCACCAACGTGAAGCTGATCCAAAAAGGCATCGATTTGCATGCCGCCAACTCCGTACTCATCAAGCCCAACCAGATTGGTAGTTTGAGCGAAACCATCGCAGCTGTCAAATTGGCTAAACAAAACGGCTGGGCGACAGTGATTAGCCATCGTTCGGGTGAAACCGAGGACACCACGATAGCGCATCTGGCGGTCGGTTTGAATGCCGGCCAGATCAAAACAGGTTCGATGAGCCGCACCGACCGCGTAGCAAAATATAACGAGTTGTTGCGCATCGCGGAGGCTGATCCGACGCTGAAATTGGCGCGACCGTTTAGCTAGTCTAATAAATTCAAACACCACATCAATCAGCTTTAGCGATTTTCGATCATGTCTCCGCGTATGCTGAGTTAGAGCATAATCAATCATTGACGCATCATGTAATATACATTCGTAAGAGTGATTGGTCTTGGGCGCTTCTTGTAGTTTGAGGTTATGACATATAAAAATCCAATTGCCTTTTGCGGGTCGTGTCTACGGACGATATCAAATAATACCTCACAAGAATAGAGACTGCTCCAGGGTCATCGCACTGAAATCCTATTGTTCAGCATACCTAGATAACCACCCAATAGGTCCCGTCATTGATGAGCTGGGCAGATCCGCCTGCGGCTATGATTGCTTGCGCCTCGGCAGAGGTTTCATAGATCTGGGATCCACTGGCGCTGAGTAGCGTTAATGTTGCGTTACCCCGGTTTTTGATCATTAGTACATTTTCAGAAGCATCACCAATGGCAGGCAACGTCCAAGTCGCAGCGTAATTACCGGTGAATACGTATATATCGCCCTGAGCCATATTAAAGTTCGATGCGTTTGGAGCTGTGGCGGCCGTTACGATTACCTTTTTTCCAGGCGTTCTTAGAGTCCCGACTGGTACGGCATTATTGTCCTGAGCAAAAGGCAATAGCTCAACATTGCTGAAGTCGCAATTCCCTCCTACGATAAATTTTTTATGAACGGAGCCATTAAGCCAATACAAACCGATCCAGCCTGAGACAACATTATCAACCATAGAACCAACAAGTGCTGAATCATTCGTGTCAATCGTAATTTGAGGGTGAGCAGTTCCTGATGGGTCGACAACGACATTCTCACGCACGTCAACATTCCTACTCGAGCCAGAAGGGTCATAGAAATCGATACCGGAACCATGGCCCTTTGGACCATTTTCTCCGTTCAAGAGCACGACACGGTTTCTTCGGATATTCAAACGATTAGCTGTCTGAACTTGGATAACGGGATTGTTCACATTGATTAAGAACGAAAACCCGTTCTCCTCTACGAGCAGGTCACTAGCCGCCCCCGATACCGAGCCGTATGAAATCAAGTAGGCGTTAACAAAGCGGTTTCTAACAATACTGATTTCGGTAGATTGGCTTGCGGCGTTGGCTTGCATTAAAGCGCCATTAGTGCATGCGAATGTGTTACCTTCAATCTTAATCCTCATGGGAGAGTCTCGAAGCAACAATCCCATGTTTGATGTATTGGTCCAGGTGGCCCCAGACGTTGATACTGATCCTACGAGAATCCGATCGAACACGATAATATTCGATTGAAAATCAATATCAGAACAACCAAAAATAGCCGAGAGAGCACCGTTTTTCACATCATGGATCGTGTTTCCAATTGCAGTTCCATAGATACAATGTTCAAAGTCAACCCCAACGTCTGATCCGCCGTCAATCGCATTAGCGTGAATACGAATACGAGAAGAACAAGTTGCCCAAATCGAGCCGGGGAGAGTATCAACATTAACAGCCGAAATAGAACCCCGATTGCCTTCAACAAGTACATCAGCTTGGAGATAAGAACCGGTGTATCCCGCATTCATGGAATTAGCCTCGCCACCCCATACCTCAATTAAAAACCAGCAATCGGAGACGTCGTTATTAACAATTTTCGTCCCCACATGAACAGCTCCGTCATCAACATATGATAAAATCCCGATGGCACCTGGGGCTGTGAGCTCATTCACTTGGTTCTTTGATATAATAAAAGAGTCACAGTTGATCGTCGAAATTCCACGATAACCGCCAGACACAGTACACCGCTCGACGCTAAAGTTAGATGATGCGATTATTTTGATACCTTCACCGTTTGAAGTTGTTGTATCTATAGACAGATCCGAAAGAAAAAATCCCGTCGCACCGGATTGTTTGATTCGTCCATCTATTTGAATATGCCCTCCCCAGATCGATTTTCCTCCTATAAGAGTGACGTCTCCCGTCACAATCAATGTTGACCCATTAAGATCCACGTCGTTAGCAAAAGTAACTCCAGAGGCAAGTAAATAGGTTGCTCCTCGCCTACACCGAATCAGTCCTTGCCCGGCGATATCGGCGAAGTGCGGACTGTCATCATTAACACCATCTCCGACAGATCCGAATGCCTCTGGAGTTAGGATAGCAGCAAGAGTCAAGTCTGCGCGTGAAACATCTAGAAGTTTCACATGGTTTGCATTAATCACATCCCCGTCCTTATCAACCAAAGCAACGCTAACGGATTGTCCTGCATTTAAGATCTTTGCTGATGTAATTGAGTTGTCTTTTAGCGTGCCATCATTGTTATGGGATTGGAGTAAGAAATCATTTAATACCCCCCCATTGGCCGGCATCAGAACCTGGTATTGGTAGACGTGACATAATTAGTTTTATTCCCCCTTTCGTTATTATGCTTACTTACTCTATACTTATCAACTACCACTGCGACGCATTATGAACGT
>JBAQVB010000052.1:0-38219 GCA_049297855.1 Candidatus Nanoperiomorbaceae bacterium
GTGATGGATTTTGCACACGGTAAATTTGCGCCGACCACAATTAAAACTCAATCCGTTGACGACGCGTAATTAATTCCATAAATAGTTATTTTGCGTTGACAAAACGAAAACCCGCAGTTCATCAGGCAAGGGTGGGCATCGCCTGATGAACTGCGGGTTCTCTGATCTCCCCGACGCACCCAGATGCGGGACAGGCGTGACCCACCTCACATGGGGTCCGCCGGTCGGAGAGGTTAGACACGCGCCGATTGCTCCTGTCGTTTCCCGCGAAACACGATGTTTTCGCGAAATCGAGGGGCGAAAGTGGAGGGTAGTTACTTTCATCCGCACGTGGCCTAACAACACATTTCATTGTGTTATATAATTGATTAGGTACATTGCCACGGTGTTTGTCCGCCACAACATTGCTACATACTATCACACTATTTTTATTATGTCAACTGTTTTACAATATGTTATTTATTTTATCAAGGTTATGCTATAATTAACAAATATGGAGCCAGACGACAATATTTGCAAAATTCCACTAGAAAATAATGATTTTCGCGATTTACGACGTCGATTAGCCACCGATTCACGCCCGCCAAAACAACTTTTTGCCAAATCCTCAATACCAGAAACTGATTTTGGGGCACTGTTCGATCACGCGACTGTGGCCATCGTCGGTTCGCGTAAAGTTTCGGATTATGGTCGCGCCGTGACGCTAAAGTTAGCACGCGAATTAGCCGAGCACGGCGTCGTGATCGTGGCCGGCCTGGCGATCGGTGTAGATTCGCTGGCGCACCGCGGAGCATTGGATGGACGCGGGACGACAATCGCGATCTTAGGCAATGGCTTAGCAAAGGTTTATCCGTCGCAAAACCGTGGCTTGGCCGAAGAAATCGTGGACGGCGGTGGCGTGATCTTGTCCGAATACGAACCCGATGTGCCGGTCGCACGCTATCAGTTTCTCGAACGTAACCGCTTAATCGCCGCCTTGTCAGATATCGTGATCGTCGTCGAAGCAAATCTCCGATCCGGATCATTGAATACGGCACGCCACGCCGTTCAACAGGGAAAAATTCTCATGGCGGTACCGGGCAATATCACCGCGCCATTATCGGCCGGCACTAATCAGCTGATCGCTGACGGCGCCGCGCCCGTGTTAAACGCCGAATCAGTGATAACGAAATTAAGCGAAATCTACGCCGATCGAGCCGACATTCTTGCGCAACTCGCAAACAAAAAAACAGCGATCAATAAAACCGACGACGACGAAGCTAGAGAAATTCTGACGCTACTTTCACAGGCTGCGCTAACGACGGACGAGATTCTGCACAAAATACCGCATGGACAGGGCAAATTAACCATGCTCGAGTTGGACGGTAAAATCAGACGCATTAATGATAAATGGTCATTAAGCTAAATCTGGTCGCTCATGAAAATCATGAGCGACCAGATAGAGAAAAATCACGTTTGCCATTCAGCCTGACCCCATTGATCAATCAATGCCCAGAGCAAATTACTTGAAGGCGCTTCGACTGCATTGCGCTCATAATTATGTGGACAGTTCTTGCCCAACTACCAACACCATCAATTACAATTTAATAGCGCCCGCAACATTAAATGTTACGGGCGCTATGGAATGGATACTAAAAATTAAACGCTGGTGCCCGTCAACAATCTGGACTCCAACAAAGCAAATGCCTTGTTGTGCTCCTCGAGCGACCTCAAGTCCAAAAATGGACTTACCAGCGTGTCGTGAACGCATTTGCGTTCGTCCCTCTTCAAGAGACCCCAAAATGGGTTACGCGATAGCAGCGCTTGCAACAACAACGACATTGTTTTGTCGCCGCCCCACTCTATTTCATTTTGATCGCAAATTTTCGGGAAATCCTCCCGGAAGAACCAGTCAAACAAGACAAGCTCTTTCTTTGAGTTCCACTGCTTGCTGCCACGGGGGCCCCAGAACTGACTGTTCCAGCTCCAATCTAATGTGTTGCGATTCTTGATGAAATGCGCCAAAATGAACGACGCGTTCCCTCTATCAATGTTGCAGACGAGTCGCGAGTTACCACTCTCCGCTATGAGCTTCACCCACTTTAGCGGGTGAGCTTGGCGACCGTTCTGGCCTAGCTGATTCGTTAGCATCTCCTTGAGGTCGGCTACTGTGGATTGCGCCTGCGCTCCACCTGGTAGTCTAAGAGTGCAACGCCTTGCATTGAGCTCGACCGTCAACGACGACGACTGGCACATGGCATTGAATGCATTATTCATATCTCATCCTTTGTAGAATACTAGTCGCAAGAGGTTGCGACCTGACCGTTGACAATCGAAAATTGTCAATTCGGATAGCCTACCATGTTAATTGACTTTTAACAAGTATAAGCAGCTTCCGGCTACGTTATTATGTTATGCTATGATAGTTGCCATGAGTAAAGACATTAAAAATCTCGTGGTCGTCGAAAGTCCGGCCAAAGCCCACACTATCGGTGGCTTTTTGGGTCCCAATTACACCGTGATGGCCAGCGTTGGCCACATTCGCTCGATCGCTAAGGACACGCGCGATAAAAAGGCCATCGACACGGCGCACGATTTTGCCACTGTTTATCAGGTCGATCCCGATAAAACCAAAACTGTGCGCGAGTTAAAGGCGGCCGCCAAAAAAACTCTGGCGGGTGGCGGCAAAATCTTTCTGGCCTCTGATGAGGACCGCGAAGGGGAGGCGATCGCTTGGCATTTGGCGCAAGTTTTCAACCTACCGACCACTGACAAAAACCGCATCACTTATACCGAAATAACCAAATCAGCCGTCGAAAACGCTCTGAAGCAGCCGCGCACCATCGATATGAACTTGGTTAAAGCTCAGCAGGCGCGCCAGATTTTGGATCGTTTGGTCGGTTTCGAATTGTCACCGGTGGTGTGGCGCAAAGTTCCGGGCGGCAAATCAGCCGGCCGCGTCCAGAGCCCAGCCGTGAAATTATTAGTCGAACGTGAACGTGAAATCGCAAAATTCCAAAATTCGTCGAGCTTTAAAACGATTGGGGTTTTCACGAAAAATGACAGCGAAATTAAGGCGACATTGAACCACGACTTCACCGACGAAACCGCCGCAAAACAGTTTTTAGAATCGTTAAATAACGCGCGTTACAGCGTGGCCGACGTCGAACAAAAAGACGCGAAGCGCAATCCGCTACCGCCGTTTACAACCTCGACGTTGCAGCAGGACGCCAACGCACGCCTCGGTTATTCGGCGCGTTCGACAATGTCGATCGCCCAACACTTGTATCAGGCCGGTTTTATTACTTATATGCGCACAGATTCGTTGAATTTGTCAAACCAATTTTTGGGTGCAGCGGGACGTTTTATCACGCAACAATTTGGTGAGAAATATCTGAAAATTCGAACTTTTCACACCAAAGCGGCCGGCGCGCAAGAGGCGCACGAAGCGATTCGCCCGACAGATCCAGCGCGCGAAATCGTCGGTTCCGGCCAAGATCAGAAATTATACGATTTGATCCGTCGCCGCACTTTGGCGTCGCAAATGGCCAGCGCGGAATTATCACGCACCACAGCCACGATCGACATTTCGGATCATGACGAAAAATTCGTGGCGAAGGGCGAGGTCGTGCTTTTCCCGGGTTTCCTCAAGATGTACGGCGCGGCCAAAGATGAGCTTTTGCCCGAATTAAATGTCGGCGAACTATTGAATGCAACCGAGATCAGCGCGCGCCAAACTTTTGCCAAACCACCGGCGCGTTACAGCGAAGGTAGCTTAGTGAAAAAGTTGGAGGACTTGGAAATCGGCCGGCCATCGACCTACGCCACGATCATTTCAACCATTCAAAATCGCGGCTACGCCGAACGTGGCGAGGGCGAAGGCGAGGAGCGCGCTGTGATAGTTTTAACTCGCCGCGATGATAAAATCCAGCGTGAAATCGTCACTGAAAAAACCGGATCAACCAAAGGCAAACTGGTGCCAACACCGAGCGGCAGCGTGTTGACGGACTTTTTGAACGACTATTTCACGGATATCGACGATTACAAATTCACGGCCAAAGTTGAAAACGAATTGGACGAAATCGCCGATAAGAAGCTCGACAAAACTGCCATGTTGCGCAATTTTTACGATCCATTTCATGCCAAAATCGAGGACAGCGACACGATCGAACGTAGCACCGTGGCCGGCATGAAACTAGTCGGAACCGATCCAAAAGGACGCAAAATTTATGCGCGGATCGGACGTTTTGGCCCGATGTTACAGATCGGCGGCGTTGATGCAAACGGCCAACCCGACAAAACTTCGACAGCAACTTTTGCGAATTTCCCGAAAGGTTTCAACATGGAAAACATTACCGTAACAGCGGCGGAAAAAATGTTTGCTTTACCGCGCGTGGTTGGGCAGTTGCCGGATGATTTTGCCGATAAATTAGACAACGAACTCGGAACGGATAAGTTTGCCAAAATTAAAACCTTGTTGGATTCGTTTAACGGCGGGGAAAGTGCGGAAATTTTCGCGAACATTGGCCGGTTCGGACCTTATGTCGCATTGCGTAAAGCCGGTAACAAAACTGGCGGATTGTTTGTTTCGCTCGGCCAAACGTCGCCGTTTGACGTGACGTTTGAAGACGCGTTGAATAAAATCCACGACAAATTAATCGCTGAAGCCAACAAAATCATCGTGGATTTTGGCGAAGTGAAGATTTTGAACGGCCGGTTCGGACCTTATGTTACCGATGGCAACAAAAACGCCAAATTGCCCAAAGAAATTCGCGACGACTCGACTAAGGTGGCTAAAATCACCGAAACTGAGGCGCGTAAATTATTGGCCGAAGCGCCAACCGGCAGAGATCGTTTCGGTCGGCGTGGCCACGCCGCCACCAAACTGCGCGCAGCCACGAAGGCTAAAACTACCACTTTGCGCCGCCCGAAAGCGCGTCGCCCACGTACTAAAAAATAGTCAGCCACTGTTTGATCCTGGATAATTTGATGAGTTTTAGTGACGGAATTTCCAAAACGCATTTCATATTAAATATAACAATGATAAATACACGGATTACAAGAGTTTACTTTTACAAAAAACATGAGCAAATTAAACATTTGTTTGACTTTTACGCCAATTCCGTGGTAAATCCTTGACGCGCGTCATAGAAAAGAGTAAGATATGAGGCAGAACTTTGGGCGGGACAAAAAGTCAACCATAATTTCGCTCGCGAGCGAACAAGCAAAAGAACAGGAGATTTGAAATATGTCTGAAACTGCCAATGATCAAAAATCGCAACTACTGAGTGCGGCCGATGCGACCATTAAACTGGTCGAGCGACCACGTGAACGTGAAGTGATTGAACGCCGCTTTGGTCTGAACGGCACACGCGAAACGCTGGAGCAGGTCGGTCAAAGTATGAGCATCACTCGCGAACGTGTGCGCCAAATCGAGAAAGCCTCATTGATGCGCGCCAAAATGCAGCTAGAAAAACGCCACAGCGCCGAATTCACCCAGGCTGAAATCACGCTGGTGCAGTTTTTGGCTAAAAACGGACGCGTCGCTCGACTCGAAACCGTAGCGCAGCAATTGTTAGCGGATGGCACACGCAACAAGGGTGTGATTAGCTTGTTAGCTGAATTGTCCGATAAAATGATCACCACCGTTGAGAATGACCATTATTTCCAGGCCATCGCTTTATCCGACCGTGGCAACGAACGCGTCGTGAAAAAAGCGATCGACGAGATCGTGGCTCAACTCAAGATTAAAAAAGATCCGGTCGACGCAAACGGCTTATTTGCGCTGATGGCAAGCAGCTCCATCGAAAAATATGAAACTGCCGACGAGGCGACCGCGATGGCTAGCATTTCTAAATTAATCGCGGAGTTGAACGGGCTCTGGGGTTTGACTAAAAATCCGACCGTTAATCCGAAAAATATTCGCGATAAAATTTACATCGTCATGAAGAACAACCATCGCAAACCGATGCACTTTTCCGCCATCGCCACCGCTGTAAAATCGGCCGGATTTTCACGCAATAAAGTAACTGATCAGGCGATTCATAATGAGCTAATTAAGGATGAGCGTTGCGTGTTAATCGGACGTGGCATTTATGCACTGGCCGAATGGGGCTACAAAAAAGGTTCGATTACCGACACGATCGCCGATGTTTTAAATGGTAAAGGTAGCATGAAACGCGAGGATATCGTGCGCGAAGTTCTCAAAGTTCGCGAAGTCCGTGAAGCCACGATTTTGTTGTACCTCCAGAGTAAACCACAGTTTCAGCGCGTCGCCAAAGGCGAGTATGCGCTGGCTGAGCAGATATAATCGTCTCTCAGAGCTCTATCGCAAGCACTGACGTTATGCTATAATCGCTCTGATATGAGTTTCATTTTCGAGTTTTTGCTCCAATGGTACGTTTGGATTCCGATCGTAATTATCCTCGGGGTTTTGACTTGGCGCAATTATCATAAAGCGGAAAGAATCGACGGCTACGATTATGTTTTGCTGACGCTAGAAATTCCGCGCAACAACGACAAAAAGGAGTTGGCGGCTGAGCAATTATTTGCCAGTTTGCACGGTATTTTGCGCGACCCGAAAGAATTGCGCATCAGCGGTGGCGTCCAGGAACATCTGAGTTTTGAAATTGCCAGCGTTGAACAACAAATTCGCTTTTACGTGCGAACGCCGAAACATTTGCAGAATTTCGTCGAGGGTCAGATCTACGCCCAATATCCAACGGTTCAGATCCACGAAGCGGACGACGATTATGCTAACAGTAGTAGCATGCACCCGGTGATCGCCACGGACGAACTAGTTTTGACCGAAAACGAGTTTTTACCGATTAAAACTTTTCAGAGCTTTGAGGTCGACCCGCTGGCCGGCATCACGGGCGCTTTGTCGAAACTGGGCGCGAAAAACGAGGAAATTTGGATTCAGGTGTTGGCGCGACCAATCGCGGATGATTGGCAAAAGCGTTCGGCGCAGTTCGTGACAAGGTTGCGTTCCGGCGCCGGAACGCGCACGAAAAGTGGCGGACTGGCCTATTTGGCACAAATTTTCGAAGCGTTATGGAAACCACCCGAAGCCACCGGCAGCACAGTCACCAAGGAATTGTCTGACCGCACCAAAGCTCAAATTGCGTCCGCCGAAGCTAAATCCGAAAAATTAGGCTACGCGGTGAAAATTCGTTTAGCGTACGTCGGGTCGGATCCGAGTGCCGCACGCATTCAAATCAACTCGATCGCGGCTACCTTCAAGCAGTTCAACTCGACCAATTTGAACGGATTTAAGCTAGCCAGCGCGCCGAATTTAGCGCGCGAAACTCTGACGAAATACATCAACCGCGAATTCCGCGAAAACGACGGCTTTGTCCTAAATATCGAGGAATTAGCGTCGGTGTTTCACTTACCGCACACCAATGTCGAAACGCCAAACGTGGTCTGGGCGAACTCGAAAACTGCCGAACCACCGACTAAGTTACCGCTCATTACAGGTGATCGGGCGCACGACGACCAAATCAGCGCCTTTGGCCTGACTGATTTCCGCGGCCTCAATCAACAATTTGGCATTAAGCGCGGTGATCGTGGCCGCCACGTTTACATTATTGGCCAAACCGGCACGGGGAAATCGGGCTTGCTGGAATTGCTAACGCTGTCCGACGTTTACCAAAACCAGGGCTACGCCATTATTGATCCGCACGGCGATTTCGCGATCGACAACTTGAAATTTATCCCGGCCGGCCGAATTAAAGACATCGTCTATTTCAACCCGGCCGATACGGCTTATCCGCTCGGTTTTAATCCGATGGAAATCACCGATCCGGCCATGCGTAACAATATTTCATCGGAAATTATCGGCGTCCTAAAACGTATGTTTGCCGAGAGCTGGGGGCCGCGCTTGGAATACATTTTACGCTACACTATTTTGGCATTACTCGAATATCCCAACACAACCATGCTCGATATCACTCGAATGCTGACCGACAAAGCCTTTCGCGGCAAAGTTTTGGCGTGCGTCACCGACACCGTAGTATTACAGTTTTGGCGCGTGGAATTCGCCAGCTGGCAAGACAAATTCGTCTCCGAAGCGATCGCGCCAATTCTAAATAAAGTCGGTGCCTTCACGGCTAACCCGATTATTCGCAACATCATCGGCCAGCCGAAATCATCGTTCAACATCCGCGAAATCATGGACGACGGCAAAATTTTGGTAGTCAATTTGAGCAAAGGCCTAATCGGCGAGGACAACGCGGCCGTGCTCGGCTCGTTCTTAGTCACCAAAATTCAGTTGGCCGCCATGAGTCGCCAAGATATCCCAAACGTTGAGGATCGTCGGCCGTTTTATCTTTACGTTGATGAGTTTCAAAATTTCGCGACCGATTCGTTTGCCGTGATTTTGTCGGAGGCCCGCAAGTACGGCCTCAATTTGACCGTAGCAAACCAATACGTTTCTCAGATGCCCGATAATGTTCGCGCCGCCGTGTTCGGCAATGTCGGCACCATGATCAGCATGCGCGTTTCGCCGGAGGATGCGCCGTTACTCGCGCAACAGTTCGCGCCCCAATTTGAATCGCAGGACATTTTGAATTTAGCCAATCGCAGTTTCGTCGCCTCGATGATGATTGACGGTGAAAAAAATCCGGCCTTTTCCGGCACGACGTTAAAACTGCCGCCGGCTCAGTCTGATTATTTGGCGGAAATTATTGCCAACACCCGCGAAAAGTACGCTAAACCACGCGCCGAAGTTGAACATATGATCGCCGAGCAGGTGACACCGCCAATTGATCTCCAGAACAAATCTGCTAAAAATGCTTTTGCTCGTGCCGAAAAAAACGGCCACGTTAAGAACGGCCAAATTGTATCACCTGACGGCGCAAGCGGTGCCACGCATCCGTTTGCCAATTTGAATTTCGATTCGTTCGCCAACGCCAAAGCCGAAGCCCAACACGACGAATCTGATGCCAGAGCTAAAAACGGCGACAATCCAGCCACACCTAAATTGAGCTCCAATCGCACTCTCAAAGTTCAGGAAAACGGCGAATCAGAGTCATCCTCGGAATCGGCGACTCGTCCGATAGTTACGGCGGCCGGCCTAGACGCCTTGATCGCCGCCGCCAGCACGCAAGCCGAATCGCGTAGCGACCTGGCAGCCGCGAGCCCCAATCTGTTTCCTAATCACGCCCGTCATGTGGCGACCGATACCACCGAAGCGGAAATCATCCTACGTGGCGGACCGGCCACGCCGGCGCCAGAGACCAACGTCAAACCGCCGTCAAAACTCGATCGGCCGTTTCACAAGCGCCATCGTTCGCACAGAAAATCCCCAAAGGCTAAGTAAAGCCAGTTTGATTTTCGCGGTTAACTCTGTTAAAATACGGCTATGTTTGATATTAAAATCGCACGCAACAATCCAGCCACAGTTCAACAAAATGCCATCAATAAAGGTTATGGCCAACTGGACGTGCAAAAATTGTTGCAACTGGATTCAGCCTTGCGCGATCAATCAACCATGGTCGATCAGCTGCGCGCCGAAAAAAACGACAATTCGCGCAAAATGACCACGGTTCACGGCAAGCCGACACCGGAAATCTTGGCAGCCGGTCGCGATATTAAAGCGCGTTTAACAGCGGCGGAAGCGACTCTAAAAACAGCGGAAAATGCGTTCTTCACGGAGCTGAAGTTGTGGCCCAATCTGGCGCGCACTGATGTGCCGGTCGGTTTATCTGAGGACGAAAACGTGGTAGCAAAAACGGTTGGCGAAATTCCACAGTTTGATTTTCCGGTCAAAAATCACGTCGAAATCGCCGAGAAAAAAGGTTGGCTAGACAGCGAACGCGCGGTGCGTACCGCCGGTAGTCGCTTTTTGTATCTGAAGGGCGATTTGGCGCGCATGGAATTCGCACTCTGGCAATTCATCATCAATACGCTGACCGATCCGGCGAAAATTCGGGAAATCCGCGAAATGGTCGATCCTGAATTTCGTGACCAAGTTTCGGATAAAATTTTTACCTTTACTTTGCCGCCAGCCGTGGCACGCACCGAAGTTTTTGAAGCCACCGGACGACTCAATAAAATGGAACAAACTTATAAAATCGAGGACGAGGATTTGTGGCTGAACGCCAGCGCCGAGCACACACTGAGCCCGATGTTTTTGGGCGAAATCCTGAACGAAGCGGATTTACCGTTGCGTTTCCTAGGCTACACGACAGCCTTTCGACGCGAGGCGGGAACATACGGCAAAGATTTGATCGGTATGATGCGCCTGCATCAATTCAACAAGATGGAAATGGAAATTTTCGCGACCAAAGAGCAATCTTGGCCCGAACATTTGTTCACCATCGCAGTCGAGGAATATCTCATGCAACAGCTGAAACTGCCGTATCGCGTGATGCGCAAGTGCACCTTTGACATTGGCCGACCAAATGCGTCGGGGGTCGATATCGAAGCTTGGTTGCCGGGTCAAAACGACGGTCAAGGGGCGTATCGCGAAACCCACACGGCGGACTTTATCGGTGATTTTCAAACGCGCGCTATGAAAACGCGTGTGCGACGCGCCGACGGATTGGTCGAGCTCGCCAACACCGACGATGCTACCGCCAGCAGTGAACGGCCGCTGATCGCGATCATGGAAAATTTTCAAACGGCCAGCGGTGACGTCATTGTGCCGGAAATTTTGCGACCATTTATGAACAATCACGCTACAATCTAAAATTGATAGGGAAGGAATTATGGACAAAAAAATTTATCAACATCGCGATTTGGTCAAACGGGAAATTGCTCGATTGAATCAACTGCCGAAGGGCAGCACCGAACGCGAACACGACCGGCAGCGACTAGCCGCCTATCACGACGCCATGACGCGTAATTTTCAACACGAGCGCCAAATCCACCTCTATATAACGTTGTTTTTTGCGATGCTGTTTATTGGTAGTTTGGCCATATCTGGCGCTTTATTTGCACAATTTAGCGGCCTGGCGACGGCGGAGGCTAGCGCTTATTGGCCGATGTTGCTGGCCAGTTTCACGCTGTCGCTCATTTTGGCGGTGCTGGAAGCTTTTTACATCGCCTATTACTATCGCGTGGAAAATCGAACCGCTGAATTATATCCAATCGCAACAGAGATATATCACCTATAAAAAACCGTGAGTGGCTCAAGTTAGACACAAGATTTTTTCGCGATAATGGTTTTACCAACAAAAGTTGGATAAACGAAAGGAGTTTTTATGGCTAATCTAGCTATGAACATTCAAGGAGTCAACTTTAATCTCGGGAAGAGTCGCGATTACGTCTCCGGCAAGGTCGCGAAAATCATCGACTTCATCCCGACCAGGCTGCGTGGCGGCGCGCACGCTAACGTCAAAATTGAGCGTGAGGGTCGATGGTTTTCCACGCTCATAAAACTGCAGTTGCCGGGCAAGATTTTGTTCGTGCGAGAAAAGGCTACCAGCATCCAAACCGCCGTTAACAACGCCGAGCGCAAAATTCGCGGCCAGATCGAGCGCTACAAAGCACAAACGATTGGCTCGGGCAGCCTGGCCGCCGTATAAACTCCTACTTTCGAAGGTTCACCACTTTATCCTCCGCGACAACAGCGCGCGGGGGAATTTTGTTTTGGATTTTCTACAAAGGCTTGCGCCACGTTTTCGCATGTGCTAAAATAAACAGCAGATAATTTGATGGGAGGTGGGCGAATGGATATTCCAGCATTGGCACAAAAAGACGACGTGGCAACCACGGTCGGTGCCGGCGACAACACGAACACGACAGCGTTTCCGGGCGATCCGCTGGCGGGTATGGCTTTGGACGGCAGTCAATCTAGCACGACGCCGGGGGAATCGATTGTTCCTAACAAAACTTTAGATACAAACGACGAATCAATCGTTGGTGATATTGCCAGTAAAATCAATAATCTGAATAATCCTGATCCCATAACGGCACTCAGGAATTTAGTGTCGCCATCATCGACCAAAGAACCAGAGCCCAAACCAGATCCGTCGATCGCGCCAGCGTCGTCTGTAGCATCGCCGGCCGGCATTACAGAGCCGGAAATCATTGATCCAGACAAAGAAAACTTCATTAAAACCTACACTGAGGAATTCGATCTAACACTGGTTCGCGCCACCGAAGCCGTTAGTCAGGTCTTGGTTGAAGTCGACAATACCATTCGGGAACGGCTGCCGAATATTACCATTCCGCGCGAAATTGATGAATTTATTGATAATCCTCCTACCAATCATCAGGTTGAAAAATTTGATGACGCGCAGGATATTGTTAAAGCCATCATGGCCAAGGCCAATGAAGCCAAGGAGCAGTCCGAGGCGGCGGCGACCGAAGCTGCCAAAGTTTATGACGAAGTTCAGAGTTTCAAACAGCAAACGCGTGCCGAAATCGCCACTTTAACTGGCGACTTGGACGTCAATGAAGTCAAACGTCGCGCCCAAGAGGAAGAGGCGCAGGCGCGCAGCCTGGAAAAAACAAGCTCCGAATCTGATCCGGCGCCAAGTATCAAAAATCATAACCACCACTCAACGCTGGTGAATTTGGATGACGCGAAACCCACCAGAGGCGCAACCAACCGGGACGACGAAACTGAAGACGCTTGAGCAATATCGCCTAATTTATCCTAAACACCGCATAAAATGTTATAATGGCGTTAAATATGACATATGATCGCGTAAGTTTTTTGAAGGCCGCCCGAGCCAAGTTTTCCGACGAAAATTTCGCTAAGATTAACGCGGCCTTGGATTATGCGACCGCGAAACACGCCGGCGTGACGCGTTTGTCGGGTGAACCTTACATTAGTCATCCAATTTACGTCGCATCGTTGTTGCTCGAGTGGGGCATGGACCGCGACACCATCATCGCAGGATTATTACACGACGTGGTCGAAGATACGTCAACCACCACCGAAGAAATCGGCGCCAAATTCGACGATGACGTGGCGCTACTGGTTGACGGCGTAACCAAAGTTTCGGCGGCGCGAGCGGGTCGCGACGATGTCGACAATTATCTACCTGCGACTAAAGACACGCTGATGAAATTGCTGGTCGCTACCGGCTCAGACGTGCGCGTATTAATTATCAAGCTGGCCGACCGGATTCACAATTTGCGCACTTTGCAATATCAGACGCCTGACAAACAGCAGAAAAAATCTAAAGAAAGCCTGGAAGTTTTTGGTCCGCTGGCTGATCGGCTGAACATGGGTCGCGTTAAAGCCGAAATCGAGAGCACCAGTTTTCGCTATCTCGAGCCGACGCGCTATAAATATTTGCGCGATGAATTGACCAAACGGATCGGCGCCTCGCGTGCCAATTTGGATCAAGTTGAAGCCGAAATTCGCCGAAAATTAACTGACGAAAAAATTCAATTTGAACTCAGTGGCCGCCTAAAATCGGTCTATTCGCTCCATAAAAAACTCGGCAAAAAAGGTTCAATCGACGACATTCACGACCTAATTGCACTGCGAGTTATCGTTGATGACGTGACGACGTGTTATCTGGTGCTGGGGCTGATTCACCAACTTTATGATCCTCTGCCGGGTCGGATCAAAGATTACATAGCGCGACCGAAATCCAACGGTTATCAGTCGCTTCACACGACAGTGATCACGCCGAACGGACAAATAGTCGAGTTCCAAATTAGAACACAACAGATGCATGAGTTTGCCGAATTTGGCCTGGCTGCTCACTTTCATTACGACGAAAATAAATCATCCGAACGTTACAAGCGTGGGGCGGTCGAGAGTCTGCCGGAAAATTTGCGCTGGGTGCGCGATCTCCAAGAGGCCGCCACTAAGTTACAATCGGGCGAAAAAGTTGATTTTGACGCACTGAAACTCAATTTGTTTTCCGATCGGATTTTCGTCTACACGCCACGCGGCGATATTTTTGACATGCCGGCCGGATCGTTGCCACTGGATTTTGCTTATCGCGTCCATTCGGAGCTGGGACGGACGGCGACGGCGTTTCGCATCAACGGCAAAATCGCCAAATTTGATACGCCGCTGAAATCGGGCGATCTGGTCGAAGTTATTACGCGTAAAAACGCTTCGCCGAAAATTGATTGGGTCAATAAAGTTGGTACGGCGCACGCTCGCTCGAAATTGCGGAATCAGTTGCGCAAAGCCGGCATCGAAACGGCGCATCGCGAAAATCCGCAACAAAAGAAACACTAGCATTAGCCAACGCCTTGATTTTCTAAGAGTTTTTGCTTATAATCAAAGCGTAAACGTAATTCGCGATTTTTTCGCGGGGAGGGTAATTTGCATGACGAAGAAAGTAGCAATTAACGGATTCGGTCGCATCGGTCGCAACGCTTTTAAGATCATTTTTGAACAGCGCGATGACATAGAAGTCGTGGCGATTAACGATTTATTCAGCGCCAAACAGTTGGCGCATTTGCTAAAATATGATTCAACTTATGGTATTTGGGAACACAATGTGACGGCGGATGATGAAAATATCATCGTTGACGACCGCAAAGTTCGCCTGTTAGCGGAACGCGATCCGGCGCAATTACCGTGGCGCGATCTCGGTGTCGACGTAGTAATAGAGTCGACCGGTTTGTTTGTCGATCCCGCCAAAGCTAAGGCGCACATCGCGGCGGGCGCCAAGAAAGTCCTGTTGTCCGCGCCAGCTAAAGGCGAGGGCGCCAAAACGTTGCTGCTCGGCGTCAACGAAAACGAACTCGAACCGTCGTTCGATCAATACGACATCTTCAGCAACGCGTCCTGCACCACCAACTGCATCGCGCCCGTAATGAAAGTCCTCGAGGACAATTTTGGCATCCAAAAAGCTTTCATGAACACGACGCACAGCTACACTTCGGATCAGCGCTTGCTCGACACGCCGCACAAAGATGAGCGTCGCATGCGATCGGCGGCCACCAACATTATTCCAACCACCACCGGTGCTAGCATTGCCGCCACTGAGGCAATTCCGGCGCTGAAGGGCAAGTTCGGCGGCACATCGCTTCGCGTGCCAACGCCAGTCGTTTCGATCGCTAATATTACGGCTTTGGTCAAACGCACAACCACGACAGACGAAATTAACGACGTTTTCCGGCGAGCCGCCAAAGAGCCGTATTTCGAGGGCATTTTGGATGCCACCGACGAAAAATTAGTCAGCAGCGATTTCATTGGCAACTCCCACAGCTCAATCGTAGACCTCGATTCAACAGCGGTGGTGGACGGCGATTTAATCAATGTCGTCAGCTGGTATGACAACGAGTGGGGCTATTCCAACCGCTTAGTCGAAGTTACGGCCGACATCGCCAAATTGATAAACTAATGACCAAGATCGACGCCTTGATCGATTCGCAATCTGACACCGACAATTTTGTTGATCATGCTTAGGATTAATTAACAGCACAGCCTTTGCATTTTTTGAGCAAAACTGTATAATCATAAGCATGAAGATTTATCTCGGTTCCGATCATCAAGGTTTTGCGTTAAAGAATAAAGTTGCGGAATATTTAGCTAAGCTGAAAACGCCGGCTGAGGATTTGGGCAATCGTGAGCTAGATCCGAACGATGATTTTCCGCAATTTGCGGCGGCGGCGGCGCTAAAAATCATCGATGATCCAACGGCGCGGGCAGTTTTAATTTGCGGCGGCGGCCAAGGCATGGCGATGGCGGCCAACCGTTTTCATAACGTCCGCGCCATTATAGCGGTCAGCGCTGATGACGCCTATTATGGCCGCAACGACAACGACGCTAACATTTTGTGTCTGCCAGCACGCCTGTTCGACAATCCCGACGAAGATGTGATCTGGAAAAACGTTGTCGATACATTCCTAGCAACCGAGTTCGCAAACGCGGCGCGTTACGTGCGGCGTAATCGCGAACTGGATAAATTGTCCTAAAGCTAACGTTTCCGTTATAATGGGCAGCAATAGTATGATAACTGATTATCAGCGCAATTAAGGAGGAAAAATGGAGGAAATTTTATGGTGAGATATAATCGTGGACTTTCGACGCCGCTGTGGCAACGCGTTAGCATTTTAGTCGTCGGCGTTGTGCTGGTTGGTGGCACGATCATCGGCTTTATAACTAGCGCCGCCCAGAGCACAAACAAGAATCTAGATCCAGCCACGATTCAACAGCAACAGGATCAAAAACAACAGCAGGAACAGCAACGACAATTATTGCAACAGCAAGCCGAGGAGCAAAAAACCATGAAACCACTCGCCGGCTACGACAGCCAAGTTAGCGCCTTTGACGCGAAATCGATCACCAGCTTACAGGTTCAAACACTAAAAGAAGGCAAGGGCGCGGCGCTGAAATCGAGCGACACGATTTCCGCCAATTACACCGGCTGGACGGCCGACGGCAAAATTTTCGACTCCACGACCAAAAATGGATCGTCAGCCAGCGCGTCATTTCCGCTGAACCAGGTCATTCCTGGTTGGACACAAGGCCTAACCGGCAAAAACGTTGGCGGGGTTTATCTACTCAGCATCCCGACCGATCTGGCCTACGGTTCGCAAGGTGGCCAAAACGGCGCGCCGACCGGACCGCTGAAATTCATCGTCCAAATAGTATCGGTTAAATAATTTGTGCTATAATATCGAATATAGTCTAACAGAAAGGAGCAAGTAGTGGCAGATTGGAATGAAGTTTTGGACGCGGGTGATGTCGATGGCGGCGTGATTAACGTGGTAGTCGAGATCCCGAAAGGATCCAACAACAAAATCGAGTGGAAACGCAACAAAAAGGTCATGATGATCGACCGCGTGGATCCGAAAATTTTTGCAAAACCAACCAATTACGGTTTTATTCCACGAACTTTGGATGAGGATGGCGACGAATTGGACGCGCTGATTTTGGGCGATAAATTGCCGACTGGCGTTTACCTCGAAGCTCGCGTGATCGGTGTCATGAGATTCATCGATGGCGGGGAAGTCGATGATAAAGTTATCGTCGTACCGGCCGACGACCGCGAAACCGGCGACGCGATTAAAACTTTGGCGGACGTGCCGAAGCGCACCATCGAGCAAATTGAATTCCACTTCAATCACTACAAGGATTTGAAAAAAACCGGCGATACTAAAGTTGTAGAATTTGCGGACATCGACGAAGCTAAACGACTGATCAAATTGGCGCAAAAACGCTGGACAAATAAATAATTTCATCACTTCTAAAATCGTCGTCTCATAAAAGGTCCGGCGGTTTTTTTGTTGGGGAACATTAAGATGGTTGCACGTGCTTCGCGAAGAAGTCTTCGAGTAATGAGATTATGCGCGCGTTGTCGGTCAATAAAGCGACCTCACGTGTGCCAATGCGAGAACTAGCCGCGACGAAATTATGCGACCCGGTAATCGCAACTTTGTGTCCGTCCCGAAAAGTAAAAATGATAAATTTAGCGTGCAGATATTGATTGCGCACGTAGAGATTATGTTCACGCAGATCATTGCGCCCGAGCAACAACATAAAGCGATTGCTCGGTGAATCAACTTTATAGAGTGGATTAAAATAAACGTGAGCAAAATCTTTATTCAATTTTGTGCGTTGGCGTATAACGCGCGCCAGAGGGCCAGTTGGCGAATATTGGCTAACGAATAACATCGACGCGACGTCTGGATTTTTAGCTAACGTCACAGCGTTGTTATAGATAATTGACCATAAAGGGTGGCCACAGTCAAACAATACCGTGCCCACCGCGGACGGCTCGCTGTGATTACGCGTTAGGCGCTTGGTGCGATCAGCTCGTTCAATATCACAATGTTCACGCGTTATTAAATCCGCTAACGATGCGTCATCAATCCGAAACATATAATCATTATTTCGCGCAATTGACTCATCGTCAGTGTTAACGCCACCAAAAATAAACACCACGTCGTCGACCACCAACCATTTACTGTGTGTCCGCGCCGAAAACAACGTACCGTAGTTGCGCCCCAGCCAACGAAACTTGGCACCAGCCGCTCGAAATTCGCGTGACAACTTCGTGCCGTCACGCATTTGGCGCACCGTTGAACGAACAACCGAACCGCGCCGTACCGCCATCGAAAAGCTAGCAAAATCGGCCGCCACGTGAACCTCGACTTCGCGCTCGGCGGCGGCAACTAAAGCATCGACGAAATCGTTCGTAACTTTGTCGCGATACATCAATAAACCGATTAAAATCACACGCTTTTTGGCTCGGCTAATCAATTTGGTCGCCGTTTTAATATAATCTTCCGGTGTCAAAAGATCGATTCTCTTTTTCCTCATCGTTAAATCAATTATATCATCTTTTCATTCTGGCGATAAGGCTTCACAGTTACGCGCGCTGGCGTGATATGTTATAATGGAATAAAGTTTAAGAGAGAGGGAAAGTTAATCATGGCTGATAAACGAGTAAAATCCGACATTATGACGTCGACCACGCCGACTGATAATAAAACACGTATTCTGAGCAAAGTTTTTGGCGATCCGCAAAAACGCATTCTGCATCAGTTACAAAAGAAGGTCGACGAAATTAACGCTTTGGCGCCAAAATACGCCAAAATGAACGACGAAACGCTAGCACGGCAAACCGAAATTTTAAAACAGCGTTTAGTTAAGATCGAAAAGTCGGACAAAAAAACGACGCCAAACGCGAAATCGAGCAAAATCACAAATAAACCTGCGGCCGTCAATAAAAATTCTGACGAAATCCGCGAGAAATACGCCAAAGCCGGCACCGGCGCAATCGAGGACGCTAACGCCATCGACGCGATTCGCGCCCGCCATACGGCCCAAAAACGCGACAAAGCACTCGACGAAATTTTGCCCGATGCGTTTGCTTTGGCGCGCGAAACGGCGACTCGCGTGCTCGGTCAGCGTCATTTCGACGTTCAGCTGATGGGCGGCATCGCGTTGCACGAAGGTAACGTCGCCGAAATGAAAACTGGCGAGGGCAAAACTTTAGTGGCGACATTGCCAGTTTTCCTAAACGCACTGACCGGTCGTGGCGTCCACATGGTGACGGTCAACGATTATTTGGCGCAACTGCACGGCGGCTGGATGGGAAAACTCTATTACGCCCTCGGTATGTCCACCGGTGTTATTATTAATGAACAAAGTTTTATTTACGATCCAGATTTCACTAACGAGACCCATTTCGATAAGCGAATGGAGCATCTAAAACCAGTGTCGCGCAAAGAGGCCTACGCGGCCGACATCACCTACGGCACCAACAACGAATTCGGGTTTGATTATTTGCGTGACAACATGGTCAACGATCCGAAATTATTGCGCCAGCGCGAACTTAATTTTGCGATCGTCGATGAGGTCGATTCGATTTTAATTGACGAAGCTCGCACGCCACTAATTATCTCCGCGCCAGCCGCTGAAAATCCTGATCTCTATATTAAATATGCGGCAATCGCGGCGCAATTAAAGGCGCCAACCGTTGATCAAAACACCGTTAACAAAGGTCTGAAAAATCCGTTGACCGGCAAGTATCTCGATCCAGATGATGAAGTTGAAAACGACGGCGATTACGAGTTGGACGAAAAACGCAAAAGCGTGGTTTTAACCGAACGCGGCGTCGACAAAGTTGAAAAACTACTCGGCATCGATAATTTATATTCGCCGGATCATGTGCGTGCGGTCTATCACATGGATCAGGCGCTCAAGGCGCAAACGCTGTTTCGCCGCGACAAAGATTACGTCGTCAGCCGTGACAACGAAGTGATTATCGTCGACGAGTTCACCGGCCGGCTAATGCACGGACGACGTTATAATGAGGGTTTACACCAGGCAATCGAAGCTAAGGAACACGTTCCGGTGCGCGAAGAATCACAAACTTTGGCCACGATTTCGTTCCAGAATTATTTCCGGCTTTATGATAAATTGTCCGGTATGACCGGCACGGCCTTAACCGAAGCGGAGGAGTTTCAACAAATTTACGGCCTCGATGTAATCCAAATTCCGACCAACCGGCCGGTTTTACGCCATGATCATAACGACAAAATTTTCAAAACCGAAGCTGGTAAAATCAAAGCCATCGCCAAGGAAGTGCAAACTTTGCACGAGCAGGGACGGCCAGTTTTAATTGGTTCAGCCAGCGTGGTCAAAAATGAGCAACTTGATCGCGCTCTGACTGCGGCCAAAATTCCGCACGAAACTTTGAACGCTAAAAATAACGAAAAGGAAGCCGAGATTATCGCTAAGGCTGGCCAACCGGGCGCCATTACGCTCGCCACCAATATCGCCGGGCGCGGAACGGATATTATGCTCGGTAAAGGCGTCGCTGAAAAGGGTGGCTTGGTCGTCCTCGGTTCCGAACGCCACGAAGCTCGCCGCATCGATAACCAGTTGCGTGGTCGCGGCGGCCGACAGGGCGACCCGGGCGACACGGTGTTTTATGTCTCAACTCAGGACGATTTGATGCGCGTTTTTCAGGGCGATCGCATTGCGGCGTTGATGGATCGCCTCGGCGTGGCGGACGACCAACCGATTGAAAATAAAGCGGTCAGTAAAACCCTGGAGGCAGCTCAAAAACGCGTCGAAGGTTATAACTTTGACACGCGTAAAAACGTCGTTCAATACGATAACGTGATAAATCGTCACCGCAAAGTTGTTTACCAGGTGCGCCGCAAAATTTTGGAAGGCGACGACATTTCTCCAGAAATTGAGCGCCTAATTAACGCCAAAATCGGCGCCATCTTCGCAAAGCGATTGCGCAAAGTATCGGATGATGTGTTTGATGATTTCGTGGAAATTTTTGACCATGACAACAATCAGACGTTGCGCGACCAATTCACCAAAATTGCGACAATGAAATCCGACAAAAAGCGACTGCTAGCGGCGCGCCGACTGGTTAGTGATCTGTTGAATGTTCAAAAACAACGCATTGATCCGGATTTACTTCGTGGCGCCGAACGCGAAATTTACATGCAGGTTTTGGATGTCTTGTGGATGCAGCATCTGGAAAATATGCAGAATTTGCGCGAGGGCATTCAATGGCGCAGCGTCGGCCAACGTGATCCGTTGGTTGAATATCGTAGCGAATCACAAAAACTGTTTGAGTCGCTCGAGCAAACTTTGCAGGACGAGGTGCTCAAAGTAATTTTCCACTTGCGCCAAAACGATATCAACGCTCATCAAGCTGAGGATGATCAATACGACAGCGACCTGACGCGCGCGGCGAGTTCAGCGGTTGAACAGGGTGTTAATGAAGTTGGCGCGCCAACCGAACGCGATAACGAATTTAAACCGGCCAAATCGCAAGCTGATAAAAATCGCGCCAAAAACACCGCGAACAAGAAGAAAAAACAGCAGCGTCAGAACCGCAAAAAAGGACGCAAATAACGGGATTGGGCGCGTAGTTAGTTTCGAATCACGCGCTCAGATAACTCATTACCAGACTACCAAAATCATCATGACTCAAGATTTAGCGCTAGAAATTTTATTGTCAGGTCATTCCGCGTTTTTGACGGGCGCGGCCGGGGCAGGGAAAACTTTCACATTGTCCAAATTCATCGACATCGCACGTCGTTCCGGCAAGAAGGTCGCCGTCACCGCAACGACTGGGCTCGCGGCAACGCATCTTAACGGTAATACGATTCATAGTTGGTCGGGATTAGGCATTCTGGACGAATTACCGGATAATTTTTTCACTAAATTTGGCAAAACGCGCACTGAACAAATTCGCAAAACCGACGTTTTGATTATTGACGAAATTTCGATGTTACACGATTTTCAACTCGATTTAATTAGTGAAATTATGCGCCACGTGCGCGACAACGACCAGCCATTTGGTGGACTACAAATTATTTTTTCAGGCGATTTTTTTCAATTGCCACCGGTAAAATCACGCGACAGAAATCGTCAATCATCCATCCAGTCGGACACTAATTTTGACGGTATTGATCCAGAATTTGACGAAGCTGGCCACGATATTTCGCAACCAAACACGACCGCTAAAACGCCGAAAACTAGTTTTGCTTATAACGCTCAGAGTTGGCACGAACTCGATCCGGATATCCTATATTTGAAACAAAACTTTCGCCAAAACGATCACGAATTTTTAGACATTTTAAATAAAATTCGCGAGAATAAAATCACACGATCTGATGCTGAAAAAATCGCCGCGCGCCTCAACGCACCACTGGGGCAACCGGGGCAGGCGATCACCGAACTCTACACCACCAACCGCGACGTCGACCGCATTAACCATGTGAAACTCAACGACATCAAAGCCGACGCCGTCGAATACAATATGACCACGACTGGATCCGCTGCCAATATTGAAAAGTTGAAAAAATCCGCTTTGGCGCAGGAAAAATTGGAACTGAAAATCGGCGAGCTGGTGATGACTTTGAAGAATGATCCGGCCGGCAATTTCGCCAACGGCTCAACCGGCACAATCGTTGGTTTCAGCAAAGACGACTTGGATCCTATCGTTCAGTTTCGCCACAATCAACAAAAAATCACAGTTCAACCAATGAGTTGGGAAATGCGTGACGGCGAACGCACCCTCGCCACACTGACGCAAATTCCACTGCGCGCCGCCTACGCTATCACGGTTCACAAGAGTCAAGGTATGACGCTCGACGCGGCGCGAATTAACCTGAAAAACGTGTTCGAGCCCGGCATGGGCTACGTCGCTTTGTCGCGCGTGCGCGGACTGGACGCATTATCGATTTCCGGATTGTCCAGTCAGGCTTTTTTCGTCCATCCGGAAGTGCTAAAAGTCGATAAAATTTTTCGCCAAAAATCCCAAACTGCCAACCAAAAATACGCGCCGCTCTTGAAAAACAAAGCCAAACGCGAACGCCTCACCGCTAAACAAATCGCCAAAACCAATTCCCAAAAATCCAAATTCGAGAAGATTCGCGATCAATATCCCAACGCCAGTAAGCGCTGGTCGGAAGTGGATGACGACCGGATCGACGCGCTCAACGTCACTGATTTTTCACAAAACGATGCAACCGCTGAACGCATCATAAAACAACTTTCTGCTGCGCTCAGTCGCAGTCCGCGATCGATCGCGTTGCGTATTCGTGATCATTTTGGTGCGGAACTGTTTGACAAACTGCCCGAAATATCCGCGCGCTATTGGTCGCACCCAGATTTTCACCACTAGTTGGAATCGTGCAATGAATTGGCGTTGATCATCACTATAATTGTGCTAGCGCTCATAAAAATTCCCGCCAAAATCGGATTCAAAATACCGAATGCCGCCAGCGGCACAGCCAGCAAGTTGTAGCCGGCGCCCCACCACAAATTTTGCTTCATTTTGCGGTTGCTAGCATCAGCCAACCGTAACAGTTTCAAAATGTCCGATGGATGTGAATTAGCCAACACGACGTCGGCGCTATCGATTGCCACGGCCGTACCCGCGCCGACCGCCAGGCTTAGATCGGCCGCAGCCAAAGCTGGCGCATCGTTGACACCGTCACCGACGAACAGAACTTTGCCTTTACGTTGAAATTTGCGCACGACGCTGGCTTTGTCGGCCGGGCTGAGGCCCGCTCGCACCGTGTGAATGCCCAATTTGTGCGCTACTTTTTGGGCAGATTCAATATTATCACCTGTCACCATGACTGATTTAACGCCACGCGCCAATAATTCCCGAACGGTGCGACGCGCGTCGTCTTTGATTCGATCGCCCAACGCCACAAATCCTAATACTTCATAATCGCTAGACGGCGACGCGCGTTTTTTAGCTTTGGCCTTAGTTTTGGTGCTCGATTCGCGCAACAAAAAACACAAGGTCAAGCCGTCATTTAAATGCTGTTGCGCCCGCGCCAAGTCAGTTTTTTTCAACTTTAAATTATGCTCGCGCACGAAATCCAACGACACTACCAGATATTTTTCCTTGGCGATAACGCCATTGACGCCAACGCCCGGCATCGTCTCAACGTGGCTCGCGACGAATTTCTTCTGTTCGGCGACAAACAATTTTTTCGGGTTTTTGTCGTTTTTGCTCATGAAACCGGCTTTATAAAAATCAACGATCGACACGCCCAGCGGATGAGTTGAACCGCTTTCCAAACTGGCAATCATTGGCAAAATTTTCGATTTTTTATGCGCCGATCGTCGTTTGCTTTTTTCAACAGGGAAGTCCACCACTTCGCGCACGCTAAAATGTCCGTCCGTCAAGGTGCCGGTTTTGTCGAGCAGGGCGTAGCGCAGCCGTGGCGCATTTTCGAGGGCGGTGCGGTTTTGGACAAAAAGTCCGCGCCGTGCCGATAATCGCATCAGTCGCGCCGCTACTAGGGGAATCGCCAGCCCTAACGCGTGCGGGCAAGCTACCACCAGCGTCGCCACGGCCGCCGCAAAGGACGCCGACACACCCACGTAAAAGCTCCAATATGAGAACGCGAACGCTGCAAAAAATAGCGCGAACCAAAACAGCCAGCCTGCCACACGATCGGCCAATGTTTCGGCGCGCGATTTCTGCGCTGTCGCAGCAACCACTAACCGACCTATCTGCGCCAAATAAGCGTTCGATCCGGTGTTGGTGACGACCATTTTGAATGCCCGATTTTGGTTAAGCGACCCGGCAAACACTGTAGCCTGAGCGGTTTTGGCGACCGGCCGGCTCTCGCCCGTGACCATCGACTCGTCAACTAACGCCAAAACCTCCGAGCCGGCTTGGCGTCCAAAACTATTCTCGTCCAACACCCGACCGTCGGCCGGAATTTTTTCGTGATCGCGCACTAACAGCACGTCGCCTGATTTAACCGAGGCTAACTCGATGTCATCGGTTTGCGATAATAATTTGGCACCGTCTTTAATTTTGTGCGCCTTTTTGGGTAGCAACTCGGCTAGGGAAGTTAAAGCATCGCCTGCCGCGTGGCCGGCGTTCATCTCGATTAAATGCCCAGCCAACATGATCGCTATCAAACTCGCCAGCTCGAACCAAAACGCCATGTTAGTTGTGCCATGACGCAATAGCAAGCCTTTGACGCCAGTCGCCATCGAATATGCGTACGCCACGCTAATTCCCAACGTAATCAGTAACATCATAGCCGGACGCTTGGCCCGTATCTCCTTTAGACCGCCTTTTAAAAACGGCCATCCGCCATAGAAAAAAATCACCGAACCAATCGCCATCACGAGCGGTGTCGCATAATAATTAGGTAATTTCAAGATGGCCGACAGCCCCATCAACGGCGCCAATAAAAACAGTGGAGCAAGTAAAATCAACGTCATAATCAACCGCCGACGCAAAGGTCGCGCCATTGAGTCCATTGAACCGTGGCCTGCATCAGACATCGCCATCTCTGTATCATCATGCATCATCATCGCGTCATGGTGCGACATTGACGACGCGTCATCGACCGCCAAAGCTGATCGGGTTTGAGGTTTCTGATCGGCGTCTGGAGATGGCATTTTTGTTGATTTCATGTTTGCGGATTCCTTCTTAAAATTAATAACAACTACCACGATCTTGGCTACAACCGTGAAGATTTTCGTGCTATTACTATCATATATCAAACGGCGAGCCACGTAAACCTACGAATGAAAATCAGCTCCCCGTTCAGGGCAGGATTAAAGAGTTTTATACCATAACAATATTTTACGACATTAAGTTTTTTAGCAAAAGATGATTAGCTCTTTCTCTATACATTTCATGAGATAGTAATTTTAAGATAAAACCAACGCCTGTGAATGTCTCAATCTGTTACAGCATTAAACGACCATCAAACACTATACAAAATGGGCTCCAGCCATGTCAGTTATGATATGAAGCTCATAAAAAGGTTAACAAAAATGTTGTCCAAAAAGCCATTAAGAGTCAACAGGACAATTAGGCGCAGAAAAATGTCTGAAAATAAATTCTATAAAAATAATAGCAAAGCTCGCGCCAAGACCAGCTCAAGACGGAGGCCGTCAGCCAACGCGGGGAATTATTATTATCCGCCATAGATAATGTCGCACAATATATCTTTTACGACGTTAAAGGCAACGTCACGGTGAAATGACGTCAAATCAACAATCACTGGCGGTTCGATCAATTGATCGCCAAAACCAAAATATTGAACCGGTCCGCATAAAACCTCGGGGCAGTTTATTTCAGATGTGCATCACTTCTAGACAAAATTTAAAATATTCACAACAAAACTAGCGCGAACTCACAACGCAAACAGGTCTTGTCTCTGACTAATTCTTGAATCTCTCTAATCAGCAAAGTTTTCCACAGCACTACAATGTTTTTATCCTTTTGACAAAATTATAAAAACATTATTTTATAATATTCTCACCTGTCGTCAAGATCAATCGTCAATCACTTGTTTGACTTTTATCAAAAATATTATTTTATATAAAAATTCCCTATTCTCTCTTCTCTGTCCCGCCAACTCAAGGCGTCAAAAACAATGCCGACCACCCACCTAATTTAATAATTATTATTTCCAATACATTTTACCGGCCACGCGGACATCGGCGTATTGTGGCGTGATTTTGTTGGCATCTAAATAATGTACGCTAGCCACTATATCCGCCGCTTGCGCTGTCGGATCACGATCGATTTGGGCCATAAACGGATAATTTCGCCCCTGTAAATAGATGTCCACATAGCGAATAGCGCCACGCGGAATAACCACCCGTTGCATCATCAAGCCATTGGTCGCTAAGCTGGACTCAATTTGACCAACAAAACTCAAAAAACCGCCACTGGTCGCCTGGCCGTTGGCCGGCGCCACACCACTGTCGTCGGTGATCGTCACGCTTGGGCTGGCAAAATAATTTTTAGTAAACACCGCACCACCGCTGTCAACAAAATTCGTTACGCCATCGCTGGCCCACATGGCGACTGGACGGCGAAACGTCAACCGCAAATTACCGCCACCAAAGCCCGCCGGCTGCAACTGTACATTCGACACTTCCGGCGCGCGCGTTTGTACAAACTGCGTCAAGGCGTTTTGACGTCGACTAAAGCTAAATCGCTCCAAAGGATTGCTGCCCAAATATTGCGTTACCAGGTTCGAATAACGCACCACGTCAGCACTCGACAGAGGTGTATTATCGGCGCTAGTCACGGTAAAGCCGGTTGCAAACTGCGAAACCAGTGCAACGGTCAGCGCCACTATAATCAAAATTGATCCGGCGATTATTTTAAGCTGTCGCCGATGCAAGTTGCCCGTTCGCACACGTTGACGTTCCAACTTCGCGCGATGTTCATGCTGCATAGTCGATAAGGTTGCGTTACGTCGAAAAACTACGTCGTCCGTTGTCGGCAAATCAGCAGTTGTAGTGGGACGATGTGACGGTTCGTCGGGTTCAGTCGCGGACGACTTATCCGATCGCCAAGACGTTAAATTACGATTAAAATTGTTCCAAGTAACGTTCTTGTGTCGATCCGATCGACGAGAGCGACGCCGACCGCCGCCCAAAACACTCATTTTCGATCCTTTCGCGCCACGGAATTATCAGCTATTTTGGTCGCGGCCGCAACGTAATGCTGACGCAACGTTTCACGCCGTCGTCCTTCCTGCGTGATCATGTCTACGATCGCGTCTAGCGCGTCTTTTTTGGCAAACTTGGCTAAATTTTCACCCAATTGAACTCGACGGCGCAAACCATCCGGACGCAACAATTTCGCAATGTTATCGAATAACTCTTGCGACAACCGTTCGTCAAAATGGTCCTCAGTCACGTTTTGACGGAGATCAATGGCAGCGCCAGCTTTAGCGAAAATGGCGGCGTTTTTAGTTTGGTGATCACCTGCGAGATACGGGCTCGGTATGATAATTGTCGTCGTGGCCGACACCGCCGCTTCGGCCAGCGACGTTGCGCCGGCGCGCGTTACGAAAATATCACAAGCGTTCAATAAATCCGGATATTCGGTAGTGATAAAATCTTTGACGATAAAATCACGCTTTAAATCCGACCCTACGTCAAAGCCGCTTCCCTTCCCGGCTAACAAAAAAATTTGAACATTAAAATCGGCAATCAATTTCGGTGCAATTTTGCGAAAAATCGTTGAAAAAATCGTCGCACCACCACCGCCACCAGCTACAAAAATCAGCTTTTTCTGCGGGTCGAGGCCGATCGATTTTTTAACATCCCGTCGTGAGCGATCATCCAACTTTTTGAACTCGGCACGCACTGGAATACCAACGAATTTCGTAATTTTACGCGGATAATTCGGATAGTTTTCAATCGGACTGCCGGTAGCAATTGCATTGGCAAAACGCGCTAGTACGCGGTTGCTAAGTCCCGGCACAGTGTCGGAATCGTGAATCACCATCGGCAGATGGAGCCCGTGTGCCGCCAGACCGACCGGCAAACAAACGTAACCGCCCTTGCAAAAAATCACGTCCGGCTGGAGGTGGCGTAGCTTAATCCAGCTCTGCACAAAACCGCTAATGACGCGCTTCGTGTCGATCAAATTTGGCAAATGCGTGTGCGTCAAATGATACCAGGAAAAATATTTATACCAAAAATTTAGATTGGCGTAACGGCGCAGTTTGCCGGACGAAATGCACTCAATTTTAACGCGAGACGGCAGCTCGCTGTGCGCCAAAGACAGCGTTTGCGCCAAAAACTTTTTGTCGGTCCAAATGATAATTTCATTATGCGAATCGCACTGATAGAGCTTCTTCGCGATCGCGATGATCGGCGTAACGTGGCCGCCCGAACCACCGCCAACCAATAAAATTTTCATAAGCGTGCTCCAAGGTGACGCGATACGGCCACCTTAACATTATTCGGCTCGCGCTCAATTTTACGATGCATCGTATAGCCGGAAATCGCAAAAACCAAACCGAGCGCCGCCATGATAAAAACCATACTGGTACCACCGAATGAAATTAATGGTAGCGTCACACCTGTCAACGGAATCAAGCTGGTCATAGCACCGATATTTAGCATAACGTGCGCCGCCAGCCAACCAAAGACACCGGCCAAAATCAGGCGCAAAAACAAATTTTCGGTATAATCAACTTTTGCGATAATGCGTTTTAACAAAATACCGAACAGCCCGATCACCACCACCAAACCGATCCAACCGAGCGTCTCGCCCAAAATCGCAAAGATAGAGTCGGTTGATTGCTCTGGTAGCCAGCCAAAAGCTTGCACCGACTGACCAAGCCCGCGCCCGAATAATCCGCCCGAACCGATTGCGATCAACGATTGATTAATTTGATAATTCGAAGTTGACGAACCGCCACCCAAAAAAGTGGTGATGCGCGCTGTGCGATGCGAAAACATGGTGATCGCTAGCACGCCCGCAATCGCCGATACCGCTAAGACTAATGCGATCTTTCGACCGGGTAAACCGGAAATAATCAATTGCACTAGAACGATAGCAAACATAGCTAGCGCTGTACCCATATCTTTTTGCAAAATCGCCACCGTGAATAGCGCCGCGGCAAACAGCGCAAAAAACGGCAACAACTCGCGCCACGAATTGAGGCGGTTTTGCGCCGACCGCACCGCCAGAAAACTGCTGGCAAATAACAACATCCCAAACTTGAGGAATTCGGCCGGCTGAAAAGTACCGATCGCGCCTAGATTAAACCAACGCTGCGCACCATTAGCGTTGATTGCTAGCGGAAAATGCGGAATCGCCACCGCCACACACAAAATGAGCGCGCCCAGGAAAAGTCGGCTACTATATTTGCGCCAAAAGTCGAGCGGCACGCGCGAAACAACAAAAAAAATAATGATGCCCAGCGTGATTAGAGCAATTTGCCGCGCCATGAAACCAGTCGTAGCGCCATTATTGCCACTATTTAATGCTGGCGCAATTGAGAATAATACCACCAAGCCAATAACGGCTAGCGTCAAAATCAATATCAATATCACGTAGTCTGGGCGATGCTTGCGGCCCAACTTTAATTCGCCGGATTTATCGAGTAAGGCTGATTTAACTTCGCTAGCGGCCAATTTGGCGCGTCGCGACAGGCCGGCATTATTAGAATTCTCGCCAAAATCAACGTGGTTTTGACGGATTCGCGCGTTGTAAGCGCCACGATTGGCGCCAGTTGCATAATTACGCTGAATATCATCCGACTTACGCGCGAACCAACTCATTTAATGGTTCCCCCCAGTAGTGCCAGCACCAGACCGACGATGCCCGCCACCGCACCCAGCAGCCAAAAACGCATCGTTACCTTAGTTTCCGGCCAACCGATAGCCTCAAAATGATGGTGAATTGGGGTTGATAACCAAATTTTTTTACCGTGCGTGATTTTTTTGTAAATGATTTGGATAACGGCGCTGCCGGTGTCAACCACGAAAACGGCGCCGATAATTGGTAATAAAAACAATGAATCTGTCATCATCGCCACCACCGCCAATGCACACCCGAGCGCAAAACTGCCGACGTCGCCCATCATAAAGCGCGCCGGAAAAATGTTGAACCACAGATAACTAACCAACGCCCCAATCACCGTAATGCAAAAAATCGCCACACCGAACTGCCCTTGCAAAAACGCAATCGCCGCAAAACTAGCAAAAGCAAATAGTGCCAGCCCGCCGGCCAATCCATCCAGCCCGTCACTCAAATTCACCGCATTGCCGGTCGCCACTACTGCCAACGCGAATAACAAAATCATCCAAATACCAATATTCCAATCACCGACAAACGGAATGTGTAATGTCGTCCATCCGAGTCGCGCCCAAAAAAACCACCCGAGCACCAACGCCGCAATTGTAATCATGGCGAATTTGACCGGCGCGCGCAAACCCGCTACCGCCGAATGACCACGCAAATTAATGACATCGTCAATCAGTCCAACCAATCCACCAACCAGTAGCGCCGCCAGTGGCAACCAAGTTTGTCCGCGCGACAAATTCGTCGCGAGCGTTACCCCGGCCACTGTAATCACAAAAATCATCCCGGCCATGGTCGGCAAATGACGTTTGATTTTGTTGGCGTGTAATTTGTTCATGACGGTCAATTTCTTACCGTCGAGCGCCACTGTTTTTTCTCGTTTCCAAAAATGATACTTGTAAGCAAAGTAAGTGTAAATCGGCGTCAAAATCGTCGCCACCACCAACGCCAATAATCCGATCAAAAAAGTTCGTCCCAACGGTGTCGCCAAATGATTTAAAGTTGCTTGGTGGATAACGGTTGACACGTTGACCACCGGTTCGGCGCCGAACAATGATAATGGGTTTAATGGTTGAAATTGTGCGATCATAGCTGCTCCTTTCGTGGGATTATTTGCTCACCCCTTCGTATTGAATCATAAAGTTTGATAAAGCGTTAAAAATTGGCTCGGCGGCGGCGGCACCCGAAAATTGTCCGGCGCTGGTTTTGCTGTCGTCCACCCGCACCAGTATAACGTATTTCGGAATTTCCTGCCCGCTAGCGTTTTTTTGCGCGCCAAAACCGATGTACGATCCGGTTGTCAACGTGTCGGAATATTTGCCAGTGTTTGGATCAATTTTCTGTGCCGTACCAGTTTTACCACCGACATAATAGCCGTTGTCGCTGGACGCCGCACCGGCCGCATATTTATAACGCGCGTCGCGCAACATGCCGACCATCGCGGCGGAAGTTGCCGGATTTACCACATTGGTTGCCACAACTTTAGTTGGCTGCGCTTTTAACGAATCTGCGCCACTATCAGTCGTTCCTAAAATGACGCTTGGCTGATAATAGGTGCCACCGTTCACCACTGCTGAAAATGCACTCAAAACTTGCGCCATCGTCAACTGCATACCCTGGCCAAATGTCATGTTGGCATAAGTTACGTTCGGTCCGTTCACCATGTCCGGCGGATGAATCGTCGAGTTAGATTCACCAGCGATTTGAAGACCCGTACGATCGGCAAAACGATAATTTTTGGTCAAATAATTATACAACGCGGTGCGACCCTGCAAATTGATAATTCCGTTAGTGCCAGCCGGCGCGCCGGACATCTGGCCCAACACCCAAACCGCGCCAACGTTCAGCGAATAGCCAAGTATTTGCATCATGTTTTGCCGGCCCGGCACTTTGTCAACGTTACAGATCTTCGCATCGTCAACCTGCACGCAATTGGTGTTATTGAAAACCGAATCGGCCGCGATGTTACCGTTATTGACACCGGCCGCGATGGTAAAAAATTTCATGATCGATCCCGGCTCGTAAGCGCTCGTCACTGGCAAAGCCTCGGCGGTGCTAACCTCTAGGCTTTTGTTGATCGCAACCGAATTGAGATCGCCCGGATCATACGACGGTTCGCTAGCCATCGCCAACACGTGGCCGTTCGCCGGATCCATCACCATAACTGATCCAGAAGTGGCCGACGCGTTTTTGAGGCCATTTTGCAGATCGTGCTCCACCTGATACTGAATGTTACGATCGATTGTTAGGACGTAATTCGTGCCGTTAACCGCCGGCTGGCTGATGTTACTGTTATTGTCAATGGTCAGCGGCACCTGGTTGGCGCTCATGACCGATTGCAATAGGCCGGGTTTGCCAGCCAGTTGCGCGTTCAGATCCTGCTCGACACCATATTGCCCCTTCCCTGCATTATTAACATAACCGAGTACTTGAGACGCCAAACTGCCCTCTGGATAAACACGGCGACTAGTAGATTGCAGCCCGAGTTCGGCGAATTTAGCCTGTTGAATAGTTTGCGCCTCGTCGTAGGACACGTTGCGCGCCAGCACCAGATATTGCAAACTACGATCGCTCATTTTGGCAAAATTGCTGGTCAAAATCTGAGCGGAATTATCGCTCGACAACGTACTAACGACCAAATTTTTAATCTTATCAGCGTCGCCGGCCGAAGTTTGTGACGGGTCGGCGAACAATGTGTAAACCGTTTGATTAAGCACCAGTGGCGCCAGCTCGCCGTCGGCGTCGCGCACGAAAATTTCACCGCGCACCGGATTAATCGTTTCGCGACTAGTCTGCATTTGAGTGGCTTTTTGGGCATAATATTTGCCCTGCACCAATTGCAACTGCGCTAACCGTATCACGAAAACCGCCAGCGCCGCAAACAGCAAAAACGTCAGAATTTGACTGCGCGACAAACGTTTTGAGCGCGAATTATTGGACTGCATTACGCTTATAATTATAGCATATTAGTGGAAGTCGCGGCTCGCCCTTATTGCGCGCTCGTCGTCGAGGCCGGCGTCGTCATTTGCGCCGCCACCGTCGAGTTGCTCACCGCCGCCAATGACTGCAGGCGCGCGTTTTCTACTTTTAAATTTTCCTGTTGCGCCGTCAAGGATGTTTTTTGCTGCTCAGTCGAATTCAACTGGTAGGAAAACGAACCGGTTTTGGTCAGCTGCGTCAGATACATCAACCCCATCAACATCACTAACAGAATAATCAACACCGTATTGGTGATCGGTCCCATCGTCCGCCTTGAGCGAAACTTGGTCAAGTTTTGATTGAGGCCAAACCCCGACAAGTTGCCCGCACCGGCGGCCACTAAATTTCGATTTCGCGTTGATACAAATTGATTTCTTTCTCTGACCATTATTGATTTTCCTTTGTTAACTGTTTGATGTTTGAGTTTTTTCGCTAGAATTCGTCAGCCAACTTAACTAACCTGTTTGACGGGTTTTAGCGAAAAATTTTGTTTTAAGTGTTTGTTTTTAGCCGAATTTCACGGTTTCGCGCGCGCGGTTTTTAGCCGCGCCGCGCGAGTTTTACCGGCCTAATTACGCATGTCGCACTGCGATTTTTTTGGCGCGGGACAGATTTTTGACTTTAATTGCCATTTCTCTCTCCTTTCTGTTTATTTTATTTTAAATGCGGCGCGAAGCTTGGCGCTACGTGCACGCGGATTGTTAACATCGTTCAGTTTGCCCTCAATGGGCTTCTTAGTTAAAATACGAAAATCTTGCTCTAGGTCACGACCGGCGTCATGATCGCGCAGGAAATGTTTGACCAGGCGATCCTCGAGCGACTGAAACGTGATGATAGCCAATCGCCCATCGGGATTCAGAATGCGCGAAACGCCTTCTAGCGCGCGCGATAGCTGGCCCAATTCATCATTCACTGCAATGCGCAGAGCTTGAAAAATCTTGGTCGCCGGATGGGTTTTGTGCCACCGACCACCGTCGCTATGACCAACGATTTGAATCACCAGATTGGCTAGTTGTCCAGTCGTTTGAATCGGTTGTTTTCGACGCGTTAATACAATTTCGTGCGCTAATCGCCGCGAGATTCCGCCCTTCTCTTCGCCGTATTCGGTGAAAATACGAACTAAATCCTTTTCGGAATACGACGCCAAAATTTTGGCAGCTGTTAATGTCTGGTCGACATCCATCCGCATATCTAGCGGTGCATCGGTACGAAATGAAAAACCGCGTTCGCCGAAATCAAACTGAACCGAGCTAACGCCCAGATCCAACAAAATCATATCAAAATGTTCATCCGTCGTTTTCACGCAATTCGCGAAATCGTCGTGAATGATCCGCGCTGCCGGAAATTTCTCTTGTAATTTAGAGATTGCAAAAGCATCCCGGTCAACCAACGTCGCGAATTTTTCGTCACCGATACGCGAAATGACCTCTGATGCGTGACCGCCGTAACCGGCCGTCAAATCCAGATAAGTTTCGCCTTTTTTCGGCGCGAGCAACCGCACGACATCGTCGAGCAGCACAGGAATATGGAGTTGTTGTGGTGTGATTTTCATATCCTTTTTTGTTACGGAGGTCAAACTTTGGCGATCGATATTGGTGTTATATCTGTTTGTTTTTTGGTTTATACTCTCTCGAGTTTTTATAAGTTGCGTCCAAAATTTCGCGTAAATACGAATTTTCAGCCACATGAGAGACTTATGTGTGAGGTGGAGTTGGAATTTTCGCTCAATTTTTCCGCGTTTTACGGCGCAAAAATGTTTGCCAAAATCCCTATGTTCACGTGATCCTCTTGTTTCCGGCGATCCGACTTCCGGCCGGTCGCCAAATTTTGACCCCTGTATTTTTTAACGTTCTTTTGCGTTTATCGCAAAATTACTTGACCCGCCGCGGATTTCCCCGTTTTGGATCATATTTGTTGTTAAATTTTTTAAAGTGCAACGAACTAATTATTTTTTACGCAACCGCCAATATTTGCCGACGCGCACAGCTACGATTTCCGAACCGGCACCCAGTTTAGCGAACGCCAGCTGTTCCGTCGATAAACCGATGCGTCCCTGTTTATCGTCCAATTCCGTTTCGGTTTTACCTATGCGAAACTTTTCGTTCAAGTCAGCCACCGATTCACTCAAAATGTCGCCCTCCAGCGCCGTCTCCATATCTTCGTCCCAAATATTTTTCGGATAAAGGTGGAGATATTCGCCGAAACCGCGCGTGATCACCACGCCGTCGCTAAACTCCGCCCGCAGTTCCGCCGGAACCGTCAGTCGTCGTTTATCGTCGAGCTTGCGCTCAAAGTAATCGATTTTCGCCATATCTTAACTGTTATTATTGTTTACTCTTGGTTTTTTATGTTCCAAGTTGCCAACATTATACTACCCACCTTTACCCACTTGCAAGGGTTTTTGGCCATTTTCTACCCACTTTGTCACAACTTTTCAACAACAACCTGTGGAAAAGTCAATCTATCATCTGTTAACACGAGCAAAATGTAGCTAAAATTACTATAAACGTTTTCCACAGGCTTTCCACAACCCACTTGACCACCACTGAAGTAATCGACTTTATGCGAAATAAATTTTCATAATCGCGCGCGCCACAGCGTCCGGATCGTGTCGAATTAAGGTGCGCTGAGCAGCGATCGGGTCACTTTTGGTGCCACCATGCCAAATCTGGCCAGCCAAAAGCTCAGCGCCCTTTGCGAAATAGTGTCCGTTTTTTAATTTTTCCGAATCGATTTGCACCGGCAATTCGCCCTGCTTGGCGTAATGTTCCAGTAATTTTTTTGACGGCTGATGCACGTTATAGATCACGTAATCCAAAAACGGCGAGCCGGCCAGACGCTCAATTTCGTCGCAATAATCCGCCACTGAAAAATCCGTTTCTTGCCCCGGTTTGTTAACCAGGTTCGCGACATAAATCTTGAGCGCCTTAGTTTTGGCCAATGCCGCGCCTACGCCCGGCACTACCAACGCTGGCCCAATCGATTTATAGAGGTCGCCCGGCGCGATCACGACCAGATCAGCGTCGCGAATTGCCGTCAGCGCCTCCGCGTTCGGCTTGATATGCCGCGATCCACATTCGTTAGTTAGCCACAATTTGGGATGCAATTTATGGAATTCCACGCCATCAATTTCGCGTTCGTGCCGCAAAACTTTTTTGGCGCCGTGATCCAAATTGATCGTCACTTGATCCAACGTAATCGGCATCACGTGGCCGTCAACACTTAAAATCTCTTCGGCTAGTTTAATTCCCTTCGCGAAATCCCCTGACATTTGTTCGATAGCCGTCAAAAATAAATTGCCAAAACTGTGTCCGGCAAACGATCCGCCACTAAAGCGAAAATTGAACAAATCGCGAATTTTTGGACTGTGCGACAACGCCACCAAACATTGTCGAACGTCGCCCGGCGGCAACGCGCCATATTCGTCGCGCAGCTGGCCGGTCGAGCCACCGTCGTCCGCCATTGACACCAGCGCCGTCAAATCATGGACGTAATTGCGCAAACCTGATAAAACTACAAAACTACCAGTACCGCCACCGATCACCACGATGTTGGCACCAAAACTTCCCCGCGCGGACGGATTACCGGAACTCATATAAGATACATTATAACACGCGATAATTGTTGTCTGAGGATTATGATGGATGCGGGCGTCAAGACGCTGTGCCTTGTTTGACTTTTTACAGTATACATGATACAATATATAAACATTATGAGTAAGGACAATTTGAACGGACAAGATAAAGATACTGACGGCGATTGGACATGGATAGATGGCGAAGCCACGTTTAATAGGGACCAACTGCCCATACTCGTTAGGTTCGGATTGGGCGAATCAGCGGTTATACAGGTTGTAGAGCTTAAGCAACGGCAAGTTGCAATTATCGCAGACGATAAACAAAATAACAAGGCGTCTCAGACCCTTCGACCCGAAGAAGAGGTGCCATTGGGGCGATCACATCCACGTAGATTTGGCGATGCTTTAAATGATTCAGAGGTGTCACGCATACATGCATGGATAGGTCTTTCCGAGGATGGCGAAAACATAACGGTTGGAGATTTCAACTCACTGAACGGCACCTGGTTTAGGTTTCCCAACCAAAATTATACAACCACTGAACCGAAAACGAGCATCCCTGCGGATACCATGGGAAAACCAAATGTAATGGTAGCAGATTCCAATGAGACCGATGGAACCCCAAATCACTTCGTCACGTCGGTAGAGTCTATCGGTAAGGATAAAAACAAGCCAAACCAAGATACGGCGTTAGTCGATACTGCAAATCAAATATTCGCGGTTTTAGACGGCGTTGGTGGAGATCCCGGTGGCGACGTCGCGTCACGAAGAGCATGCAAAGTCATTGCGCGCGAAATGGCGAAAATCCCCAACGATAACGTCAATCCTGAAGCAGTTGCGAAGCAAATGAGGTTGGCGTTTATTAAGGCGAATACGGATCTATTAAAAGTACAAGAGGAACCACGGCAAGCAGAAGATGATTTACTAGTTGGTGAAACGACAGCTACGGCCGTCAAGATACACGACGGTACCGATGGTAAAAAATACGCAACCGTAGCGAATGCCGGCGATAGTCGAGCCTATATATTAAGAGATGGCCAGTTAACGCCCTTAACTATCGACAACTACACGCCAGGCTGTAATGAGCAAGCTCTAGCGGATACCCAAAAACGTCTCTCTAACACGGACGGGGTTACGATTCATTCGCTTCTCGTTAAGGGTGCGCCAGAGGCTTCTGAGTTTAGGTTGAGAAATCTTGTATACAACGCGTTAGGGTTTTTTAAGGAGTCTGATAATCGCCATCCATTCGCCCCACAGATTGTCGCCTTAGAATTAAAACTAGGTGATCGCATCATTTTATCTACTGATGGCGTGCATGATAATTTAACGGATGAACAAATCAAAACGACAATCGTTAATGCACCTAGCGAGTGCGCGGCCAATAAACTGGCATCGCGCGCTCACGAAACATCGCGGGAACCGCGGAAGATTAACGCACGAGCAAAACCGGATGACATAACCGCCGTTGTTGTGGAAATATAACAATAGCATGAACGTCTATCTTATATTTGTTAATTAACTCAATAACAAAGTAGTTGACCACGCATGAAGCGTCTAAAACAAAATCAACGTCATAAAATTTAGCGTCATCAATATTTAGCTAGCATTTGCGCAATAGAAAGTCTTACTAGACAATATCGTCACCACAGCATAAGATCCCGTAACATTCGTAACTAAGTTTTTGCTGCCATCCGTGGCACAACTAGTATTTGCATATATGT
>JBAQVB010000053.1:0-3020 GCA_049297855.1 Candidatus Nanoperiomorbaceae bacterium
TAGTCTACGATGATTCTGGTATACTGGAACCAGTCATAAAGTGGCAGTTTGGGGCATTAACTCAGTTGGCCAGAGTGCTTCCTTTGCAAGGAAGAAGTCGTCGGTTCAAATCCGACATGCTCCACCATTCATTATTTAGCCGAAGGCCTGCGTGCGTGCTATAATCATAAGCATGCAAAAGGATGGGCAAGGCACGAGTCTCGCGACTGGTCTGACGTCGCGTGGCGCCATGCGACGTTTAGCGCATTATGGCAAAAATGTCATCGTGAGCGAGCACAAATTGAGCGGCGTGCGAGCATATCTGGCACGATTTCGTAATCCATTGGTCGTGATTTTGGTTTTAGCGGCCATTATTTCAATGTTTACTAATCAAGTTGCGAGCGCGGCCATTATTTTAGTCATAGTTTTTTTGTCGGTAACGCTAGATTTCTTAAGTACGTTTCACAGTGAAAAAGCCGCTGCCGCGCTGCAAAAATCAGTGTCGGTTTCGGCGAAAGTGCTGCGCGATCGTAAAATTCGTAGCGTATCATTGGCGCGCCTGGTGCCAGGCGACATCGTGCAGTTGTCTGCCGGATCACTAATCCCGGCGGACGGTCGAATTCGCAAAATGACCGATTTAATGGTTGACGAATCGTCGCTAACCGGCGAGAGTTTTCCGGTCGCTAAAGAAGTCGGCGATTTGGTTTATTTGGGTTCCAGTGTGACCAGTGGCGAGGGCTGGTTGGAAGTCGTGTCGACCGGCGCTGCGACCGAATTCGCCCACATTGCAACGTCGCTCCATAAAAACGCGTTAACCGAATTTGATTTGGAAATCCGACGATTTTCAAGTTTAATTGCCAAAATTACCTTTGGTTTGGTGCTGGCTGTGTTGATTGTAAACGTGTTGTTTCATCGTTCGCCACTGGACTCATTCATGTTTGCGGTGGCGTTGGCGGTGGGATTGACACCGGAATTATTGCCACTCATTATTACGCTGAATTTAACCAAAGGTTCACTCAAGATGGCCAAAAAGGGCGTCATTGTCAAAAAACTGTCGGCCATTCAGAACTTTGGCTCGATGGATATTTTATGCACCGACAAAACCGGTACCTTAACCGAAAATCGTATCACAGTAGCGCGCACGGAGGATTTCTCCGGTGCAATCGACGACATCATTTTGGAATATGCCTATTTGGCGTGTAGTTTTTCGACCGCTTACGAATCGCCGCTCGATTTGGCGGTATTAAATTATCATAAATTTAACACCGCCAAATATAAAAAAGTTCAGGAAATTCCCTACGATTTTGAACGCAAGCGCGAATCGGTGGTGGCGAAAATCGATGATGCAGACTTGTTGATCGCTAAAGGCGCGCCTGATGAAATGTTCAAAATCATCACAAAATATTACGCGCGACTGGAGGATGCGCAGGAATTCGCCGATCATCCGCGTCAGGAAGTGCGTGAACGGCGTGTTTTAACTGATGCTGACCTGGCGCAACTGAGGCAAGAGTACCAGAGTTTGAGTGCTGATGGTTTTCGGGTATTGGCGGTGGCAGTGCGCAATATGACACGTGCTGATGCTAGAAGCGGTCGCGTGCGCGAGTTATCACGCAATCGAAAATCCTATAAATATTCGGTAAAAGACGAGGACGAAATGACGTTTGTTGGTTTTATCGCATTTATTGATCCACCGAAAGAAAGTGCCGAGGAATCGCTGGCGGCGTTGCGTAACAGCGGTGTCGAAGTTAAAGTGATTACCGGTGACGATCCGCTGGTTTCGGCGCACGTGGCGAAAGAGTTGAATTTGACCGTCAAGGGCGTCTTAACCGGCGATCAAATTGCTAAAATGAATCGACTGCAATTGGCGCGCGTAGCGGAAGGCACCACGATTTTCGCGCGCGTTAATCCATCGCAAAAGCTGGCGGTCATCGAAGCGTTACGTTTTCGCGGTCATGTGGTTGGCTATATGGGCGACGGCATCAACGACGCGCCGAGTCTGCGGGCGGCCGATATTGGGATTTCGGTTAACAACGCGGTCGATGTGGCAAAGGACACAGCGGACATTATTTTGATGAAGAAAACGTTGTCCAGTTTGTATGACGGTGTAGTTGAAGGCCGGCGAACTTTTGCTAATACGGTGAAATATATGATGATGGCGCTGTCGTCGAATTTTGGTAACATGTTTTCTATGGCCGGCGCTAGTATTTTATTGCCGTTTCTACCGATGAGCGCGTCGCAAATTTTGTTTAATAATCTGTTATATGACACGTCACAAATGGCACTGCCTGGCGACAATGTGGACGCGGATCAAATTACGCGACCGCACAAGATGAATTTGTCGGCCATTAAAAAATTCATGTGGGTATTTGGGCCTCTGTCGTCGTTGTTTGATTTCGCAACTTTTGGGGTTATGATGCTAATTTTTCACGCGTCGGCGCCCGAGTTTCAGACGGCCTGGTTCATCGAATCACTGATGACACAGACGTTGGTTGTGTTCGTAATCCGCACGCGTCACATGCCGTTTCTTCGGTCGCAGCCGAGTTGGCCGCTGGTGCTGTCGATCGTCGGTGTGCTTTTAGTGGCCTTGGCGGTGATGCTGTCGGGGCTAGCGTCGCTATTTGGTTTTACGCATCTGTCGGCGGTGGTGTGGCTGTCTATTACATTGCTGGTGGTTGTGTATCTGGTTCTAGTGGAAATCGCCAAACGGATTTTTTACCGTCATATCACTATATGATAAGCGCCGTTCAACTACTTCATCTGAGCGATTGATATGATAAATTCAATTCAGGACGCCGCCTAATTTTTGAATGCAGGGACAGTAGCGGCCAAGACAGCGCCGGCGCAAAATGTTGTCAGATTAGACGTGATATTGCTTGACATTCAATTATGCTTGCGCTAACATGGCTAATATACAAACCATAACCGTGTTAAAGGAGCAGCCGACTATATCATATGAATAAGAAATTAAACTCTATATCATCTAAACGCAAAGCTAGTCGTAGCTCGTTGATTATCTCAACTCCAGCTGTTTCTTCCAACTA
>JBAQVB010000054.1:0-1500 GCA_049297855.1 Candidatus Nanoperiomorbaceae bacterium
GCCGAGGCACAGACCCAAATGCGACAAACACAGCAGACGCGGGAACCCTACCGGCCAAACGCTCGCCGACATGAGCCACCCGAGAGGCCGGGCCACAGTCTTTGACGCGACAAACCCGTAGCGTTCAGAGGCGTCCCATCAATGCGAGCTCCTGGTTACTTCGACCTCTCGGAACCTGACTCGCGTGAGTCATGCCGCCGCGATGCGCTGGATCAGTTCGTTGGCCCATGCGACGGCCTCTTCCACGGTCGGCAGGACGTCGGTGTCTTCTGCCGCCTCGGCGTAGAGGGTGTCCCATTGGTCGCCGACGTGGATGGTTGGCGGCCAGGGTTGCTGGCGGCGATAGTCGAACAGCCGTATGCAGGTTTCGGCGACTTGGGTGAGGTCGAGGTCTTCGCCCTTGTCGAGCAGCTGAAGGTCAACCAGATCCTTGGCGCGTTCGCTGTCGGGACTTGATGCAGCGTGAAGTTTCTGGGCGACCTGATGATCGGCACGCATCACCGGGACGGGCTTCGGCTCTTCCAGCCCTACTTCGGTGAACAGCCCGGCGAGACTGTTGGAGAGCTGGTACTCGGGCTGCTCGGCGTCGCCAAGCTCGTTGTGCCCCAGCTCGAACTTCACCGTGCACCAGGGCCTGCCCCGGTAATCCAGCTTCACATCGAACGGCTGCATCACGTACGCGGTCGGCACCGCTGCCGGTCGAGGAGCTGGCCGTTCAACAAGGCGACCCGTGAAGCCTGCCCATCCCGCCGCCAACGAGTCTTCGAAATCGCTGCGGAACCCGGACAGCGATTGAACCCGCGCAGCATCCAAGTCCTGCGTGAACCGAGTTCCCCGCCCGTAGCGCAGGGCCATGGCGCTGCCGCCCTTGACGGCACACTCGGGAAGCATCTGACCGACAACAACCAGCGCCATTGACACACGACGGCGCAACGCCATACCTTCCGAGCCTTCGAGGTTGCGGATGCGCTGCTCCAAAGATCGCACGCTCACCGGTGCACTGTCATAGCTCATGGCCGTAATCCTTTCCTGACCTGCCGCCACTCTGTCGTCGTCAGCAAACCTTCCTGTCGCGCCTGCCGCGCCGCGTCCATCAATCGTTCGGTCTCGATGCGCCCGCAGCATTCAAGGATCGCCTCAGCGACCGGCTGCGACGCCAAGCCTTCATAGAAGGTGGTGCGCGCGCCGTCGGGAACCTGCGTCAGCTCGATGAAAGCCGGGAGCTTGGCGCGCACCCTGCGGAGAACCGCGACCTTGATCCGCCTGGGGTTCACGTCGGCCAGGCCGAACAACGCCAGCACCGATTCCCCATGCAGATACGCACCCTCGCCGACCCGCAGCAGCGCCTCAGTGAACTGGTCGAAGCGCGTCAGCGGGATGTCCGGCACACGATACAGGCCATAGGCGACGTTCGTCAGGCCCCCGCGAGCGGCCAGCTTGGGTAGCTCGATCGCAGGAACCCCGGCATCCGTAGCGGCCTTGGTCGTGACATAGCCGTAG
>JBAQVB010000055.1:0-8145 GCA_049297855.1 Candidatus Nanoperiomorbaceae bacterium
CGGTCGATGATCAATCAGTTGCCGACGTCGTCAGCGTCAACAACGCGTAAACCGCGTCAGGACCAACAAATAAAGGCTCTCAGCTCGGGAGTCTTTTTAGTCTCACTATTAAGTGGTCAGTCGAAAGTTGGTTTTACATCATAACGCAATACACTGTGCCACTAGATAATATCGCATAGACTGAGGCATCGGCGCTAGATGCGTTGGCATTATAGCCGGATGAACCAGACCCGCATGTTTGGCCCAGGGCAATCCCAATCATGTGGCCTTTGCCGTAGTGCTTTAGCCAGTTAGCATCGCCATTACCAAACGTTTTATCGCTAGCATATACTTCTAACTGCGTTGTTTGGCTTAATTTTCCAACGGTTGCATAAAACCCCGCACTGCCTGGAACGGAATACGTCTTAGCATCACTGCCAGGTACCCCCAAGCTCGATAGATCACCTTGATTATCCACCTTATATGACTCCAGCGCACTAACTACGCGTCCCACGTCTTGTCTTCTGGCTGTATCTGCTTGTGAATTCTGTAACGCTGGCCAGGCAATAAAAACGACTAAAAATATTAAACCGGCAATTGCCAAAACTAACGCCACTTCGATAATGGTGAAACCTGAACTGTGACGTAACTTGTCGTTAATTAATAATTGCGCCGGGGAGCAGTTGGGGGGGGGGTAATTTGTTGTTTGCTTGTGTTGTTCATAACCATACTGAAAGCATAGCATAATCATAATGCCAACACAAGCGTTTAGTTTAGGAAATTTTTCGCCGTTTGAGCCCGACTCGGCGCGAATCGTTGGCGAGCCAGCGCGTATCGCAGTTGAGGCATTGATAATCGAGAGTCGTTCGGCTTTGCACCCCAGTTTGACCGCAATTTGGGCATTTAGAGCGGGCGTGCAGCCAGTCGCGATAATCATCCAGCGCGTTTTCGATTATGCTGTCCGTTATGGCCACGTTGTACGCTTTGGCAATGCTAGCGCCACGCGTCCAGGCGTCACGCTCCATTTTGATGAGTTCAATGTCCTGTACGAACTGTTGGTGGTTAAGAACAGCGTGACCCAACTCGTGAAACAATTCCGTGAGATTAGAACGATAATAAACCCGGTGTTCACTTGGCGACCAGCGCGAAACTGTGGCCGTTGTAAAATCAAATTGCGGAAAATCGGCGCGCAACCGAGTTAATAATCCCGTAAAATCGTCCTCCATGACTCAATTCTAGCAGGCTTTTGGCGCCAGCAAAGTGCTTATACTTGTGCAAATTCCCTGGACATAGTAAAGTGATTAACAGAGAAGGAGATTGGATGGTCGAGAAGCTAAAAGGTAGTACGGTGGCGAAATATTGGTTGAGCGTGGTGGTACTCGCCCTGATGATTTTTGTTGGGCTGGTGATCGTTAAGAGCTTATCGTTGAACAACCGACACGTAACCGAAGTTGCCAAAACGACTAACACGACCAGTACGACTAAACCGTCAGCGCCCGAATCCCGTACGACGACCAAACCGAGCGGATCTAATAATGGCGCCAATCATCAAACCGTGTCTACGCCGCCAGCTAAAACCAGCCAGACGGCGCCAAGCGGTAGCGCTCCGTCCAGTACTCAACCGACTACGGCTACTACGCCTGCGGCACCAACTGCAACTGCGAATCAAGCCACTCCGACGACGGCCGTGGCGGCGACTGGTCCGCGCGAAACGTTTATGACACTTTTGGCAAGCGCCGCGCTAACTTTCGCCGGCGTGGCATATTGGCAGTCGCGTAAATCAGTGCGTCAATAGTGGCTTGTGCCTACGGCGAATATCTGCTATAATAAAATAGATTTTGTGTGAGGACGCGACCCACAAATGAATATTAATTAAGGAAGGGAAATTTAGTCGCGTCATAAATTTCCAGAGGTAAAGATGACGAGAGTCACGATGGACGAACTGCTCAAAGGGGCGGAGGGTCAAAGTTTAGAGGCTGGCGATAGCATCGACGGCAAAGTTTTAACTATTAAAAAGAACGAGATCTTGGTTGATCTGGGCGCGCGCGGCGTCGGTTTAGTGCCGAAACACGAGATTGGTTATGGTAAAAAATACGAGGTCGGCGAAGCGGTGACTGCAAATGTCATTGACACCGAATTAGATGACGGCATGGCGCTACTCAGTCTGCGCAAAGCCGCCAAAGACAACGGTTGGATCGAAGTGCAAGCGACGGTTGAAAAAGGCGACACTATAGAAGTGGTGCCGTTTGACGCTAATCGTGGTGGTCTGTTAATTGAATACGACGGTGTACGCGGCTTTATGCCGGTGAGCCAGTTGGGCGCGTCGCACTATCCGCGCACGTCGGATAAAAACGCGATTTTATCTAAATTGAAAACTTTAGTTGGTAAACCGATGCCGGCACAGATTCTGGACGCCGATCAGAAAACCAGCAAGCTAATTTTCAGTGAAAAAGAGGCGATTAAGGACGGTTTAGCTGATCGTTTTGCCAGTCTGAAAGTCGGCGATATTGTTGAGGGCGCGGTTACGGGCGTGGTTGATTTTGGTGCCTTTGTGGATGTGGACGGCATTGAAGGTTTGGTGCACATTTCCGAAATTTCTTGGGAACGTGTCGGTAAAGTTAGCGATAAATTGAAGGTTGGCGATACGGTGAAAGCCAAAATTATTTCAATCGACAAAGATCGTTTGAGTTTGTCAATCAAGCAGACGTTGCCGGATCCGTTTTTGAGCGAAGTGGCGAAATTGCATAAAGGCGACGAAGTTGAAGGCACGATCACGCGGATTACGCCATTTGGCGCGTTTGTTCAAATTAGCCCGGCGGTCGAAGCGCTAGTGCATGTCAGCGAACTCGGTAGGGGCAACGATCCGGAAAAAATCTTCACCTTGAATGATAAACGCACGTTTGTGATTCTCGATGTCGATGCCGACGCACGAAAGATTAGTTTAGGGTTGAAAAAATAATGAAACGCTAATTTAGAGGCAGATTTTTGCCTCGTTAGATTTCATGAAAGTCAAATTTCGTGAAATCAGAAAGGAGTAAAAATGGCTGATAAATTGAAAAAAACTGGCGAAATGGGCGCGGAAAAATCCGCCCAAAAAGTTGCGCGTGAAATGAAATCCGCTCATAAAGTTTTGGAAATTTCTGAGACAATTACGGTGGGCGAATTGGCGGAGAGACTGGATTTGACCGTCACGCGTTTGGTTGGCGAATTATTTAAGGCTGGTGTTATGGCGACGGTCAATCAAAAAATCGATTTTGAGACGGCCGAAATTATCATTGACGAGCTCAAATTACCGATCAAAGTCGTCAAGAAATCGGCCGACGCCGAAACCGAAGCAGCCAACGAACTTGACATTGAATTGAGTAAAAACGCGCGACCGCGTCCACCGATGGTGGCGGTGATGGGACACGTTGATCACGGTAAAACGACGTTGCTCGATTACATCATGAAAAAACACGTGGTGGCTGATGAGGCGGGCGGTATTACGCAACACATTTCAGCCTACCAAACGACGCATGAAATTGCCCAAAACGGTAAAAAAATTGCGCGCAAAATCACGTTCTTGGACACGCCGGGGCATGAAGCTTTTGCGGCGCTACGACAGCACGGCGCAGTTTTGACTGATTTGGTGGTTTTGGTGGTGGCGGCCGATGACGGTGTTAAGCCGCAAACCATTGAGGCTATCAAATTCGCTAAAAACGCCAACGCTAAAATTATCGTGGCGATCAACAAAATGGACAAAGCCGACGCTAATCCAAATTTAGTGAAAACGCAGCTGGCCAGCGACTACGGGCTGACGCCGGAGGAATGGGGCGGCGACACGATCATGGATGAAGTTAGCGCGCTGAAAGGCACCGGTGTCGACAAACTGTTGAATGACGTATTGCTCGTCAGCGACATGGAGGAATTAAAAGCCGATTACGACGTGCCGGCTGAAGGTTTGGTGATTGAATCAAACTTGGAAAAGGGCCGCGGCGCGGTGGTGCGTGTGTTGGTGGCGAACGGCACGCTCAATAAGGGTGATTTTATTGTGGCCGGTTCGGCCTGGGGTAAGGTGCGGACTTTGCAGGATTTTCGTGGCAAGCCGATTAAAAAGGCTGATCCTTCGACGCCGGCGACTGTTACTGGTTTTCGCGAAGTGCCACCGTTCGGTACACGGATCGAGGAAGTCAAAAACGAGCGCGAGGCGCGGGCGTTGGCGGCTAAAAATTACGACGCGTCGATTAATTCAACGGCCGGAGTTAGCCTATCTAGTGCGGATCTGCTGCGGATGATGAATCGCGAAAGTGAACAGAAAACGGCGAATTTCGTGGTTAAAGTCGATGTCCAAGGCTCACTCGTTTCGGTCATCGATTCGCTAAAATTATTGGATACTAATGAAGTGGCAGCACGCATTATAGCGTCGGGCGTCGGTGATATTACGGAAGGCGACGTTCGTGCCGCCGTGTCGTCGGCCGATGAAGAAATCGAGCCAGTGATTTATGGATTTAATGTGCAAATGTCATCGTCAGTTAAACAATTGGCGGCGCGCCATCACGTGGAAGTCCATATTTACAGCGTGATTTATGAACTATTGGATGATGCGAAAGCGCGCATGAGTGCGTTACTTGGCGATGAAGTGGTTGAAACACCGGTCGGTAAATTGAAAATTAAGGGCGTTTTTCGTACGACGCATGCCGAAATTATCACCGGTGGTGACGTGACGGAAGGCAAACTGACGCCCGGCCTTTTGGCACGTATTTTTCGTGGAAAAGGTAAAAACCGTACTAACGTTGGCGAAGTTGAAATCGCTCGCATTCAGCGCGAAAAAAACGAAGCCAAGGAAGTTTTCGCCGGCGAAGAGGTCGGCCTGAGCCTGAAATTGACACACAAATTAATCGTCGAAATCGGTGATGAGCTGGAAGCGTTTCGGCGCGAATTAAAAAAACGCACACTGTAAAACGGCCGCGCCTACGCTGGTTGTTCAGAATCGGAATAAGCAACCGGCGTCACGGCGCCAGTGCCGGGCACATTGGGTTTTTCACCGGCTATGCCGAATGTGATCTTAATTTGCGAAGTGGTTTTGGTGCCGTCGGGGTGGCTGATTGTCATGGTTTTAGTTAGATTGATCGGTTCCATAAGATAGCCCACTTTACGATTCGCATATTCATCAAATTTATCCAGGTCATTAAAACCCGGTAAACTGATCGAACCCGGATTGGCGCAGGTTTGCATGGCATTCACTCCGAGATGGTTGGCGTTGCCTTGTCCTTCTGTGCCGGGGATGACATTACCGTTGTCGTCTAGTTTAGAGTTCGTGTCGTTCCATGGGTTATTGGCTGAATCGAGTTTAGTATTCGGGATTGGTTGGCCGTTGCTGTTTAAAATAGCTCCGGTGTTTAAATCGGCAAATACCGCTTGTTTAATGGCGAAGGTTTGCGTTGTTCCATCATCCATGGTGTAGACAACGAGACGACCAACCATCGGTCCATTCAGCAAACCTTTGTCGGGATCGATGTAGCCGTCGCCATAGGCGCTAGGTAATCCGAGCGCGCTGAATCCTTGTGTGATCAGACCAGTGTTATGATCATATATAAATGTTGCGCCGTCGCCGCCCAATTTTGCGCCCGGCGCTCCCCAGATGTTGGCGTTATTGTAATTATCTAATCCCGCCACCGAAGTTGGATCGTCGCTCTTGTTGACGTTATGATTTGTAATTATGTCGCCGATTTTAACCGTTGCGATATGTGATCCGTTGGGCGTGTCGCCAACATTGGCCAGGTATTGTTGATAATTATAAGCTTCCGCCGGCAGTTGTTTATTTTGGTCATTAGCGACAGAGTTGGCTTTTTCGTTATTGGCGGCTACTTCCTGATTGTTGACGGTTGGAGCTTGGGTAATTTGGTGCTTAGTGAGTTCACCTTGCAGCGTATTGACTAGACGGCTGGGAACGTGAAGCATGGCGTCGTCGACTTGCGGCGTGTTAGCTGCCCACACAGTTCCGCTGGTCGCTGCGACAGTTGCGAGACCGAGGCCGAGCATTTTACGCGCAATATTGCCAGCGTGCCGCCGAAAACGTTTGGGATTTTCGGAACGATTATGCTCATTATAGCGGACAGATTCTCGCCCTCGGTTTATCGCGAGCGATCGTGATTCTGATCGTCTAGTGGACACGGCCGGCGCTGGTTGCGGTTGAGTTTGAACCGGTAACTGGCGAGTTGGTGTTTGCTGTGGTTGTTCGTCCGCGAATTCTTGTTCTTGTTGCTGGGTCAATTTTTGTTTTATGGATAGAAACAAATCATAAGCGGAACCGGGTTCGTCGCTATACAGACGGAGAGTTTCCTCTGGCTCACCCATAGCTCTCTCCAGCTCGCGAGCCGATTTATCACCAAAAATTTCTTTGGCATCCGACGCGTCGATATTGGGCGATCGTGATTGTTCGGGCGAAGTATTCATCGTGTCACAATTGTAGCACGAAATTATTCAAAAGGCCTTGCGCTAACATTTTTTTTGTGCTAGACTCACGGCAGGAAAAATTATGAAACAGAACAGGAGATGGCAATGAGTAGTAAAAATAATGCCCCAGGCAGCTCGAATGGCCCAACGCTAGAGCGCATGATTCAAGCCGGTAAAGATTTAAACGCAGAAAAAACCTCGGAAAATTTAGAAAAACAAGAGGCCGAAGTTGCTGGAAAAAATGCTGTTCGTGACACGACGAACCTAAAAACTACTGTTGCCAAAAATGCCGTTACTCTAGATGATGTTAGGGCCGCCGTCGCAAGGCACGAACAAGAACGTTATCCCGCCATCACTCGTAGTGGCGACGCGACGCGACCAACTGCGAGCTCGTCGCTATCATCACCGGAAAGAGTTGTGCGCAACTTGACCGGAACCGGCTGGGCTGAACAAGCTAAACCGTCTGAGGCGGCGCGACCATCGCTAAAACCGGTTCCATTGCCCGATTCCGCAGGCGCCGAGAAACCAGAACCAGAATCAGAACGCGATCTTCTTTATGATGATCCTCGATCGGTTGCGAATAATGAAACTCATGAACCTGGCGATCTATCTAATTTGCCAAATCTATCGCAGGTCGGTTGGGATGAGAAATTTGGTCCATCAGATGATGATAAAGCGCCCAGCGATGATAAAACATCCGCAGCTGCTAGTGCTGAAAACACTCGTGATAATGATCGTCAGACACCGTCGACGCACCTAGAAAATCTTTATGATACCCCGTTGCCGACAGAGGAAGAGCGGGCCGAATTAGCCGAGATAGCCGAGCAGAAGAGGCAGACCACCCAGGCCGAAGAACGAGAGCGTAGTCTTTATGACAAGCTGCCTCCGACTAAAGAAGAACAGGCCGCCCAAGCCAGGGAACGAGAACGCATTCTTCTTTATGATGACCCTCGGCCAGCTGCAGATCATAAAACCCAGGAGCCGGATGGCGCTGAAAGTGGTGAGCAAAACGGGCAAGGTAGCGTAAAGATAATTAAGCTCACACCTGGCGGGAATCATGCGCCCGCGACTGCCAGTAATGAAAACGGAGCTGATAATGGCGACCATAATGACTCGCCAACCACTAAAGCCCATGAACGCGCCAAAACCCCAGAGGAGTTGAACGCTCGGGCAAAACGACTTATCGATCTAGCGGCAGCACTTAATTTTGCTAAACAGAGCAGCAATCTTACACCTGCGGCTGTGGCTGGTGTTCAGCGCGAGTTTGACGAAACGGCGAATGACATGAGTCCCGATGAGCTAAAACGCGCGTTGATTGCCTCTGCCGGACGCTCGTCTGATAATAAAGCGCATGACGCCAACCAAAACACGCCTCATGACGCCGTAAATAATTTCAGGACGCGCATTCAGGATGAAGCCGGGAAGTTCGCTGCATCGGGTAGTAACAGTGATAGCGACACTATAAATACTACGCTCGGTGCCTTGCGCGAGGCATTGGCTCAGCAAGGTGCTGATATTCTGGAATCGTCCCAGTTAGATCCCAATAGTGATGAATATAAAAACTTAGCCTATCAGCTCGACGCTGAATTGAATAAGCTTAATGACACTATAGCCACGGCACGTGAGGCCGCGAAATCGGGTAAAACAGATAAAACAGCGGACGATCAACCAACTCGCGTGCTGCCACCGGAGCCAAACATGAAAAAGTTTGAGGATGAAACCGAGGGCTAT
>JBAQVB010000056.1:0-3495 GCA_049297855.1 Candidatus Nanoperiomorbaceae bacterium
TCACCCCCGCATTCGCGGGGAATACTAGGCAATAGGCTGCCGGCCTTCGTAATACCGGGGCTCACCCCCGCATTCGCGGGGAATACCACGTCACTGATACCGCAACGTCAGTCGTGGCGGGCTCACCCCCGCATTCGCGGGGAATACTCTGGTCGCTCATCGTGGATCCTCCGGTGGGTCGGCTCACCCCCGCATTCGCGGGGAATACTCCAGTGCCCGTTGTATGCGGTGTTGGGGGTAAGGCTCACCCCCGCATTCGCGGGGAATACGCCATGTGACGAGCTAGCTGATGGGTCTTGAGCGGCTCACCCCCGCATTCGCGGGGAATACCAATCTCCGCTTCCGCCCGCGCCAAAATCTACGGGCTCACCCCCGCATTCGCGGGGAATACCACGTCTCAGGGTGCAGCGCGGCCGCCAGGACCGGCTCACCCCCGCATTCGCGGGGAATACAGGCGGCGTAGAGGCGGGAGCACGCGTTGCGTGGGCTCACCCCCGCATTCGCGGGGAATACTCCCACAGGTCGATGGCGGTGCGCATCTCCGTCGGCTCACCCCCGCATTCGCGGGGAATACGAACACGAAGATCGCACCGAGGGTGGCGAGCAGGGCTCACCCCCGCATTCGCGGGGAATACGCTTTCGAGCGGCACAAGCGTGTCGGTCGTGACGGCTCACCCCCGCATTCGCGGGGAATACACCCACGAGCCGCCGGGCGGGTTGGCCGTGGGCGGCTCACCCCCGCATTCGCGGGGAATACAAGTTGCCGACGTCCAGCACACCCGCGGACAGCGGCTCACCCCCGCATTCGCGGGGAATACTCGAGGGTGAGCTCACGGTTGATGAAGTCGGACGGCTCACCCCCGCATTCGCGGGGAATACTGGCAGCACTACGGGATGAACGACAACTTCTTCGGCTCACCCCCGCATTCGCGGGGAATACAGGCCTGAACGGACGGTTCGTATCGGTAGCCTGGGCTCACCCCCGCATTCGCGGGGAATACGCCCGGCGAATCCGAGCCGCCACCACAGGTGGGGGCTTCGCGGGGAATACTCGGTGGTGGCTCCACTGAGACGCCACTGGCCCGGCTCACCCCCGCATTCGCGGGGAATACTCATACTGCGAGCCGGTGGCCCGCGAGACGTGAGGCTCACCCCCGCATTCGCGGGGAATACGACATACCGGAATTCTGCGCGGTCATCAACGGAGGCTCACCCCCGCATTCGCGGGGAATACGACACCGTTCCCGGGGGATTCGGTGGCGGCATGGGCTCACCCCCGCATTCGCGGGGAATACTCATTCCATGGCTTGCGGCGTTCCGTGCGAGGCGGCTCACCCCCGCATTCGCGGGGAATACGCGCCCACGAGCCCACCCTCCGGGGCCATATGGGGCTCACCCCCGCATTCGCGGGGAATACCGCCGCTGCTGTTCGTAGGGATTACTGAGCTCGGGCTCACCCCCGCATTCGCGGGGAATACCTGAGTACCGTCCCAACGGTCCCTGCTGGCCAGGGCTCACCCCCGCATTCGCGGGGAATACATCTGGCTGTGGCACAACGTGTTCGAGCCGGTGGGCTCACCCCCGCATTCGCGGGGAATACCTCATCCAGCCACCCTCGCCCATCGCCCCGGCGGGCTCACCCCCGCATTCGCGGGGAATACCAGGCGCAGCGCCGGTCGACCCTGGCGCACGAAGGCTCACCCCCGCATTCGCGGGGAATACGAAACCTGATCCCCAACTTCTGCCGCGAGATCCGGCTCACCCCCGCATTCGCGGGGAATACTGGGCGGTGAAGACAGTGGAGATCGACGAATTCGGCTCAACCCCGCATTCGCGGGGAATACTCTCCCAGGTGCGCCGAGCGTTCCGCGCGACCTGGCTCACCCCCGCATTCGCGGGGAATACCTCAAGTTCCAGACACACCCGGGATGCGTGTACGGCTCACCCCCGCATTCGCGGGGAATACCAGAGAGGACCGCTCGAGTATCCGGCGGAGAACGGCTCACCCCCGCATTCGCGGGGAATACCACGCCTCCCCAGCTACCGCGCCATGCTCGATCGGCTCACCCCCGCATTCGCGGGGAATACTGCTCCGAGAATGGCTGCGACTGTGGGTTCGAGGGCTCACCCCCGCATTCGCGGGGAATACTACTTGTCGCCGGGCTTCGCCAGCTTCCTTGCAGGCTCACCCCCGCATTCGCGGGGAATACTACACATCCAGCCCAACCGACCCTCCCGTCATCGGCTCACCCCCGCATTCGCGGGGAATACACGTCTTTCTTGGCCATGAATTATCCTAAATGGGGCTCACCCCCGCATTCGCGGGGAATACCCGCGCTCATATCCTTGGGCGTCGATTCTAGTCGGCTCACCCCCGCATTCGCGGGGAATACACGGGAAGCTCTGGGAGCGCCTTGTCGTTCACCGGCTCACCCCCGCATTCGCGGGGAATACCGGCCCCACCGGCACCACGAACCTGGGTGCGGTCGTGGCTCACCCCCGCATTCGCGGGGAATACGAGTTTCACCCAGCGCCTGATCGTGCTGGATTCGGCTCACCCCCGCATTCGCGGGGAATACTCCTTGGCGCCCCGCTGCTCGCCGTTCGCCAGCGGCTCACCCCCGCATTCGCGGGGAATACCTGGGCTGGTATCCGCAGCGCGTCGCGAAGGTCGGCTCACCCCCGCATTCGCGGGGAATACGAGTCCTACCTGTGGTCCGGCGGGAAGCCGTCGGGCTCACCCCCGCATTCGCGGGGAATACCTCATCCAGCCACCCTCGCCCATCGCCCCAGCGGGCTCACCCCCGCATTCGCGGGGAATACGTGTCGGCGACACGACCGGCGACGCTGACATTCGGCTCACCCCCGCATTCGCGGGGAATACAAAGCCCCGCCTCTCATGTGGAGGCGGGGCGGAGGCTCACCCCCGCATTCGCGGGGAATACACCATGGTGGTGCGCCCGGTCTTGTTGTTCTTCGGCTCACCCCCGCATTCGCGGGGAATACTCCGGGCTGTCCGCCGACGACGTCGTGAAGCTGGGCTCACCCCCGCATTCGCGGGGAATACGACGAGGGCGAGGCGTTCGGCTGGATCCTCAAGGGCTCACCCCCGCATTCGCGGGGAATACCGAAGACCATGTCGGCCCCCTTGAGGGTCTCCTGGCTCACCTCCGCATTCGCGGGGAATACACCATCATGAAGGTCGTCTCCGCCCTCGTCTCCGGCTCACCCCCGCATTCGCGGGGAATACCCCGTGTCGGCCACCCCCATCGCCGACGGCGCCGGCTCACCCCCGCATTCGCGGGGAATACGCCTCCTGGAGCAACAGCAGCGACACCGCGGGAGGCTCACCCCCGCATTCGCGGGGAATACTCGGCTTCTTCGCTGTCCCCCACCACGGGACTGGGCTCACCCCCGCATTCGCGGGGAATACTCCTCGATGCGCCGGAGGGTGGCGCTGTGGGGCGGCTCACCCCCGCATTCGCGGGGAATACT
>JBAQVB010000057.1:0-7400 GCA_049297855.1 Candidatus Nanoperiomorbaceae bacterium
GTTACGTCACAGTTCAGGTTTCACCATTATCGAAGTGGCGTTAGTTTTGGCAATTGCCGGTTTAATATTTTTAGTCGTTTTTATTGCCTGGCCAGCGTTACAGAATAGCCAGAGGGACGCAGCAAAACGACAGGCAGTCGGTCGAGCGGCCGCCGCAATGCAAACTTATGAAGTGGATAATGGCGGCGTGATCACGCCAGTGACTAATCCAACCAGTGGCGCGGATTATGTAAATGCTAGCAACTTAGCGGCAACGTATATCGGAAAATTACCAGCTGGATTATCCGTGGTTACACATAGCTATGTTGGAGCAGCATCACTTGGAGATTCTGACCTTGAAACTGTCTTTGGCGCAATTTGCGGCCCCGACGCAACCAGCACCGCTGCCATGCAGGGCGGGCTATTCACTGGCAACACAAATAGCAAAACCGGCAAAACGGCGAACCATGTGACCGACGCCGCTGTCGCTGTAAAATTATCGAGCGGTAGTTATTATTGTCAGGATATATAAAAATTTTATTCAATTAAACCACGCGACCGCAGGCGTGATTTCGCGAGTAACATCAATTTCGCAATATCCTCATAGGCAATCAGATCGACCGCTTCGTCAAAACGAAACCAGCGAATGCCGGTCATCCAATCCTCTTTTTGGATCTGGTCGGTGTCGCCCAGCGCGCGAAACAGATAAATTTGAGTCGACATCAGCACCAGCGCGTTCTCGCGACGATAGCGAAAATTAATTTTACCAAGCCAGGCGATCGGCTCGAGCTCGTGCAAACCGGCCTCCTCGCCGATTTCGCGAATAGCCGTTTCCTGCGCCGTTTCACCCTCCTCGATGTGACCTTTGGGAATCGTCCAACGGTGAAATTTATCCTCAATCATCACAATTTCTAAATCACCATGCTTAGTTATTCGAAAGATCACACCGCCGGCCGTCGCTTCGCGCATAATTTCGTCGATTTCCGGCCGCTGCCCAGGAGCCATGTGGCGCTGATCGCCGTGCGCGTTACGCGCTAGCTCGTTCGCTTGCCCAAAACGTTCGTGAATCTCAGCCGTGCGAATATCAGCGTCGGATTGACGCGAATTATTGTCCGCGGATGATTTTGCTGATAGGCGATTTTCGCGCAATTTGCGCTCTTCATGATTGCGACGCGTGCGTTTTTCCGGCGCCTTCTCCGAAAAAACGGCCGCACGCGGTTCGTGGTCGCTTTGGCGACGGATTTGTTTGCGCAGATTACTGTTTTTGCTCATGCTTCTCCTCGTTCATCTGGCGGTACAATGTGCCCAGTACGCCGTTAATGAACCGCGAGGAGTTATCTGATCCGAAACTTTTTGCCAGCTCGACCGATTCGTTGATGACAACTTTCGGCGGCGTGGTTTTAGACCCTAGTTCAAAGGCCGACATGCGCAAAATTTCACGATCCATCATAGCAATCTGCGAAATCGGCCACTGTGGCGCGATCGGCGTCAGCAATTCGTCCAATTGTTTGACGTTTTGATTCACGCCTTTCGCCAGGTTGATGATAAAAGCCTTATCGTCGATTTTTTTATCGTAACGGGCGAGACTGCGCGCCAAAATCGCATCCAGATCCGCCGTCTTATCACCGGCCGCCACTCGAAAATCATACTCATAGAGCGACTGTAAAACTATTACTCGTCCGAGATGCCGATTACTTGCCATAATGTTCTAAACTCCTTTAGTTCTTAATGCCCACCACTGAAAAAATCACTAGTTGCTGATTTTTTTACCAGACTCTTTTTTCGTCGTAAATGCTTTTACCGGTGATTTAGCGTTGACTTTACGCGCCAAATCAAGCACTAAATGCGAGCGTCGCAACCCCGTTTTACGTGGGCTAGTTTGTTTCTTTGGTTTACCCATTTTAATCCTTTCCTTAAATTTGATCCGATTATAGCGGATTTTGCACTAATTTGCAACCGCCAACTTTAACTTGACTTTTTATAGTATACGTGATACAATGTGCGACGTTATGGAAGAAATGCCTGGAGAGAATCAAGTAAAGAATGAAACGCGACCTAATTATTGGCTTCGCAGGGGAGTTGCAGCGACACTGGCGGCAACGGCTTTTATGGGCGCCGGTTTTGGCTTAAATAAATTTGCCGACCGCAACAACGAGGCCTTCGCCGCGGCTGATGAGGCGGCCACGTTTGCTCAACCCGTGCCGAAGAATGTAACCGGTCTAAATATAGACAGTACTAAGTTTCGTAGCGAGCTCTATCCCCAGGGGCAAGATCCCGTCAATATCAGAACTTCGCCAGGTGCAATCGGCGGTTGCCCAGCAGTGAATATCCCTCCTATAACCAGTAGCAATTGTGCCGGAACTTTTCCTGATAAAGGGGCACAAATTATGACTGATAAAATATCAATTGTTCATAGAGGCGGTGAAAAGCTTAGTAACGGCAGTAATGGCACCTGGTATGGTGTACCTGTCGACACGATACCATCTGGAGATTTTAATTTTTCGGGCAAGAAACCTAGGGCCGTCTGGATTTCGGGAGAATACGCCCATCTCATTGAAAAATAGGCTTATTTCACCACGAGATTGAGGATTTTTTCCGGCACGTAAATCACTTTTACTAGAGTTTTATTGACTAAGAATTTCTGGACATTGTCGTCGGCCCGCGCCATTTCTTCGACCTTCGCCTGCGCTTCATCCGGCGCTACGTCAATGGTAGCACGCAGTTTTCCGTTAACCTGCACCGCAATTTTAATCGTCGTATCGACCAAATATTTTTCGTCGTAATCTGGCATTCGCATCAAGTGAATTTCGCCCGATTGATGCAAAATTTCAACCCAAATTTCCGAAGCAATGTGCGGACAAAACGGAGCTAACAGTTGAACGTATTTAGCAAAATCATTGATCGTTATGGTTGCATCTTTGGTCAAGCCATTCAACGCCTCCATGAGAGCTGCCACCGCCGTGTTAAAGTTCATATTGGCGGGTGCATTTAAATCTTGTCGCACTTTTTTAATCGTACTATGAAGAATTTTCAGCGAGTTTTGCGATGTTTGATCAGACTGTTTTTCGGCCACGATTTCCGCAAAATTCCACACCCGCGTCAAAAACTTATAGCAGCCAACCACACCATCGGGCGACCATGGCGTTGTTTGATCATACGGCGCGATAAACGCCATCGCCAGACGCGTCGCGTCGGCACCGTAGCCGGCTTTGATAATTTCGGTCGGATCGATCACATTACCGAGCGACTTGCTCATTTTGCGACCGTCCTGCGCCAACACGATTCCTTGACCGCGCCGAGCTTGGTACGGTTCCGGCGTCGGCACCAAACCTTGATCGTACAAAAATTCATGATGAAATCGCGAATATAACAGATGTAACGTAGTATGTTCCATGCCACCGAGATACAAATCCACCGTTCTCCAATATTTTAATTTGTCAGGATCGGCAAAGTTCGTGTTGTTATGTGCGTCATAATAACGCAAATAATACCAGTTGCTGCCGGCCCAATTCGGCATCGTGTCAGTTTCGCGCTCGGCCGGGCCACCACACTTTGGACACGTCGTTTCTACCCAATCGCGAATCTTCGCCAGGGGCGAGCGGCCATCAGGAGTTGGCTCTAAATCATCCGTCGGTGGCAATAGCACGGGCAAATCTTTCTCAGGTACCGGCACGAGACCACATTTTTCACAATGAACGATCGGGATCGGTTCCCCCCAATAACGCTGACGGCTGTAAACCCAATCGCGCAATTTGTAGCTCACCTTCGGACGAATTGCCGGCAGGTTTTTCGCAAGCAGCGCTTGCTTAGCCGCCGCAAAATCCAAACCATTCAATTCATCCGAATTGATCAACACACCCGTTTTGGCAACAAACGGCAATTTAATTTTGGCATTTGGATCTTTGGACGCGACAACTTGTTTAATCGGCAAATTAAATTTTTTAGCGAAATCAAAATCGCGCTCGTCATGCGCCGGCACCGCCATAATTGCGCCCGTGCCGTAGCCAGCCAAGACATAATCCGCCACAAAAATCGGTAAATCCTCGCCAGTTAGCGGATTTTTGGCGGTCAGACCGTCAATACGCACGCCAGTTTTAATATGGTTCTCTTGACGCTCAATGTCGGTTTTAGCTTCAGAGGTTTTAGCGTAATCGGCGATATTATCGTAATTGTCGGCCAATTTATCGTTAATAATTTTTTCAACAAATTCACTTTCTGGCGCTACCACCAAAAACGTTGCCCCGTAAATCGTGTCCGGTCGCGTCGTAAAAACGCTAATTTTTTTACCCAAAGCATCAGCCTTGTCACCGGACAAAATAAAATCAACTTCCGCACCAACGCTTTTACCAATCCAGTTGATCTGTTGCTGCGAAATGCGCTTCGGATAGTCCAAATTTTTGAGGCCATCAATCAAACGATCAGCATATTTCGTAATTTTGAGCATCCACTGCGTCAGTTCCTTTTTCTCCACGATTGTGCCACAACGCTCGTGCCGACCATTAACAACTTCTTCGTTCGCGATGACTGATTTTTCAAACGGGCACCAATTAACCCAAGTTTTTTCACGGAACGCTAGACCGGCCTTATAAAACTGCAAAAACATCCACTGCGTCCAGCGGTAATATTCTGGATCACTGGTCGCAAAACTACGATTCCAATCGATCGAATAGCCCATCGTGTCGAGCTGTCGACGAAAATTAGCCATGCTTTGCTCCGTTGCCGACTGTGGCGAAATATGGTTTTTAATAGCGTAGTTTTCGGTTGGCATGCCAAATGCGTCATACGCCATTGGGAACAGCACATTGTAGCCCTCTGCACGTTTGGAACGCGCGATGATATCACCTAACGTATATTCACGTACGTGCCCCATATGCAATCCAGCCGCGGATGGATACGGAAACTCGTTTAACATGACGAACTTTTTGGCGTATTTATCCGAATTCTGAGCATAAGTTGCGTAATCTGGCGCTCCCGAAAAGTCCGACGCCACGTAAACCTGGTCGTGCGCCCATTTCTGTTGCCATTTTGGTTCGATTTCCGCCGGAATATATCGCCTAGCCATTACTGAAAACTCCTTTCATTTTTGCGGACACGAACATGCCCGACAAATTATCTATCTCAATTATAGCAAAAATCGCGCAAAAATTAACCACTAAACATCGTCTGGCGCGATCTTAGTGATCTTCTCAAAATAAGCGTTCTTACGCGCCATCCAATCTGGCGATTGTCGCACCAGCTGAGAAGCGTCGGCTTGATCGGCCAATAAAATTTTAGTCGCTTCCTCGGCAAACACGTTATTTTGTGAACCTTTGATCAAGATAACCGGCGCTGAATCTTGATCGGAACGAATAATTCTTGACGCATATTCGCCAGCTTCAATCGCACTGGCAAAACTTTTAACGGTACAACCGTTTTTAGCGGCCGCCAGCCCGAGATAGTTTTTAGCATCGTCACCGATCGTGATTACGACATCCAACCACTCCGGATCGCAAGCCGCGCCAACTGTTTCGTGCTCGGCCTTGGAAAACGAGCCGAGTTCATTCATCGAACCTAAAATAGCGATACGCTGAGTATATTTACCACCGATTTGACATAGCGTATCGAGCGCCGCCAGCGCGGCCGAACTCGATGAGTTATAGGTGTCATCCAGCAAAATTGAGTCGTTACGGCCGCGCAAAATGTTCATCCGTCCCGGCACCGGACGGATCTTTGCCACGCCAGACGCAATTTCAGATGCAGTCATCCCGAGTTTGGCGCCGACCGCCGCCGCCGCAACAGCCGCCCGCACATTATGTTCGCCAACCAAATGTACGCTCATTTTTGGTACCTGAGCTTCGCTATTGGTAAAGTCGGGTCGTTCCGCACTTGCTCCACCAAATTCAGGCGCAAAAAAGTGAACATCATAGCCAGTCAATGGGCTACCGTCATCCACTTGAAAACGATATTCGCCACCGTTAAGACCATAATCGGTGACGGTATCATTAGCGGTATTGATTAAATCGGCATAATTTGGCGCTACGTCGTCGTGATTGACTATTAAAGCTTTAGTGAAATTTTGCACCGAAAGCTCCTCGCGCGCCACACCGGCTAAACCATCCGGAAAGTTTTCTAAGTGTTCAGCTGATACAGATGTAACCACCGCAATATTGGCTCTCAAATATTTGGCGAATTTAAGTAAGTCACCCGGGTGATCCGTGCCGAGTTCTTGCACGATCACGTCCACACCCTGACCCATTTCGACACGTGATTTCATAGCCTTGAAAACTTTACGCCAAGTCGAAAGTTTATGAACCAATTCGGCTGGTGGATATTTCACACCCAATACGGCTAGTGGCACCGATAGCTCTGAATTGTGGTTTTCCGGTTCCATGCCAACACGAAATTTTTGCGACAATACTGTCGCGATGGCAGTTTTGGTTGTCGTCTTGCCAACCGCACCAACCACTAAAATTAATTGCGGTTGATATTTTCTAAAATACTTACGAACATATCGCTCAAGTTTTCGACGTACATGCCATTTAAACATAACAACATTATACCCTATTTTTAGACATTTTTCGACCGACTAAACTAACCAGCAAAACCAGCCCCACGCCTAAGAATCCCACCGCAAAGGTTGTTGGCATTAAATGTGGATTAACCTGAAATTTAAACATGTGACGCAGCAGTGGCACAAACAAAACCATCGCGAATCCACCAGTGCTCACGGCGATCAATCCCGCTTTCCACCAGGCAAACGGTCGCGCAATCGTAATTAAAATCGTCAACAACATGATTACCGTCACGATCGCTACCGATGTTCCGTCGACAATTAACGGCATACCGCTACGATGCACTAACATGTAATCGAGCAACATCACGAGCGCCACCCCAATACCTGTCGGAATCGCAAAACGGAGCAATCGTGATAAGAAACCCGGTCGATATTTTTGTGAATTTGGAGCCAACGCCAGGAAGAAACCCGGCAGACCAATCGTCACAGCGTCAATCATCGTCATCTGCGACGGTAAATACGGATACGACAAACCAATTGCGGTCGTCAAAATCGCCAGCACCAGCACGAAAACGTTTTTCACGATGAACAGACTCGCCACGCGTTCGATGTTACCGATCACGCGTCGACCTTCGGCCAAAACGTCCGGCAGATGCGCAAAATCATTATCGAGCAGCACGATTTCCGCCACTGATTTTGTGGCCGCCGAACCGCTTTGCATGGCGATGCCGAGATCGGCTTTTTTCAGCGCCAATGCATCGTTGACGCCATCGCCCGTCATAGCCACGACACAACCTTGTTTCTGTAGAGCCTCAGCAATTTGACGCTTCTGCTCCGGCTGAACGCGCCCAAACACGTTATGTTGTGTAACGATTTTAGCAAACTCTCGCTGACCAGCTGGCGTTTTAGGATTCGGTAAATTCTGCGC
>JBAQVB010000058.1:0-2282 GCA_049297855.1 Candidatus Nanoperiomorbaceae bacterium
GTGCTGCGCCGAGAAATGCAAGCGCACGATCTTCTTCGAGCAGAACCAGCAGACCAGCGGCGACGGCGTAAACCCGGGCACCCGGCAGTCCATCAACGGCTCGATCATCGACTGGAACGAAGAATCCCAGGTCGGCACCGACGCCCGGTGGGCGCGGACCAGCGGCGCGCAGGAATCATGGCCCGGCACGTTCCGCGGCCAGGTCACCTACAGCATCGCCAACGAGGGGCACTACATGCTCAACGACATGCGCATCCCCTTCTGGAACCCGTCCGACAGCATCGGCATCCACGGCACGAACAGCAGGACGCTGAACACGGCCGGATACCGGCAGGGATTCATCCACTACGACGGGATGAGCACAGACGAGGCCGCCGCCGCGAACTACTACCCGGCCAGCGGGTTCGACCCGAACATGGAATACCGGATCATGAACCAGTCCCTGCAGCCGGCCAACCCGAGATTCACCGCCGGACAGTTCTGGCGCGCCAACCTCACCTTCCGCTGGGACGCGGCGCAGAAGAAGTTCTACGACCCGGCCGGCCAGGAGCTCGTCATCCCCGGAGCACTGCAATCCTAGGCAAGGACACCACCATCAGAATCTACAACATGCTTGATGCCGGCGACAATCTACAGATCACCACGGCCGGGAGAATCATCGACAGCGTGGAAGGAGGCCGTCCAGTGGCATCGTGGATAGCGGGATTGGATGCGTCGGTGATCGTCGCCCTGATAGGACTGACGGGCGTACTGGTCGGCGGACTGCTGACCGGACTGCTCAACGCAGTCTCATCGCACCGTCCGAACCTCGCGCACGCCTACAACGAATTGGCGTCGGCGCAGAGCGAGATGCAGCGTGAGATAGACGCGCAGGACGCCAAGCTCAAGGAACTGTTCGATGACAATGACTGGCTGCGGGCCGAGGAGCGGCAGTTCGAGGACCGGGAAATAGAGCGCACCCGCTACCTGCGCGAATTGTTCCACTGGCTGGACGGTCTGTGCGAGTCCGGCGAGGTCCCATGGACCAAGTCGCATCCCAAGCCACACCTGCCGGATGGCATGCGACCCGACTTCCCGAGGCTCGACCGGTGAGCCGGATACGCGCGCACCTGCGCATTCTCGGCATCGCCGCCATGATTCTCGCCGAAAGTGGGCTGCTACTGCTCACACTCAACGCGGTACGCGACCTATACGGTCTCGCACTGTTCCTCGAATTCATATTCACCATCATCACCAATTAAGGAGAATAATATGGCATTACGCGGTATTGACATCAGCAGCTATCAGGCAGGAATCAACTTAGCTGTCGTCCCACTCGACTTCGCCATCGTCAAAGCGACACAAGGCAAAGGATATGTGAACCCGGATTGCGCGCGCGCCGTCGATCAACTGCTCGGAGCAGGCAGACTCGCAGGAGTCTACATGTACGTGTCGGGCGGTGACGCGAACGGCGAAGCCGACTTCTTCGTCGACCAGGTGAAAGGCTGGGTGGGCCGCGTCGTGCTCGCCGTCGACTGGGAGAGCGGGCAGAACGGCGCTTGGGGCGACCTGAACTATCTGGATGCGGTCATCAAACGCATCATCGCCCGTACTGGCGTGAAACCGCTCGTCTACGCATCATCCTCCGCGTTCCCGTGGGATGTGGCTAAACGGAATGACTGCGGTACTTGGGTCGCCCAGTATGCTGACATGAACGCTACCGGCTATCAGGATACGCCGTGGAACGATGGCGGGTACGGGTGCGCGATACGCCAATACTCCTCGTCGGGGCGACTCGACGGCTGGGGTGGGGCGCTTGACCTGAACAAGTTCTACGGCGACCGTACCATGTGGATGCGGTATGCGGCGGGCAACGGGAAGCCGCAGCCCGCATCGCAGGCCTCTCCAGCTCCCGCCGCCGCGCCGTCACCGATGCCGCACGTCAACTACGCGCTCCACGAGCAGGGAGTCGGCTGGCTCCCCACCGTACATGATTTCGGTGGCGGGGACGACGGGTATGCGGGGAACCCGAACCACAGGCATGACATGCTGTGGATGAACGTCACGGAAGGAGATCTGCGCTACCGTGTCCACGTTCAAGGCGGTGAGTGGCTCAGCTGGGTGAATCACGGTAACCCGAACGACACGGTGAACGGATGCGCCGGAATGTTCGGCCGAACCATCGACGCCGTGCAAGCCTACTATACGACTCCCGCAGGAAGCACGCTCAGGCAGGCATGGTATCGGTCGCAGACGACGGCACGCGCCGGATGGCTGAACCCCTGCTGCGATGACGGCACCAG
>JBAQVB010000059.1:0-12687 GCA_049297855.1 Candidatus Nanoperiomorbaceae bacterium
GGCGCACTTCGTCGTCCGTGCCGAAAGTCTCTGGCACAATCGCCGTTGGCGGCAACCAAGCTACAACCAAATCTTCATGAATATTCGGCGCGCCGCAAACAACCTGGATATAGCCATTTTCATCGCGCGGAATTTTATCCGTATCTGTTGCAAAACCGGTTGTAATATTGCGCGCCACGATTTTGTCCGCCGCGCCACCATCGTCGATTTTCAATAAATGCATGTGATCCGAATCCGGATGCAGCACACATGACACAACCCGGGCCAACACCACATTGCGATATTTCGCCCCCAGATCCTCGACCGACTCGATTTCAACCAAGCGCGCGCCAATCCGCGTCGTCAATTCGTCGATCGAAACATCACCAAGATTTGCATATTTTTTTAGCCAATTTACACTAATTTTCATACCATTATTTTACCACACTCTACTTCTTGAAGATATAGGATAAAAATGCTACAATATCAGTGTTCACATCGAAAAGAGGGTTCGCGATTTTTAATAACTCGGTGTTTGCAATCCTGCGGGTATTACAAAGCAAATGACGAGTTGCGATTTCGCAAATTCTCTTAGCGGGTGTGAACAACCAAAGTAATACCCGCTTTTTGCGTGGAGAAGGTAATTCTATGAGATTTATCAAAAATCATTTGGTTGCATTATTATTAATTTTAACTATTGTGGTTGGTGAAACTGGTGTCACTGCGATTTCGTCCGCGACACATAAACCAAGCAGTTCGCAGAATACGACAGCTTCGCAAAATTCTGGATCAAAATTACCAACTTGCGACGGCACGTCGGTCACCTCGAATTGCGAGGTAGATGGTACGAAATATTCAAAGTATGTTTATCATCCATCGGTTGCTACCATAACTCACGTGGTTCAACATCCGGCCGTAACGCACACGGTAACACATTGCACGCCTGCAAATGAAGGAAAATATGCCGGTAGTTGCGCTACTGCGCGTTGCGCCGATGGATCCTATACGGGCGCTAATCCATCTTACAGTTGGACCTGCAATTATCATGGCGGCGTTGTTGCGGTTGGGCCATTTAATGACACTGAACCTGTAACTGATCAGGCTGCCTACGATAAAACAGTAACCAACACGCCAGCGCAAGCAGCTTATTACGATAAAGTCACCGAATAAAATAAAAACCACAAATTTATTTTTGCGGTTTTTTAACTTGCAAGTTTACGAAGATTCTACCTAAACTCCCTTAAAAAACTCAGCTTCCCGCTCTCAAAATGGCGCAGGTCTTCGATATTATATTTTAGCATCGCCAGCCGCTCCAGGCCGCCACCCCAGGCGAACCCGCGATATTTGGTCGGATCAATGCCGGCCATTTTTAGCACGTTCGGATGAATCATACCACAACCGAGCATCTCCAGCCATTCACCACCTTTACCGCCACCACCTAGGCTGGCCGGCTTTTCGATCTGAAACTCCAGACTCGGTTCGGTGAATGGAAAATAGCCGGGCTGCGTTTTAATTTTCAGCTTTTGGCTATAATACGTTTCAAAAAATTCACGCAACGTACCGAGCATTTGGCCTAAGCTAGCATCACGCGACACGAAAACACCTTCAACTTGATGAAAAGTGTGATCATGCGTCACGTCAGCATCCTCGTTACGAAACACGCGACCGTAGGAAATCGCCGCGATCGGCGTTCCGTCCTTGACCAAGGCGTCACGACCCGAACGCAAAACGCGATTCTGCATAGTCGATGTATGCGCCGGTGGAATGAAATTTTCCTCGGTGCGAAACGTGTCGTAAGAATCACGCGCCGGATGATTCGGCGGAAAATTCAGGCTAGTGAACATGTGATAATCGTCGTCCAACCCGCGCGATTCGTGCGCCGCGAAACCCATCCGCGCGAAAATATTAATCACCCGATCGAGCTCCTGATTCAAAGGATGAATCGTGCCATTTTCAGTCGGCAAAAACGCTGGCTTAACCAGAGAATGATCCTTGGTCGAAATGTCAAACGGCGCTGTAACGTCAATTGATTCAACTTCGGCGTCCTGATGTAAACACTCAATTTCGCTAATTTTCCGCATTAAATCGCCACGCAACAAATTCACTTCTTTGCCAAAACTAGCTCGTTCCGCTACTGGAATTTTACGAATTTGATTATTCAGCTCGCGCAATTCGTCGGCCTTCATTATATCGCACGGATTGGTCAACTCAGTCAATCGCGCCAGCAATGTCTCGCGCACCTGGTCTATATTCATGCCAAAATTATACTACAAAAAAACCAGTTACGATAGCGTAGCTATTTTAATTGACCGATTTTTGAAACCGCGCCAAATCCGCATTGAGCTTAGTTTCGATTTGGTTCAGCCACGTTGTTTGATCATTAATAACGGTCGAGAGTGATGTCTCAATCTGCGAAAAGGTCGTGCTACTAGTAATTGCTTGCGTCAGCTGCTGCAGATCATTTTTGATGTTTTGCGCCGTCGGATAATTATTTTTCACTACAGCCGAACAGGTTTCGGCCACATTTAACGCGTTTCCCGTTAACGGCGCATCATCATTAGCGTGCAAATTATATAACGTCGTCAAATCATTTTGACACTTTTTCATGACGTTATAATTACGAGCGTCATTCAACAACTTTTGATAAGTCGGCTGCGTCATTTTTACGCGTCGATAAGCTGGATTCAAAATATCCGCTAGTGGCCAAGCAGCCAACTTAACGGGCGACACGGTGGCTGTTTTATTTTCGGAGATCACAGAGTTGAGTTGTTGGCTGGCGCTACCGCGAAAATTTGACACAGCTAACGCCGAACTGATTAGAATCGTCGCCAAGCTCACGGTTATCAAAATTACCGCTAATCCGATCATCAGAATGATTTTACGCCGACGACTCATCGTTGACCACCCGAATTCAGAATTATGTTCGCGATTAATGCCGCGATGACGATCACAATAATGAAGCCAAACGCCCATACCCAACCTGGAATTGAACTCTTAGCAAAATCATGCATATAATTTGAATCGCACACGAAATCGGTCTTGGTTTTGGCAATATCGTCCTTATCTACCAACGGTTTTTTGCCACCACCGGCTGATTTTTTAGACTGCTTTTCGCGCAAATCCGCCGCGATGCGTTTTTGCAAATCACTCTGATTATTGCCGTTATTAATAATAATCCCCATGTTCTACATCCTATCATAAGCTCTTTATTTTGCGAAATAACAAGAAAACAACTACGCGCCTTGCGGATAAAACCAGATATGCTAAAATGAGATTGTCATTAACAATAAGGAGGGATAAATGGCAACAAGAAAAGCCACTGCGTCGCGCAAAACTGCGACAAAGAAGCCTGCCGCGAAGAGAACCACAGCTTCGCGCAAAACTGAAGAACCTGTAATTGTGGAGCAGGAAGTCGTCGAGATCGCAGCGCCGGCGGAAACGGTCGCAGCGGGCGTTGAGATTGACGATGCGCCAATCGATAGGACGACCATCAGCGAAAAATTTGCTGCGTTAAAACCGGGAGCTTTGATCGCGGAATTCGTCGGGACATTCGTATGGGCCGGCCTAGTAATCAATTTGGCGCAAAATCACAGCTACGGCGTGTTGGGCATTTCAATCGGACTGGCCGCACTAGTCATGATTTTAGGTGGCATTTCGGGTGGACATTTGAACCCGGCAATTACGATCGCCTCATACATTCATCGCAAAACTGATGGCGTGAAAACCATTGCCTACATCATTGTTCAAATTTTGGGTGCTTTGTTGGCTTATGTAGTATTACACGCCATCTTCACGTCGACTTACGACGCATCGATTGTCACTGCTTTAACTAATCAAGGTTACGGAGCGCAAGTGACGCAAGCTGGCGGACTTGCCGCTTTCGCCAAGGCACAAGGCACGACAATCGACGGCATAGCCAAAGCACTGAACGTGTCACAATTCACCGATGTTTCAATCGCTGGCGGACAAGGTTGGAGTGCGTTCTTTAGCGAGCTGATCGGCGCCATTATCTTTGGCCTAGGGGTTGGTTTTGCCTTCTTTCAGAAGAAAAAATCGCAAATTGAAACTGGCTTGGGCGTTGGACTTGGCTTGCTCGGTGGTTTGGTTGTCGGCGGTTCAGCCGTGATTTTGAACCCGGCCGTAGCCATTGCACTCGGTGCGTTCAGCAAAGGTGCCATCTTTGGCGCGAGTGCCGGTACATTCTGGCTATCGATCGCGGTTTACGCCTTCGCTACCGTTTTAGGTATGACGGTTGGCGTGACGATTTATCGCTTTATTTTACGTGACGCTGTCCGTAAATAACGACGACGATCGAATATTAAATAAAACCTGTCGGATCACGACAGGTTTTTTATTGCTGACTCATTCTAGGCTAATCTTTCCAGTCTTGCGGCTGGTCCAACCCCAGCAGTTCATCGCGTTGCTGGCCACCGGAAATTTTGACCACGTCCTTGTCAATTTTCGCAAACTCGCGGCCAGCGTTGTTATAGTGATTAACCGTCGTCGACAGCGAGCCGCCCAGCTTACGCATAAAATCGTCATAACGCGTTAAGTGCGTGCTTAGTTGGCCAACGCGCTTTTGAATATCCTTAGTCTGCTCTTCAATTTGTAACGCGCGCAACCCCTGCATGACGGTTTGTAGATATGCTAGAAGTGTGGTCGGGCTAACGATGATGACATGTTTTTCACGAAACGCGTAATCGATTAAATCCTGGTTAGCCACGTTGTTGATGATTGTGTCGTAATAGAGCGCCTCGCTCGGGATGAACATAAAGGCAAAATCCATGGTATTTTCGTCGGGTCGAATGTATTTCGACGTTTCATTAATGCGATTTTTCAGATCGCGCACCAGTTCGGCATACATTGTATCGTGTTCGGACTTGTTCGGCGCCTCGATCATGCGGTTATAGTGTTCCAGCGAAAACTTGCTGTCGATCGGCAGGATCTTATTTTCCTTCAGATGCACGACGGCGTCGACCGTTTCGCCATTTTTAAAATGATATTGTTTCTCCCATTGGCCGGGCGGCAACACATTACCGAGCACATTTTCCAGATAATATTCGCCCAAATTCCCGCGCTGCTTGCTATTTGTCAAAACATTTTGCAACGTTTTTAATTCGTCTGCCACGTCGATCACGCGCTTGTTCGTGTCGTCAAGTTTTGTTAAACGCGTCGTGATTTCCGTCACGATTTTGCGCGAATTCTCTAACTGCGCACTCATCGAGGTTTGCGTTTGAGTTAGTTTCTGATCAAAGGTGGCGCGCAAATCCGATGAATTTTCGCGCAAATTTTTATCCAAACCCTGCGACAAGCTAGTGATATCGCGACGCAAGTTAGCCAAATCGTTTTGCAAAAACTGTGCATCTTTAGGATCGGTCTTTTCGCTTAAACTTTTAGTCAAAAATAATAATACGCCGACCAAAATAACCACCGCCACACCCAAAACAATAATTACAATTTCCATAGTTCTAGTCTAGCATAACCGCTATTTTTAGAAAAATTAAGGATGTTTGAGCGCCTGGATTAATTCGTTCGCCCATGGAAAAATGTCGGTTGTTTTCGATAATAACCAAATAATGAGCGCCACAACAATAGTGCCACCAAGAAAAGTACCAAAGCCGAGCACCAGCCCGCGCATGAAATTCATACGAATAATTTTCCAACGATTGGTCACATAAACATCTTCAAATAATTCACGAATTTCGTCTCGTTGTTGGTCGCTCAATGGCCGCAGCTCATATGCGGCTTTACGACGTTTTGATGGTCGTCCGCGAAAAAACGACACGTTGTCGTTATTCTTCGTCATCGTCCAAGTCGCCCGTTTGCGATTTCGGATCGATTTCGCCTTTTTTGACGCGTTTAGCTAATTGTTTGGCTTCATCTAAACGTTTTTGAGCCACTTTCACCGCGGCATCGGCTTGCTGTTTGGTGGTTTTAGCGGCTTTAGCGAACTGGGATTTCGCTTCGGCGGTCGTGTCTTTGGCGAATTCGGCCACGTCCGCACCTTTATCGCCAATTAAATCCTTGGCATCATCAATACCATCCTTAAGATCAGCCCGCGTTTCCTTGCCGCTCTTAGGTGCAAACAACAAACCAGCAACAGCGCCCGCAGCCATGCCGAGTAGCGCTCCGATCGCGAAATGATTAATTGACTTCTTGTCATTATCTTTGGCCATGTTGCCTCCTTTGCTTATATTTTTTAATGCATCGCAGAATAAATTTCATGAAAAACAGCGGGTTAGCTAGCTGTCTCAATTCCGCCGCCACGTCGCGCACGCTATCGGTCGCATCACTGACATTTTGAACGACATGTTTCACCGTTCGAAAAATCCTGATCAAAAGAATTAGCACGATAATACCGAGCACCAAGAAGACAGCCAACGTGATCGCCAGAATGATAACTAGAATCTGAAATGCATCCATAACACTATAATTATAGTGGTTTTATAATTTAAATGCAAGCCCATTTTGCGCTAATCAGTCATGCTGCAATTTAGCGCGCAAAAACTCTTTCAAATCGTCACTAAATTTAGGATCAGCCAAACCAAAATCGATCACAGTTTTGAGATATTCCAATTTATCGCCAGCATCATAATATTTCGCTCCTGTAATTTCCTGCGCTAGAAAGTGATAACCTTCGTCGATCATCTTCTGCACCAGTGGCTGAAGCGCAAACTCACCAATTGATTCTTTTGAATGGTTGTGTTGAATTTCAGCAGTCCTATGATTAAACTCGTCGCTCCAATCCATAAAATGCGGCAAAACATCACCCGTGAATAAATAACTCGACACACTGGCGAGCCGACTCGGCGCTTTATCCTTGCCTGGTTTTTCTATAATTTTTGAAATATCCAACGCGTGATCTTGATTGTTAAGTTTTTTACCAGCGACTATGCCGTAACGCGAAAATTCAATATCGTCTTGAACCGCTTTACAGCTCAAAATCGAATAACCCGTCTCGCGATATAGATCGATCATCTGCTGAAAACGTGTTTTCTGACCAGTCTCAGCCCGGAAAAAATCGTCCGCCCACGTAAAAATAAACGGCTCGCCCTGATTGATGACCGGTCGGGCGCTGACGATCGGCGTCGCATTGCCATAGGCGCCTTTTTGTCGAATATAAACGAAGTTCGCCATGTTTGCGAGATCATTCATTTCTGTAATTAAATGCGCCTTTTTAGCGCCACCGGCGCGCAAATTAGCCAACAAATCCTCGTTCGGCGTGTCAAAATGATCCTCGATCGCACGCTTATTCTGCGAACCGATAATAATAATATCCTTAATGCCAGCGCCGATTAATTCCTCGACCACGTATTGAATGATTGGCTTGTCGATCAACGGCAGCATTTCCTTAGGCATCGCCTTGGTTTGCGGCAAAAACCGCGTGCCGAAGCCGGCCGCCGCGATCACAGCTTTAGTTGGGGCTGGATATTTAGTTGATTTATTCGTCATGTTGCTTATCCTCCTTAATGGCTTACTTGATATTATCAAATAATTACTTACAACCAGTATCTGAAAAATTTACCAGATATAACGTAAACATTATATCATAAATTAGCGACCCTGCTTCTGATCGTCACGATCGGGTCAACGCTTATGACAGCAGTTTTTGACGAATTAGTTTCTGGGCTAGCGCTGGGTTGGCTTGGCCCTTGCTAGCTTTCATGACTTGACCGACCAAAAAGCCGATTACTTTTTCGTTGCCGGTTTTGAAATCCGCCACTGCTTTAGCGGACGTGTCGGACGCCAAAACTTCGTCGACAATTTTAGCAATTGCGCCTTCGTCCGATACTTGTAATAAATTGTGCGATTGTGCATATTCTGCAGGATCGGCCGCGATATTATCCAATAGATGCGCGAAAATCTCTTTTTCGGTGGTCGAGGAAATTGTATTATCATTGAACATTTGAGCAAGTTTAATCAAATTATTGGCCGACGGCAACACTAAGTTTTGCTCAGCCGCCGCGGTATTTTCCTCTGTACCAGCAAAGGACGAACTGAACAAATTAGCCACATTTCTCGTCGTTTGAGTATCGGATTTATTTAAAATTTCCAGCACCAATTCCGCAATTTTTTGCGTTCGAATGAGCGTCGTGATCACAGACGAATCCATGTTTAATACGCTGAATTTTTCGCGAAACTCGGGTGGCAACGTCGGCATATCGGACTGCATTTTGGTGATTTCGTCATCAGTTAACACTACCGGCGGGATGTCCGGATCGGGCATGTAACGATAATCCTGCGCATCCTCTTTGCTGCGTTGCGGCGCGGTAATTTGTTTGGCGTCGTTCCAGCCACGCGTTTCCTGAACCACAGTTTCACCGTTTTCTATTTCATCAATTTGGCGATTAATCTCGTAATCAGCTGCCTTTTCAACGGCACGAAAACTATTCAGATTCTTGATCTCCGTGCGCAATCCCCACTTTTCGCCCGGCCTTGCAACTGAAATATTGACATCAAAACGCATATTACCGTAATACAAATCACCGTTTGTCACTCCCGCGTAGGTCATCAGATCGTGTAATTCCTCGACGTATTCGCGCGCTTCAACTGCGCTATGCATGTCTGGCTCACTGACGATCTCGATGAGCGGCGTGCCAACACGGTTCAAATCGACCAACGAATAATCCGCAAAGTGAGTCAACTTGCCGGCGTCCTCCTCAAGGTGGGCGTGATGAATGCGAACTTTGGCACCGTTCGATAATTCAACTTGACCACCAATAATCGTCGGATAATACATCTGCGTAATCTGGTAACCTTTCGGCGAATCCGGATAAAAATAATGTTTGCGATCCCAGCGACTGACGTTGGCGATCCGCGCATTCAGAGCTTTGCCGGCACGTGCTGCATAACGTAGCGCTTCGTGGTTTAGAATCGGTAACATGCCCGGCAACGCGTAATCAATCGCCGAAATCTTGCTATTTGGTTCGGCGTCACGCGCATCATTATCGGAACTGGAGAATAATTTAGTGTTGGTCGACAATTGAACGTGTGTTTCGATGCCAATCGTTGGTAAATAGCCGCGCACCAAAAATTCGTCACCCACCACGCGTGAACCATGCTCGCCGGCTGCACCAAGCACGGTAATATCTTGCGTGAAATTTTGTTTTGTTAGCGTCGTCATAGTTAAACCCTCGCTTTCACGTTAATTTCAGTTACACCAATTGTTTTTTGACGAACTTTTTGACGAAATTCATTAAATAAAAATCTATCATTTAATTCCAGTTTATCCGACAGTGCATAAACCGTCAGCGTGTAGTCGTGATCTCGATCTGGTGGCTGCGGACCGGAATAATGCCAATTAGTCAAACTATCTTTAGCGCCATTAGCAGGTGATTTTGCGTTTGAATTTTCGCCCTGAACTACACCGAGGGATGGATCGCGAGAGAAATCTTCCGGCAAATTAACTTCGGATTTACTATTCGTTGGAATATTTGCCACCAGCCAATGAATCCAAGAAAATCCCACCACCGCAACTGCGTCATGATCAATAAAGCTGAGAGCTAGATAACGTGCCCCATCCGGAATTTCGCTAACCTGCATAGGAAAACTAAGGATTGGTTTATCATCGCTATCTTTAAACTCGTTGGATGCATATTTAGTAAATTTATCCGCCAAATAACCGTCCTCTAAACCAACTTTTATCTTCATCATATTGCTCCCAATTCTCTTAATGATTTCTTGAAAATCGCCACCGCGTGACGCAACGCAATTTCGTTGACACGCGCATCGGCGTTATGCGCCAAGTGGTTGCGCAATTTGTGCGCTGTCCAAACTTGGTTGATGTTGGAAAAATTGGCGTTAGCATTCTTCAGCCGTTCGCCCATCGTTTCACCGGTCACACCCGACTCTTTGAGAGCCTTATCCAATAACGAATCGGCATCAAAAATCGCCAAACGATAAGAATTGATATTGCTACGTTGAATAGAATTCTCGATTTTGAGCCAAGCGGCTTGATATTGTTCGCGGTTCAATACGCCACCACGTCCACGCGTCAAAAACATAATCGCAGAGATCGCCAGCGCCAGAACTACGGCAATAACTATTACAAACACCAGACCTGCAGGCATTATTTGTTCTCCAAAGCTTTGGCTAAGTCCAGTATTTTAGCATCTGATTTTTGCGGTCCAATAATCTGGATGCCAATCGGCAAACCGGATTTTGAAAAACCGTTTGGCAAACTAACGGCCGGCAAACCAGCCATCGAGGCCGGCGTCGTCATGACATCGCTGAGATACATTTTCAACGGATCTGACACATTTTCGCCAAGTTTAAACGCCGGCGTCGGCGCTACCGGTCCAATCAAGAAATCGTAATCGGCGAACAATTTATTGAATTCGTTGATCAGCAACGTGCGCGCTTGCTGCGCCTTGAGATAATAGGCGTCAAAATAGCCACTCGACAGCACAAACGCGCCGATCATCAGCCGTCGCTTGTTTTCCGGCATGAAACCGGTACTGCGCGAATTCGTGAACATTTCGTCCGGGCTTTGCGCGCTGGTTTTGTCGTTTTCAGTCATCATTTGCGAATCAGATGTCGCAAAGCGCGTTTGGTTGTCGATTTTTGCAAATTTGTCATCTGCGCCAGCGCGTTGTCCATAACGCACGCCGTCAAAGCGCGCCAAATTCGAACTCAGCTCGGCCGGCACCACAATGTAATAAATCGCCAGGGCGTATTTGCTCATCGGCAGGGAAACTTCGTCGACTGCGTGGCCTTGATCGCGCAATTTTTGCGCAAATTTTTCGGTATTATCACGCACTTCCGGATCGATGCCTTCGCCCAAGAATTCCTTAATAACACCAATTTTAAGTGGCTTCGGTGGCAAAAATCCCGCTTCGCGCAAAAATTCTTCTGTGGTAACGTTAAACTTTTGCTTCGCTAATTCTGCACGCGAATACCATTTGGCCGCGCCGAATTCCGTTTCGTGGGTCTCGCGCGTGATCTCGTCGGCATTTTGGGAAAATTGAACCACATAATCTGTCGCGATCATATTCGCCCAAACGCGTTCGCCGTTAGTGCGCAACGTTTTTTCGGCGCTCATGATAAACGTACGGCCGAGTGGCGAAATCTGTGCGGACGAAATATCGATGCCAACTTCTTCCGCGACCTCGCGTTTCAGTGCGTCTAATTTTGATTCGCCCACTTCCACGCCACCACCCGGCACGATCAGCAAATTCTCATAGACACCGCCTTTGCGATTTTCGCCCAACAAAACTTTGTCATCGGCTGAAACTATCAATGCACCAACTACGTCGCGTTTAATTTCGCGTAGTTTATTTGGATTTTTTTGATCATCACTTAGTTCATGAAAAGAATTATCATATGAATCCGACAACAACGTCCCGTCACGCCCATCGCGACCACTCAAAATTCCCATCAATAAATCTGCGTCTGCCGCCGTGCGCGTGAAAGTGCCGATCACATCGGTCGAACTGGCCATCGCGATCACGCCGTAACGCGAAATCAGGCCATAAGTCGGTTTTAACCCAATCACATTGTTGAACGAGGCTGGCTCGCGAATCGAGCCACCAGTATCCGAACCGAGTGCAAATGGAACGACTTTTTTAGCCACAATCACAGCCGAACCACCGGACGAACCGCCAGCCACGCGCGCGTCGTCGTAGGCATTTTTGGTCGGTCCAAACGCAGAATTTTCGGTCGATCCGCCGTGTGCGAAGGCATCCAGATTTGACTTGCCGATCAAAATCGCACCGGCATTATTCAATTTTTCCACAGCCGTAGCGTCAATCGGTGATTTAAAATTTGCCAAAATTTTAGCGCTGGCTGTGGTGTGCGAACCTTCCGCGCTGGTTAAAAAATTATCCTTGGCGACGTATGGAACACCGGCTAAAAGACCGATCTTCGCAGTGACTTCGGCTTCGGTTTTAGCGAAATCACCGCTGTTTTGATCGCGCATAAACTTAATTTTAGCGTCGATTTCGTCGGCGCGCGCCAAGGCATAGTCAGGAAGAATTTCGGTTAGCGGATGCAAATCCTCAATATCGTGGAATCTAGCCTAAGCCTTTTCAACTTCGGCGCGGGCGCTAGATTCACCGGAAATGATGCGTGATCGCATGATGATAATTTCACTTTTCATCTATAAAACCTTCGGCACTTTCACACTATTGTTTTTAACCTCAGGCGCCAAATTTAGTAATTTCTCACGCGGAATTTGCGGATGAACTGTGTCATCGCGCCAAACGTTCTGCAGATTCGTCACCTGAAACGTCGGATCAACGTTGTCTAAATCCAGCTCGTCCAATTGCCCGACGTAGGCTAAAATATTCGACAAATCCTGCTGCATCGGCGCGATTTCATCATCGCGCAAACTAATTTTACTGAGTGCCGCCAAATGACGCACGTCATCCTCGCTGATATTCATGGATATATTGTAGCACAATAGACGAATAGTGCACTTTGGGGCTTTAAGGAGCAATTTAATTGCTCGAATGATTGTCCTTAATATATTAGCCTATAAAGTTATGGTGCGGTGTTAACTCTTCATAGCTCACCTAAACAAATGGTGCATGGGGTTGATTTAATATATCATTCTTCATGTAGTAATGAATCTTTTCTATTCAATAATACCAGCAAGTGCCCTAGCGACGGCTTGGTGACCATGTATATCTAGATGCAGATCTGAGCTGTTCAGGATGAAATTACCCCGACTACCAGTTCCACCCTCAGCAATAGAACCAGTCCCAGTGA
>JBAQVB010000060.1:0-4500 GCA_049297855.1 Candidatus Nanoperiomorbaceae bacterium
GACACGTCGGGGTCTTTCAGATGGGCAGCGTAGGAACTCCCATCATCGGAAGACCCCGACCCTCACACCCACCCCGACACGCCAGCCAGACTCAACCCCCCGCTACACCCCGGATCGCGAAGAGCCACATTAGCCCATCCGGGGGCCTTGTGGGTGCGATTGGGAGAATTCTGATTTGTTTCCGACCCGGTGTTGCAACCCGCTCGATGTGCGGGCAATAATGTGGCGCGTATCTCTATCCGGCCCCCAACGGTGCTCGGATGGTCTTACTTGAAGGCGGAGTCGCACACGTCACGTTCACCCGAGCGTAGGGTGATCCCGCCAAGTAGAACGATCCACCGTTCCAGGGAGGAATAAAGAAATGAAGAAAGCTGGTCTCGCGACTGCCGCACTCGTATCCGGCATCGCGCTGTCCTTGGCTGTTGGCCCCGCCATCGCCTCCGCAGCAACTCTGCCGGACAATTCCACCGCACGCATTTGGGGCAACACCCGCGCCGACACCTCGGTGCTGGCCTCCAACCAGTTGACCACTGATGGTGTCAGCAGCACCAGCAGCGAGGTCTTCGTCGTCGGTGGCCAGGCCTTCCCCGATCCGCTGGCGGTCACCCCGCTCGCGGCCCAGACCAAGTCCCACGTGCTCGTCACTGCCGGTCCCGACACTCTCGACCAGACCGTTGTCGACCAGATCAAGGCCCTCGGCGCCAAGCGCATCACCGTTCTCGGTGGCCCGCTCGCCGTCTCCGACTCGGTCGTGGCCCAGCTCAAGGCGGACTTCACCGGTTCGCGGGTCACCCGCGTTGCCGGCGACACCCGCTACGAGACGGCCTACTACCTGGCTGCCTACGCAGATGCCGCCTACAACGGCAACTACAACAGCAACGCGAACTCCCCGCTGAAGTTGCGCGACAACGTGACGGACCTGCAGGATGCCGAGGCTGCCTACCAGGCTGCCCTGACCACCTGGGTGCAGGCTCGCGACGACTACGCCAACAAGCTCGCGGCCGTCCAGTCCATCCGTGACCAGATCTCCGCCCTGCAGGGACAGATCGTCGACCTCACCGCTCAGCTCAAGACCACCGCCGGGCTGGCCCAGGCCCAGCAGGATCTGGTCAACGCGAAGACCGCACTCGATGGCGCCAACGCGGCGCTCGTCCAGGCGAACCAGGACCACGCCTTCCTCACCGGGCTGGGCACCCAGACCACCACGACGCTGGACATCAAGTCCACGCTGGGTGAGTACCGCGCCCTCCTCAGCTCCGATGACAAGGCCACCCTGACCAAGGTCCAGCAGCGTCTGGGGATCAGCGACGCGACGACCCTCGAGAACGCGATCAACGCCTCGAATAGCAATGTCCAGACCAAGACGACCGCCCAGGCCAATTCCAGCCAGGCCTTCGCCACTGCGGTGAACAAGGTGACGACCCTCGTCGCCAATGATGCAGCCAATCAGTCCGTCTACGCTCAGATCTCTGCCTTGCAGGATCAGGTCAATACCCTCAACGGGCAGCTCACGCCCGCGGTGAACGCGCTCAACACCGCGCGTGACGCACTGGTCAAGGCTCAGGTGGACCTGGCCGTCAAGACCCTCGTCCGCCCCGCTCCCGGAGCGCTGGAGAAGGCCCAGGCGGCCCTCGCCACCGCTTTGGACAACGCGGTGAAGGGCGCCGGCAACCGTTCGGTCTTCCTCGGTGACGGCACGAAGTTCGCCGATCCGCTGGTCGCCGGTCCTGCCGCCTTCCACACCCAGGGTGTCGTTCTGCTCAGCGATGGCAGCTCGCTGGATTCCTGGACCTCGAAGTACCTGCAGGAGTCCAGCGCCCGCGTCGTGGCAGTCGGTGTCCCGGCCGCCAATGCGGTGGGCAACAACTCCACCATCCAGGTTGCGAACACCTTCGCCGGCCAGACCCGTTACGACACGGCCGCCGCAGTGACGACGTACTACTTCACCCAGGTGCAGAACCACGTCGCGACCTCCGCTCCGCTGGCCATCGCCAGTGGCGAGGTCTTCCCGGATGCCGTCATCGGTGGCAACTTCATCGCCAACTACTCCGGCGGTGTGCTGCTCACCCAGAAGTCCGAGGTGCCTCTGCCCACCCGCAACTACCTGAAGAACATCGCAGGGCAGAAGACGCCTGTCCGCGTCTTCGGTGGTCCGCTGGTGCTCGATGACTCCATCATCGGCACCATCAACGGCGACCTGAGCCGCTGAATTCAGGTTCGCAGCTGACTGATCGATGCCTGGGGGTGCCCCGAGTTGACGGGGTGCTCCCAGGCATCGCTGCGTCCCGGGCGACGAGACGGCACACGTGCCGCGTCGAGGTACCGCCGCCCCCAAGCCCGGGGGGTGGCCAGCCGTGTCGGCGCACGACTGGCGGGGGGCGGTACGGCGAGACCCGCCGCGGGCATCACACCGGCTGCCAGCCCTCCACCACCAACTTGGACTTGATCGATTCGAGGATCCGCTGGGCGGCGTCCCCGTGCCCTCCGATGAGCTGGTCCAGCGCTCGCTGACCCTCCCGCTGCGAATCTGCACCACCGGCTGCCAGCCCTTCGATGGCCCGGATGCCGCCGGGGGTGTCCGGTACGACATTCGTGCCGCGAACCACGGCCAGGCCCATCTGGTTGAACTCCCGGTGGCCGGCGCGCTCGATGAAGACCACGGGCTTTCCGGTGAGCTGGAATTCCATGATCCAGCTCAGGCCGTCCGAGATGAGTACGTCCGAGCGGCCGAAGACCTCGGCATAGTCGCCGCCGCCGAAGATGCTGGTGTTGGGCAGGGCGTCCCACTGGGCGTAGAAGTCGTCGACCAGCTCGGGAGTGAGGGGTGGCTCCGGATGGCTCAGATGGGTCAGCAGCGCCGGATGGGCGCTGAACACGAAGTCCCACTCGGGGTGGCGCCGCGCGGCGTCGATCATGACGGGGGCGGACTCGGGGAAGGTGCCGAAGCCTATCCATTCGGTGCCGATGCTGTGGTGGGCCGACCAGAGCACCGTGTAGCGGTGGCCCGGCTCGTGGGTGGCAGAGCTGTCGATGGATCTCAACAGGTCTGCCTTCGGATGGCCGGTGACCACGTACTGCTCAGCTGCATTGCTGGGTGATTCGACGGCCGCGATGTCCTTCACCGCTTCGTTGGCGCAGAAGATGGCCCATGCGCTGCGATGGAACTCACTGTCCACCGCGGTGTTGAGGCCGTCGTCCTCGGGAATGTTGTGAACCAGATTCATGATTTCATAGGGCACCAGACACAGCCGGGAGAATCGGATTTCCCAGGTGCCGAATGCATTGGGCACGTCGCCGTCCCACTGCGACTGACGGAAAATGATGTCCGGGTCGAGCATGCGGACCGTGTTGAGATCCAGGAATGGATCGCGGTTGTGGAAACGAACGTGCTTCACGTGGAAATGGTTGAGCCGCTCGTCGACGGATTCTTCGTCCTTGAAAGTGGTCGACCCCGGAAAGTGCCGGGGAACGCTCGCCACCGTGACCGAGAAGCTCGGATCACTCTCCATGAGCGAGTGCACAGCGGCCAGTGAATACCAGGCCTCCGGGTGATGCACCAGGAAGAGCACCTTGACAGGTCCCACCGGAACCTTGCGCCGGGCCAGCATGGCCTCAGTCGCGCGGGTGCTCTCGCTGACGTGTCGCACGTAGTCAAGGTGGTTTTGGAGGTCCTCCAGCCGGGCTTCGACCCGGTCCAGCTGGGACGCCAGTGCCGCATTGTCAGGGCCCGCCTCGTCGCGTGCCCCCGTGTGTTCCCGGCCCGCAATCCTGGTACGCAGCCTGTCCGACAGTGTCCGGAATTCAGCGGAAATGTCTTTGATGTGGATCACCTGGTTCATCTCTCAGCAACGGGTACACAGTTCCTGTGCACCTGAGAGACATCGTAGACTCCTGAAGGCTGAGGAATCTCGGAGAATCCTGGGAAAGTCGTGTGCATTCCGTGCCGGTCGGCACGCCGCCGGAACGGTGAATGCCGCTGCTGGTCCGCCCGCTACTGTGCGGGGAACTCGTCCTTTCCACGTGCGAGAAGTGCGTCCACCGCATTCGTCGCGCGGACCACCTCGGAGGCCGGAATCGTGTACGCCAGCATGGTCACGCCGAGCGCATTGGACACGTCCGCGACGGGCTCTCGGTGGGCGAGCACGTTCACCACCGGACCTTCCATCCGGGGGCGGAAGGGAATCACCTGGTCGGTGGTCTCGTCCTTCACCGTGGGGTTGCGCGGCCATGTGAAGGTGAGCGAACCGTCGGGGTTGCGGGTCATGGTCGAGACGAAGCCCCCGGCCCCGATTCCGGACTGCGAATCTGACATGCCGACATCCTCCCACGCGGTCCGAAAGAGACCACCCCCCAACTGCCCGGAGCGGCTCGCACGTGGGAGGATGGCCCCATGAGTCCGCGAGAAATTGAGGTTTCCGAACCACGAGAGGTCGGTATCACCGAGCTCGTGCTTCGTGACGCCCATCAGAGTCTGTTTGCCACCCGTATGGCCATGGAAGA
>JBAQVB010000061.1:0-16413 GCA_049297855.1 Candidatus Nanoperiomorbaceae bacterium
AATTTTAGCAGGTACATTTTATAAACGCAAGTGCTTTGTAAAAATTACTACAACTTTATTCCTTGAGATAGCGCCGAACGGCCAGACGCGAGCTCAGCCCGCCAATCAACATGCCGATGACAACTAAGCCAATGATGATCAACCACGCCCAACGGCCCATGATATCCTGCGTGACACTGGCACTGGCATACGCATCGAGTGCCGGCAAAATTTTACCGATCGCGAAATAACCGATGGCGAGCGCCACGGCCGCCGCAATCACACCGTACAATTCCGCCTCAACCAGGAACGGCCCGCGAATAAACGAACGATCAGCGCCGATCACCTTCATCATATCAATCTCCTCGCGCCGCGAGAAGATCGCCATCCGAATTGTGTTGAAAACGATCAAAACTGAAATCGCCACAAAAATCAACACCGCGATCAAGCCAACACGCTGAACGCTGTCCATGATGGACGACAAACGATTAACCGTGGTTTGTTGAATTTTCGTGCTATCGGCCGAATTCTGCGACGGATCGAGCGCGTTACTGAACTGCGGATCAGTCGTCATCAATTTACGCACCGAAGTGGTATCATTTGGGTCGCGGAACTTCACGACAATTAAGGCAGGCGGATTCAGCGACACTCCATTTTGCGCCGCTAGTTCAAGCGCGCTCGTATCAGTAGTAGGATCTTGTCGGATTTGATTATACTGCGCCGTGCTATTGCTATAAGTCGCCTTCGCCACGTTGGGCAAAACCCGCAATTTACCGACCAAATTCGCCAACGTGTCATCACTTGTGGCCGATTTCAAATAAATGCTCATGTCCATTTTGGCGCGCTGATCGGTGATGGTTTCGTTCAACACCAAGCTAGCCACCAACATCGCAAAAATAATCAATAGTGTAATTGCCATCACCAGCGTGGCGGCAATTGTCAACCAGGCGTTACGCACAATATTGCGCAAGCCGTAGCGCACAACGCGACGCCGATTCAATATATGGCGCGCGTGTTCCCGCCCGGCGTCTAGGCGTGGCTTTCTGCGCACAGTTTTAGCTCGAGATTTGGCCGACGCCACGCGCGACACAGACTTTGGCGTGACGGATTTTTTCACGGGCGCCATCATGGTCGACTCCTACGATATTTTTGCTCGACGCCGGGTGATCGCGTCGGCACGGCCAAATTAATCGGCGATGTGGTAGTGTTGCGCGCTACTTGATTGGCTATGCGTTTCAACTGCTCAGATTGTTCCGAACCACGAAACGTGCCATGCGCCACATCGCGCACGATTTCCCCGTGATCTAGTGCAATCACGCGCTTGCCCAAAATATTGACGATTTCCATTGAATGTGTAATTAGCAAAACCGTCGTGCCGTATTTATTGATTTTGAGCAATAATTTAACGATTTCCATACTGTTTTTCGGGTCCAGATTCCCTGTTGGCTCGTCCGCGATCAGGATTTTTGGCTGGCGCACCATGGCACGGGCGATCGCAACACGCTGACGTTCGCCACCGGATAGTTCGCGCGGAAAATGTTTTTCCTTGCCGCGTAAACCCACCAGCTCTAAGATTTTCGGCACGTTATCGCGAATTTGTTTGTTACTATGTCCGGAAATTTCGAGTGATAACGCCACATTTTCAAACACCGTGCGATTGGGCAACAATTTAAAGTCCTGAAACACCACGCCAATGCGGCGCCTTAGCAGCGGAATGTCGCGATCATCCAGCGTGTCGTAGTCAATGCCACCGACGATAATTTTGCCAGCGGTCGGCTTTTCCTCACGCGTCAATAATTTGAGCAACGTGGTTTTACCAGCGCCACTCGCGCCGACGATGATCGCAAATTCGCGTGGCTCAACGTGTAAAGTGACGTCCTTGAGCGCCGGTTTGATGCTCTTGCCATAAATTTTAGTGACTCGATCCAACGTAATCATAGATCCATTATAACATAGTTATGTTTATCGACGAACCAACTATTCCTGCACCGCATAGACAACGTAACGTTCAGTGGCGTCGTGCATTTTGTAATCATAGTTGCCAGTATCGGCCATCAGCGTCAAACCTTTGCTCGCGCCGTTATAAGTATTGAGCGCCTGTTGCATGTCAACTTTGGCGGTCGGCACGGCTTCGGTTTTCGCGACTTTGTAAGTGTAATTAGTGGCGTTACCAGTTTGGACGGTAATTTGATCGCCGATTTTTAACTTTGGCAAATCATTGAACGACGCGGCGGCAGAAGAATTGAAACTAGTGTGACCGTCGATAAAAACCTGTCCCTGCTGTCCCGGCTTGGCGCTACCATCATACCAGGCCGTGTCGGCCAATTTTTTCGGCACATCAATATTACCGGACGACGTTACGCCAACTTTCATAACGCGGGCACTGACGCCGATCGACGGAATGGATACGTAGCGTGGTTCGTCGGCCGGCGTCACGTAGGCGGAATATTGTTGGGCACTCACAGCAGTCGGATCAGCAGTAGTCGGATCGTTGCTCGCAATACTCATAGTGCTACCGGCAGCAGCATTAATAGACGTCTGGCCACTATTGCTCATCCAGGTATCCCAGGCCAAATAGCCACTCACGGCCAAAATCATTACGATGGCCGTTATGCGGAGCGTTGATAAAACTTTGCGCACGTTGATGTTGGGCATGGCAAAGCTGATGCTTGGCATATTCACACTCGTAAATGGATTGCGAAAAGCGGTCGGATCGATCGCGATGGCGCCACCACTAAAACTAATTGCCGAAGATTTCTGCGACGCCTCGGCCGACGGCTCATCTTGGGACATAGTGGCCGTTTCAGTGGCACTAACTAATCCGCTCGTAAAATTTTGCGGGCGCGTTTCGGCCGTCGCGGCGACTAAATCGTTAGCGAAATTGTCGTTCAATTTATTATCCTGCGATAGATGTTGACGCGAGGCGCGCTGTTCGGCACGGATGGCTAATTTTTGCGCCTTAGTCTTGGTGGCCGCAGCCTGGCGGGCGACTCGTTTGGCTCGCCAACTGACAGCTGACTGCGCGGGCTTGGCCGCCACCTTGGTTTTTTTGGTTCTGGCAAATATCGATTTCTTTTCGGCCAATTTGGCACCCGGATCGACGGCATTCGGAGCAAACAAGTTATCATAGTTCGGCGACGCATCGACGCTGGCTAGGGCTTCCGATAGGCTGAGCGGACGATCAATCACGTTTGCTCGCGCTGATTGCACCGGCTCACGCGACGTGACGTTTGACGCAGTGGTCGTTGGTTTGGCAACAGGTGATGAAAATGCTGGTTTGGCGACGGGTCGAATTTCGGCCGATTGCGTCACTCGCTGAAAAGTGGGACGCTGTGGCGCCATTTGTAGACGCACCGATCGTTCAACATGTGCCGGCGCGACGTTTGTTCTAGTCGATCGTGACACAATATCAAGATAACGACCGCGGGGAAACGACGCAACGATAGGCTTGACCGCCGTTCGCACGGCCGCTGAATGAACTGACTTAAACGGATGCGACGTCACACTTTTTGCTGACGGTTGATGAACCGCAACAGTAGTGGACGGTTGAGACGGTTGAGATAATTTAGACGATTGAGGTTGCGCCAAAACACCGCCAAATACCGCCCGCATATGCGCACGTGCGTGCGGCACTACAATTTTAGCGTCGCGTGAACCGATATTTAGGCTCCGGTTAAAAGTTGGCTCATGTAGATTTTGACTGTTTGTGTTCATTTTTTCCCCTTTTTATGTATATTGTCCCCGATTTTTTATTATTCGGAGATTTTTGTCTTTACCACTTGACGTAGACGATTATACACAACCGTTTTAGCCACGTCAAGGCCTTTTGCTATTTTTTACAACATTATTTGGCTAAATTGTAATCCGACTCTAAATAGGCGCGAATAAAACCATCGATTTTACCGTCGAGCACCGCATCGATGTCCTTTTCCTCGTGTTTGGTGCGCGTATCTTTGACCAATTTGTAGGGATGCAAAACGTAATTACGGATCTGTTGGCCCCAACTAGCTGATTCGCCGGCGCGTAGTTCATTAAGATTTTCCACGTGCTGCTCCATCTGCAACGCCGCCAATTTACCACGCAAAATCTCTAACGCGGTTTGGCGATTTTGTTGCTGCGACCGTTCATTTTGAATCGTTACTACAATATCGGTTGGAATATGAGTCAACCTCACCGCTGAATCGGTTGTGTTAACACCCTGACCGCCGTGACCGCCGCTACGATAAATATCGACGCGTAAATCTTTGTCGTTGATCACCACGTCATCTGGTACGTCGATTTTCGGCAAAACTTCGACGCCGGCGAACGAGGTCTCGCGGCTATCGGCGTTGAACGGGCTGAGTCGCACCAACCGATGCGTGCCGTTTTCCGACCGCAATTTACCATAGGCAAACGACCCGTTAATTTCAATGACGACCGTTTTAACGCCGGCGTTTTCGCCCGAACTGCGTTCTAAAATTTTAGTTTTAAAGCCGGCTTTTTCCGCCCAACGCAAATACATGCGCTCTAACATCTCCGTAAAATCCTGCGCGTCGTCGCCGCCCGCACCCGACGACAGGCGCAGAATAGCGTCGCCATGATCAAATTTTCCACGAAATAATAATTGCTCGTGCAATTTGGCAAAATCCTGTTCCAAGGCCGTTACTTGATCATTCATTTCGCTCGCCAGCTCATCTGCTCCATCCAAATTCAGCATTTCGCTAAAATCATGAATCTGCGTCGTCAAGGTTTCCCACGGGTTAACTATATCCTTTAACGCAGCCACTTGACGGGACAATTGGATGGCGCGCGTCGGATCATTCCAGATTTCAGGCACGGCCAGCTCATGCTCCAGCCGGCGTAACTCGTCAGCCTGCGCGTCGAGTTGTAACAACGGCCGCGTCTTAGCCAGCTCGACCGCCAAATCATCCAACCGTTTGCGCAAATCCGTTAGCATCGGCGTTTAGCTCCGTGCTCGGGGCGTGGTCGACGACCCATCATAATATGCGGCGTCTGATCGCGTCAGCTCGCGCAGACGATCATCGATCGCACGCGGCTCAACCTGATTGGCGGCCGCCACAATATCTTCAACATTATCCGTAATAGTATACAAATCACGCGCCGCCTTAGTCGTGCGAGAGATTTTTTCATCTACTGCCGGATTGCGCTGCGCGCTAGATGACGCGACGGACCGGGCGATCGTTTCGGCCAAATTTGATGCCAAATCGTTATTCTCATTTGAATTATCATCGCGCAAATCAAGCTCGCGCAGTTCGCCCGTTCGACCCGTTTCAATCAAATTCATGTCTGACATCGGACCGCCATACCATTCATCCAGCCCGCGCCAAAAATCCTTCCCTACCAAAAAAATCGGCGTGTCAACATTTTTACCAGTGTGTTTTAGCTCTAAAATTTCACTAAATTCATCCATCGTACCAAAACCACCCGGAAAAAAGACATAAACTTTGGCAGCCAGCGTCATCATCAGCTTGCGCGAAAAGAAATAATGAAATTCCATATTATCAGTGGTGTACGGATTGAGATCCTGTTCGGTCGCGAGATGAATATTAAAGCCGACCGAGCGGCCGTGACTTTCGAACGCGCCACGATTGGCCGCCTCCATAATACCCGGACCGCCACCGGTAATCACCGGATGACCGTTTTGCGCCAACCGTGCGCCCAAATCACGCGCTTTTTGGTACCACGGCGAGTCCGTTCCCAGACGCGCCGAGCCAAACACCGTAACACCAATTGGGAAATTTTCCACCTTAGCGAGACCCGTAATCAAATCGTGCGCATATTGCGCCGACCGATTCAAATCGTGTCGCGTCATGTTAATTTCACCGTGCTGAATTTCTTTTGCCCAAGCTTCCATTGCTCTATTTTATCACATCAAACGTCATTCACGCGCCAACAAAATATCTAATTCTTGGCGGAGTGACGCAAAGTCCTGATACAAAATTCCAATCATGCCAACGCGCTGCGCACCCGTAACATTTTTTACATTGTCGTCGATAAACACGCATCTTTGCTCTATTGTGCCCAATTGTCTAGCCGCCAAGCGATAAATTTCAGCATCGGGTTTAGCCATTTTAACCTGATAACTCAGCGTTTTAGTGTCAAATAATGCTAGATCGGATTTAAGCATGACTTGCGACGCGCGACCCGAACCAAGATTGCTCAGGAGGCCAATTTTGTAACCGCTTGGTCGTAGATCGTCGCGAATGAAATGAAACAGCGCTTCGTTTTTGGGTGCATCCAAAAACACTCGGTTGGCGTCGTTAAACGAAATTCCGGCCAAGTCGGCGGCGCCCTGGACAAACGCATTATATTCAATAACACCACGATCTGAATTTTGCGATAATGTCTTGACTTGGCTGATTTTAGCCGGCTCGTTCGCCATATATTTGGCGTAAAAATGATCTGTTGTGCCATTGACCAACACGCCGAAACAGTCAAAAATTATCGCATCAATTTTGCCCGATTTATTTGCCATGCGCCAATAATAACACGTTTTTGTTTAATGTAGGCGTTCAACTTCTGACACAAACCTTTCGCCACGATCAGCGTAGGATTTAAACATGTCAAAGCTGGCGGCTGCCGGGCTCAAGATCACCACATCGCCCGGTTGGGCAGTTGACAAAAACCGGCTAAAAATCTTAGCGAATGGTCGATATTTTTCGTCAGCGCCGGCACGAATTTTCACAAAAGTCGCTTGCTCAGCGTCGGTGTCGACAACTAAAATTTTCGGCGCCTTAAATGTTGAATCAGCATCCTGATCAGTTAATTTACCGAATGTGGTCGTAATTTCACGCGCCATTTTGTCTCGTATCGAACCATAAATTACTAACGTTTTAATGTCGCGCTTACCGCAGTTGTGACGATAAATTTCTCGGGCAATGCCCGCGCAATTAGCGCCTTTGTCCGACCCGCCGATCAAAATGATTTTGGGCTCCGCAAACGAATTGATAGCGGCAATAGTTGAACCTGGCGTCGTGGCGATGGAATCGTCGTAAAATTTCACGCCGTTAACGTCGCGAACAAATTTTAAGCGGTGCGGTAAACCATGAAACCCGGCCAAGCCGGCTTTGATCGCCGACGCAATTTTAATAAATTTAACCGATTCTGGCGTGGCGTTAGGTTGCAAAAACTCCGGCGCTAGTGTGGCGAAAACGGCATCAATCGCTGCGGAGGCGTTGCGCAAATTATGTTGACCCGGCAACTGCAGTTCGTTAATCGAACAAATTTTTTGTTCAGCCAAATAGAAATTATGATCATCAAAATGAACGAACTGAGTCGCCATTGAATCGGCAATGTTGAAAGCGATTTTTTGACTTTGAGCCGCCTGCGCAAATTTGCGGATCCGGTCGTTTTGGGTATTAAAAATCGCAAAATCGGCCGGTTTTTGATAGGCAAAAATGTGCGACTTGGCAGTTGCATAATCGTTAAAATCGCGATGCACGTTAAGGTGATCCGGTTCGAGCATCGTAAACACGCCAACATGCGGCGACTGGGTGAGATCCCACAGTTGAAACGACGACATTTCATAAACTACGATGTCGCCCGCGCCAATTTGGTCGAGCTGCGACAAAGCCGGCACGCCGATATTTCCGAGCAAAAACACTTGGCGTTCCGGCTGATTATCCGCGAAAAACGCCCGCAAGGTGGCAGCGATCAAACTGCAAGTCGTGCCTTTACCTTTGGAGCCGGTCACGCCGACGATCGGCGCCAAACAATGCGCGAAAAAATACTTGGTTGACGATGACAATTGCGCGTTATCGCTTGGAATTTTAGTTGGTGGCACCGACGGGCTGCGTAGCACTAAATCAAAACCGTGGATTTGGGCAAAATTACCGCCAAAATTCGCGAATTTGGCCACCGCTTCCGGTAATTGAAAGGTCGGATTTTCATCAAAAATGGTAATTTCTGCTTCGGGAAATTTGGCGTGAAAATAATCCAAATTACCCCGCCCTTCGACACCAAAACCGGCAATAGCAATGGTGCGATAAGTTTCTTCGCTGTGGCTCATATTCCTCATTATAGCACGCTACAGCTAGGCCAGCCCGTGTAAAAATCCCAAATAACGAATGCCGAACGCCAAAAAATTCACGGCCGCATGCAGTAGAATTCCGCTGTAAATCGCGCCGGTTCGTTTACGCAAATGTGCATTCACCATTGACAAAATAAAGGTCATGACACCGACGTTGAGTTGACCGTGAGCCAGCGCAAAAACAATCGATACAATGACCGCCGACAACCAATCGCCAACGCGCGACTCGCCGAACCACGTCTGATAGGTTCCCACGATCGGTTGGCCAAAACACTGCCTAATTTTTGTCAACAAAAAACCGCGCAGCAGAATTTCCTCGGCGATCGGTGTCACCACGCATAATGCCAAACCGATAATAATCAACTCGGCGCCACTGGCGGTGGGCGTAAAAGCGATTGTCTGAGTTTGTCGCATGGTCGCGGCACCGAATAGCGCTGACGCCGCCATCATCGCGCCAATCAAAATTAGATAAAACAACGGCCACCAATACAGCGTCCAACCAACATCGTGCCAACGCGGTGGCCGTGCTAAACCGGTCAACGCTAAAAATCCGCCACCAAACGCCGGCTGATTTTTTGGCGTTCCTAATGCGTCAGAATTTGCGATTTTATTTCGCTTGGCTATAAAATAACGCTGAATTTTTGGTACAAATTTAATCGGTAAGCCTACGAATAAAAATAGTAACAACGCATACAGCGCCACATCTACCAGCGCGTTCGCAGGATCCGACAAATGCAGTGCATCAAAACCAAATAATCGCGACAGGGCCAACACCACGAGTGCCACTAAGCATTGACTCGCGATGAACGCCACGAAAAAATAAACACACCAACCTATAATTGGCCAAAATTTACGTCGCCAAAAATCATGACGACGCGCCGATTGTGCCGCTTGGCGCTTGTCCGCCAAATCCGTTTGTTGATCAAAACCATGCGTAATTTTCATAATCTAAAGCAATTTTACAATATCCGACAATGTGACGAGCACGAAAATCGCGATAATAATTATCACGCCGATTCCGACTACGTGACTTTCGCGCTCTAAAGTTAATTTTTTACGGCGTAATTTATACCAGGCCAACAGATACCACCGCCCGCCATCAAAGGCCGGTACCGGCAAAATGTTCATCACCGTCAGCGTCAATGAAATAATACCCATCAGGAAAAACAGTTGCGTTGGCCCGGCGAACAAACCTTGGGCCAAAATACCGAAAATACCCAAAGGACCCGACACGGAATTTGAGGCCGCGCCAATTTGCGCACCGGCGGATGAACTAGCCGCCGGCACAAAAATACCGACAATAAAACCGAACACGCCGATCACCAGATTGGCCACCAACCCGGCCAGACCCACAATCGTCATCCAACAAAACTGCAACGTATCAATTACACCAACCAACGGTGCCGACCACGTTGCACGAATGCTCGGGCTAGTTTTTTGCACCATTTGAACACCCAGAATGCCGTGTTGTGCGCCAGTTTTATTCAAAGTAGTGGTTTTGGTAATAGGCCGGCCATCACGCACCAGCTGAACCTGCACAATTTGCCCCGCCAGCGCCGAGGTAGTATTGCTCACATCAGTGGTCGTAGCCACAAGGCGGCGCATCTCACCGTTGTTAGCTGAAATTGCACGAATTTCGTCACCGTTTTTGAGGCCGGCGCGTTCGGCCGGCGAACGCTTTACTACACTAGCCACCGCAACAATACCGGACGAACCGTGATTATCCATTGGCATAGCGAACTGCGACGAGTCCACCATCGGTAGTCCAGTCCAAGCTAGAATCGTGAAAATCGCCATCGCCGCTAGCAGATTCACCGCCACACCGGCAAATAAAATTTTAGTTTTGGCCGCGAAGCTAGCCGCGCCAAAACTGCCTTTTCGACGATCGGCATCAGATTCGCCCTTCATCCGGCAAAAACCGCCTAGTGGCAACAACCAATTCAACGTCACGAGCGTCGCAAATTTTTTACCCCTCACCGTATAATGAACCGTGCCCAACGTTTTAGCCCGTGGCGGCAAGCCGAGGCCAAACTCTTCAACCTCAACGCCGTTGCGCACCGCCATGAGCGCGTGCCCGAGCTCGTGGATGAGCACCAAAACCATCAGTAAAAATAAGCCTACAATCACGCCAATCACAATTTGCCACCACTGTAAACCTATAAAAAAATTCATTTATCCCTCCGTTTTTAGACAACGCGACATCCGCCCATTGCTGTTATTTAACCTCAAGTATAACAAACTTTACCGAAATCCGCGACCGCAAAATGTTATAATTTGGACATGATAATTCATGATTGGTTAACAGCCGCAACTGGTGAACTACGTGCGTGCGGCATCAAATCAGCCTCGCTAGACGCCGAGCTGTTGTTATCATTCGCTCTCAGTCGGTCGCGCGAATGTTTGCGTGCGCATGATGAGGAAACTTTGAATAAAACCGTTTTAGAACGCGCCGATGCATTGTGCGCCAAACGCGCTGGCCACTGGCCACTGGCCTATATCACGCATCATAAAGAGTTCTACGGTCGCGATTTTTACGCCGACGAAAACGTCCTGATTCCCCGCCCGGAAAGCGAACAAATCATCGATCTTTTGCGAAAAATGTCGCTCCGTGATGAAAAAATCCTCGACGTCGGTACCGGTAGCGGAATTTTAGCCATCACCGCACAGTTGGAGTTCCCCAAAACTCAAGTGATTGCTAGTGATATTTCGCCCAAGGCTTTACAAATCGCCGCACGCAATACCAATAATCTGGGCGCCACAATAAATTTTGTCCAGTCGGATTTGTTCCAAAATATCGCCGGATCGTTTGACGTGATCATCGCAAATTTGCCTTATGTGTCACGCGATTGGAACGCCGAAGTCGCCTCGCCGGAGCTGCGCAAAGAACCGGCGATTGCACTATTCGCCGATGATAACGGTCAAGCGCTCAATAAAAGATTAATCCGCGCTGCCACCAATCATTTGCACGCCCGCGGTCGCTTGATCATGGAAATGGATCCCGAGCAGGTTCAACCAATCGCAAATTACGCGAAAAATTACGATTTTAGCGTTGTTGAACAGCGACCGTATCATTTATTGTTACGACGAAATTAAACGAATAATCCGCCACCGATAAATGTCACTAAAACGATAATGGCGCCACTTGCCACCAGCGGCCAGCCCACGCTGGACCATTTAATACCACTCGTCATGTGCGCGTCGTAGAGTTTGACGACGCCGAAACCAAGCGCCGCGATGATGATCGACGCCTGTGGAATCTCTAACAGTGGTGTAACTGCGTAACCAACCGTCCAATGCCAGGCCGCAAAACTAATTGACATAACTAAAAAACCGTAAATCAAAGCTAGCGGCGTGCGCTCGGTTTCCTCAAATTGGCCTAAAACTTGCCAGGCTGAACCGAAGGCTACGACGAACGCCAACACCATGATCACCGCGAGTGGCAACCGACCCGCCAAATCAAAAATCGCCACGCCGGCCACGAATTGCGCCAGCCCGGCCTGCCACAGCACCGACTTTTTATCGTCGCGTGGCTTCAGCCCGATCAGCCACGCGGCGTAAATGAGTCCGCAAATAATTTGCACCGGTAATGCCCAGCCGCCACTCGCCACGGCGTTTTGGCCACTCAACCATATTAGAATTACAATGGCGGCGCCAAAAGCTAAATCCGGCAACGCTGACACAATATTAACCCACCAATAGCGTGGCCGCACCGCAATCATGCGCCATTTTGACAGCAATAATAACGCCAGCGCTGGCCACGGCGTATCGGGGAAAATAATTACTAGAAGCACCGTCAACGTCGCGAACGCTAAATCAAACAAATCATGAAACACGTCCGCCACTTTGCCGCGTTTGCGCGCCAGCCGAATAAACTCCAACATGTCGGCTATTATATCATAAAATCGCGCTGCCTTGCCACGATAGCGTTTGCGTTTTGCATGATAATCATATAAAATAAGGTAATGGATGATGGTAAAAATAAACATTCTCGCAATTTACGTGAGGTTATGCCGCCATCAAATAGTATATTATTCCCAAAAACCAATTCTGACCTTAATGCCGTCAAGCTTGACACAATGAGCAACCGTTCGCCTACACCACAGCCGCGACCGATCCGACGCCCGGGCTGGATCGTCGACGCCACGACGCATCGCTCAGCGCGAGCACAACAGAGTATCAGCCAAGCTCGCACCTTGAACGATGCCAAACAAATTGATCCGCGTCACACAACGTCGTCACGACCAAATATTCCAAATGTCCAATTACAAAAAATCCCGATCGAAACACCGAACCCAAAAGCGAAGAAACAACACAGCTGGCTGCGCAATTCGATTGGCGTGATAGCTTTTGTGGCCGTGGTTATCATCGGTTCGTTCCTGATCAATCAATTTGTCATGCAGAGTTTCAATGTGACGGGACCATCGATGTACCCGACGCTGGACGGCAATGACGGCGAATATGCCCCGGTCAACGCTGGATCAACGTCCGATCGCTTGATTGTCAATATGGTGCCCGTTACCATTGATCGCGCCTTAGGCAAAACTTATACTCCGCCGCGTGGTCAAATCATCGTTTTTCGTAATCCGCAATGGGTCGCCGGCACGAATAATCCCGACCAATACGTCGTCAAGCGTGTCATCGGCTTGCCTGGTGATCGTATTACAGTCAATAACTGCACGCTCTTAATTCATAACGACGCCCATCCGGCCGGCATTAATCCCTATACTGACGTCAAGCAATTTCCGCTATTTCAATCGGTAGCTAATCCCAATGATTGCGTGGCCGGCGACGGCACCAATGAGACAGTGCCAAACGGATCTATTTTCGTGGTTGGCGACCACCGCGACGACCGAGGCATGCAGTGGTCGATGGATTCGCGCAACGGCAACGGTCGGCCAACATTGGGGATAATTCCTCTGCAAAATATTATCGGCCCAGTTGCGATTCGGATCTGGCCACTCAATAAAATCAGTTTCTTGTAAACAACTAGCCTATTTATTAAACAACTGACGAATTTTCAATAAGTCTTTGTCATCGTGGAATTTGATACGGATTTCCCCACCGTGCGCCGTAATTTTTTGGCTAATTTGTTTATCGGGCAAGCCGATTTGTCGCGCGATGACGTCAGTTAGTTCAGTGTGTTCCGCGGTGGCATTTTGCACGTTTTTAGCCACTTTAACGGTACCGGCTTTAGCCGCCTGTTCGGATTTATAGCCGAGCACGAACTGCTCCGCCTTGCGCACACTCCACTTATTTTGGCGAATTTGACGTAACAATTCGGCGCGAGCCGTCGCGCCCGGCAAGGCCAAAATCTGGCGGGCATGACCTTCACTAATATCGCCACTCACGAGCGCCTGGCGCGCTGGCGTCGGCAAATCGAGCAATCGTAAAATATTACTAATAGTGGCAACGTTTTTACCAACGCGCTGCGCAATCTCGGCGTGGCTGAGGCCAAAATCGTCACGCAAGGTCGCAAACGCCCCGGCGATTTCCAACGGATTGAGGTCGGCTCGTTGCACATTTTCGATTAACGACAATTCGGCTTTGTGCTGCTCGGACAGAGTACGAATAATGGCCGGCACACGATGTAAACCGGCCAATTTAGCCGCCCGAAAACGCCGCTCACCGGCGACGATTTCATATTTACCATCTTGGATTGGCACTAAAATAAGTGGTTGTAAAATGCCATGCTCGCGAACAGAGTCGGCCAGCTGCGCCAAACTACTTTCGTCAAATTGGCGACGCGGCTGATTGGGATTACGTTGAATGTCACTTAGTTCAATTTCGCGCAAATCGGACGTTTTTTCGGTATCGGACGATGAAAAGTCCGCCAAATCCGTCGAGATTAGCGCCTCAAAACCTTTGCCGAGCCCCCGTTTTACCATGGAATTATTATAACACAAGTTCAATTCGACGGCGCAAGTGTTATAATTGTCGCATGAAAGTCATCGCCATCACCAACCAAAAAGGCGGCGTCGGCAAGACGACCACCGCTATTAATTTAGCGTATTACTTCGCCAAAAATCATAATCAACGAGTGTTGTTGGTAGATTTCGATCCGCAAGGCAATGCCAGCTCCGGCCTCGGTATTGAAAAAACTAAACTAAAATCTCATGATAATCCGGCCGGTTCACCAACTATTGTTGACGCAATCAGTGGTGAAATTGGTTTGGCGGACGTGATTCGACCCACTAAATTTAAACAGCTCGATTTGGCGCCGGCCAACCCGACGCTAGCCGATGCCGAAGTCGGACTAGCGAACGACCCAAAACGCTTTACCAAACTACGAGAATTATTGGCCACAGTGGCCGACAATTACGATTTAACCTTAATCGACTCACCGCCTTCGCTGTCGTTATTAACGGCTAATGCCTTAGTGGCAGCCGATAATATTTTATTACCGCTGCAGGCTGAATTTTACGCGCTCGAGGGCTTGAGCCAACTATTGGAAACGGTCAAGATCATCCGTAAAGGTCTCAACCCGACGCTGGAAATCATGGGCGTTTTGGTGACGATGTATGACGCCCGCACTGCCCTGTCGCGCGAAGTTTACCAGGAGGTCGCGCACTGTTTTCCGAGTAAAATATTGACGACCAAAATTCCGCGCAACGTGCGCTTGGCCGAGGCGCCGAGCCACGGGTTACCGGTGGGCGTTTATGATCGCTTTAGCAAAGGTGCCCGCGCTTACAAAGCGGCCGCCGAGGAAATTAACCAACATCTCTAGCTGCCTAACGGATGATAATATTGATAAAAATTAAAAAGCCGCTTCTTTTCCTTGACGAGAAGCGGTTTTCATTTATTATTTTAATATTTTTTCTAGTAAAATCTACACTAAACGAAAGCCTTCCATGAGCAACATTACGCCCACGAATGTCGCTAAGTTGATCGCCAACGACAGCGTTAACACGCTTTTCGTCAGGATATCACGATCGATATCTTTGAGAAGAATCTCTTTGTGCGCCGCTTCGTTAACCCGTTGCGCAACTGTTTTATTAGTTTTTGTTGATTTGTTGTTTGTTGTATTATTTTTCATAACGTGTCAATATTATCACAAGCTATATCAAATGTCAAGTGTTTTAGCATAAGTTACACAAAAATAATAATCCGCCACTGTTAAATTATGGCGGATTTTTGACAACACTTGAGATTATTGCGCAATTTTTTCAATCGCTAGCTTGGTGTATTGGTGGCGCTGACCACGTTTTTTGTTAATACGTTTCTTGGCTTTAAAGCGAATGGCGACCACTTTCTGATCTTTCATCAGTTCGTCCAGCACTTTGGCCGTGACTTGGCCTTTCTTTAATGTTGTTTTGGCTCCGTCGACCAGCGCCAAAGCGTCAAATTTTATTTGATCGCCAACTTTTTTGTCGTCCAAATGGTCGACCAAAATTTCATCGTGTTCCGCCACGATAAATTGACTATTGCCACTCTTGATGATTGCTTTCATCTTATCAGTTCCTTCCTATCGCGATGGTCATTAGAACAAAGCGATTCCGCGAGATTTCGGACGCAATCAAACCACTTGATTCACGTTCTCACGAAGTTCTGTCATATTTTATCAGATTTGGCGCATCATTTCAAGCAACTAATTAATCCGTTATCGCACAAATCTCGACCTGTCGCAAGCGTTAGTCGTGCGCTTACCCAAAATTCGAGAGCCAAACGGTCAGACATGGAGCTAGAGCAAACTCTGCGCACATCGCTTAATGCAATTTACGATGCATCGATCAATGAAAAATAGATATGCAAGTTAAATCCCCGCGCCAAATTGACGCGGGGATTGTAGGGAATGAAAAATCACGCAAAAAAGAAGTCCGTGGCAATAGTGCATTTGCGCGAACTAGGTAGCTCTTTGATCGCAAAAGACATGCGATCCAAATCTTTCGGTAAGCAATTGCTTTTAAACAACTCAACCAAAAATTTGATCGCATTTTGTTTGTTGGCACACTCGGTTAGCTGATTGTCGATCTGTTCCAAGCAAATGCGAGTTGCATATGCTGCAGATTTAGTTTCATGAAAATCTCTCAGCATCTCGGCGCTCACTTGAACACATCCATTCAAACGTCCGTTCAAATACAAGAGACTCAACTCGCCGTTCACAATCTGCTGAAGAGCAGAAGCTCGCGCGCACTCAAGGTGTAACATGATTGTATAAACGCAATATCTGAGCGCGTGTTGTTTAGATGTTTCAATTAGCCATAGTCCATGTTTGTTATTATATTGTTCAAGACCCCAGAGTAAAAACTCTGCGCTCTCTCTGGAGTCGTCAATCAACAAACTAATAGGGCTGAGCAGGTCTAGGATCTGCTGCCTTAGGCCACTACGATCAATGAGATCGCTCAGTCGCAGCCAATCTTCCTCTTCGTTTATGCAATCCATATCCCAATACAAATTTGATTGGATTA
>JBAQVB010000062.1:0-1927 GCA_049297855.1 Candidatus Nanoperiomorbaceae bacterium
CAATGATAATTATCAGGCACGACGCGCCGAGTTAACTGATTTTTATCACGCCAATTTGCGATTTGCTGATGACAAAAACTATGCGCAAAATCTAGCAATTTATCAGCGTCAGTTGCAGGAATTTACCCGGCTGACGCGCAGTCATTCAGTGGAGTTTCTTCAGCAGAACGGCCGTCGGCGCCTGACGGATAAACGATTTTTGAAATTATACGACCGATTATTGACAGAGTATGGACAGATTAATTTGAAAACCGATAACTCACCACTATTTGAGTGGTCGTTAAACCAGTTAGCGCGCGACAATTGGACGGCCGAGTTTATTTCGCGTGATTTACGTCACGAACAGAGTGCGATGTTAAGCGACGCTCAAATTATGACCAGCTACGAAACGCGCTTTAGCGCCGAATTGTGGCCGATCAATTTTGCTAAATTATTACGTAACCAACCGTCAATTGTTCCCGCACCCAGCGCGACGACCAAGGATTTTTGATCAACCAATTTGTCGCGCAGGATCGCTAGCGTGTTGTCATTCAAGTTATCAACTGCCCGAGCATTGGCAGGTTGATTCATGGTGGCGATCAGAGCCTCAGGTGATAGCACAGCTGGTGCATCGGGCGCTAAATCTAAACGGTTTAAATAAGTCGGCAACCACAATAGTTCATCAGCCTCTGTGAAGGCGTTTTTATATCCGCCTTCGCGCACAATTTCCAACTGACGGGCATTTTGGTGCGGCTGATAGAGGGCGACGATTTTTTGATCAGGGCGAGCAATTTCACGGGCTTTTTGCAGCGTGGCGGTGATTTCGGCCGGTGTGTGCGCATAATCGGAATATAAATTATCCGCCAATTTTTCAAATCGTCGATCCGCTCCGGGGAAACGCGCTAAAATGGCGCGAATTTTATTTTCACCAATTTCATCAAAATCATCCAAAACACGACGTAAAATTTCGACGACCAACTCGGCATTTTCGCGTACTTTTTGACCAGGTAAGTCAATCCGCTGGCGATCGGCTTTATCAATAATTTCGCAATTGACATCTGCTAAGTCAAGTTGACTGGCGACGTCACGCCATAAAATTGCGTTACTGGATTGTTGTAAAAATTGCGTAAAAGCCGCGCGATAAGATTCAATAGTCGGATAAATGTCGGCGTGATCATAATCTAAACTAACCACCGTCGCCATTGCCGGATGATAAGCTAAAAAATTGCGGTCATATTCATCGGCTTCGTAAATAAAAAATCGCGATGCCGAATCATAATGGCCGGCCGGACCAAAAGGAATAGTCGAACCAATTGAGTAGGAAATTGGTCGATGCAGTTCGTGAAACACCCAAGTTAGCATGCTGGTGGTAGTGGTTTTACCGTGAGTTCCGGCTACTGCAATCAAGTCGAGTCGCCACCGCTCAATAAAATCGGCCAAAAATTCATCACGCTTGCTGTGCCGGATGTGCTGCGTGCGGACGAATTGGAGTTCCGCCGCATCGTTAGGAATAGCGGAAGAATGAATAAACCAGCCGAACGGCGTTTTTTGAAATGTTTCGGCAATAGCAGCCGCAGTCTGTTGATAAATTATTTTAACGCCGCGACGTTCGAGCTCGGCTGTTTGGGGAGTGTGCTTGAGATCCGAACCGACAACCGTTAGCCCGGCATCCAGGGCTAATTCGGCCAGCGGACCCATACCCGTGCCACCGATGCCGGAAATAAAAATTGCTTCTGATTGACCATTGATCATATCATTTATTTTAGCAGTTTTAAGCTGCCTAAGCAATATATCATCACATGGATAAAACTACGTTATATGGCATGTGGAAAACTATTTTTTGAGTGGAAAACTTAGCTATAAAAGTGATAAATTTGCGTTAATTAAGCACAGAATGCTATAATTAACAGTGATGAATACGGTGGGTAGTGGGCAACATGATATGCGA
>JBAQVB010000063.1:0-4875 GCA_049297855.1 Candidatus Nanoperiomorbaceae bacterium
CGTTGTAGTTGACGCTGGAGTTGAAGCTGACGTAGTTAATAATCCGTTACTAGAATGATGATGATAATAATTATTGTTCTTACTCATGATAATTAATTATAGGCGTTGCTCCTTTAACACGGTTATGTCTGATATGGGGATATGATAGCACATAACAATTGAATACTCAATAATTTTTTGGTACGCCCGACAGGGTTCGAACCTGTGACCACTTGGTTCGAAGCCAAGTACTCTAATCCGCTGAGCTACGGGCGCATAAACTACGTTAATTATAGCACGTGGCGGCTCATCCGAATAACGAATTATTTACCGACGCTATATGGTATCGTAACGATTTCACCCGGCTGAGGACCTCCACCTTGCAAAATATTTTCGTTCTGTGGCATGCGTTTGATATGATCCTCTACACGATCATGATTCAATATATTAACGCCTTTCACCGCATCAACAGCACTACCCCCAATCACCAGACGAAGTAATTTCTACGTATGTTGTATCTGATGAATAAACTGGTTCGGTCGCCGTGTTTACGGCTACTAAGGCACCTGACGACAGCGTTGCGCCGAGCGCTATTATAGCCAGTGATTTTGCAACACCATCCCTGCTGTGTTTGTTATGCGTTTCCGGTGACATGTCATTGATTTGGTTGTCATTATTTGGTTCCATGCGTATGATACTATCATAAAAATTTTATCATGTCAAGCATATACCCTATTTTATCTAATAATCCACATTAATTAAAAGACTGCCACGCGGACAGCCTGCAACAATATTTTGGTGAGTCGGGAGGGATTCGAACCCTCGACACCAGGATTAAGAGTCCCGTGCTCTAACCAACTGAGCTACCGACCCACGGCGCGATTATAAAAATCAACAGATTGATTTTAACATCTTGCTAATAAATTTTCAACCATTACCCTACGAATGAACGTTAGCAAAATTCGGCGCTATGTGTTATGCTCATGTTATGAAAAAACGCCGACTCCTCAATCTAGGAATTAACCTCATTGCGGCCGCCGCCATCGCCGAGAGTGCGTTTTTGCAGTGGTTTAATAACGCATTGCCGTCCACGGTCGAGGCGCACCAAATCGCCAGCTTTATCCCGACTTCGGTCAACTACTCGAGCGTGACAGTCGCAACTAATTTTTCGGTATCGATTGTATTATTCGTGGCGGCCGGGCTGTTCGTTTTGGGCGGACTATCAGCTAAGAAAAAATTTTTGTTACTCGGTACCCTTTTATCTGGCAGCGTACTGGTGCTATGGTTCATGTCGGCCGGTTTAAATTTCAGTGTTTTTACGCAACTATCTAATCTAGCCAACTCCAACCTATTTGGTCCGGGCGTGTTCGCAGCCGCACTGGCCACCATTATAGGCATCGTTTCCTTAGTGATATCTCACAAAAAAGCTAAACCGACAGCGACCGGACAGTAATGCGCCGTAACTTGAAATAAATATTGCAATATGACTCGTGATTTACGTGAGATTAAAGCCAAGTGGCGTAATTAACGACCTCCTCAATGTATAATGGACGTTATGACTATGAAAATTCAGGAAAATATTCCGCTCTCGGCACTCACCACCATGCGGATCGGTGGGCGGGCACAATTCGTGATCGAATTGCATGAACCGGACGACGTGCCGGCCGCAATTAATTTTGCGCACGAACGGCGGCTACCGTGGTTTGTCCTCGGCGGTGGCTCCAATGTTATTGCCGATGAATCTTATGATGGCGTAATTATTTTGAACCGAATTCACGGTTTTAAGGAAATCTCGTCGGACGCAAGCGGCGCCATTTATCAAATCGGCGCCGGCGAAAATTGGGATGAAACCGTTGCGCGTTTGGTGGCGCAAAATTTGTCCGGTGCAGAGTTTTTGAGTGCGATTCCTGGTGTAGCCGGCGCGACACCCGTCCAAAACGTCGGGGCATACGGCGCGGAAATTTCGCAACTTTTAATTGAACTTACGGCATACAACGTAGCAACGGGTAAATTTGAAAAATTAACTAACGCCGACTGCCATTTCAGTTATCGCAATTCGATTTTCAAACCTCAAATTGATCGAAAATATATCATCACGTATATCACATTGCGCTTATCTAGTACTTCAGCCCGGCCACCGTTTTATAATTCTCTGCAAAAATATTTGCTGGCTAAACACCCAGAGCTGGCTCGAAACGATCATGAGTTTCGGGATAATATCAGCTTTACGCCGGCCGAAATTCGCAGGGCTGTTATCGAAATTCGTCACTATAAATTGCCCGACCCGGCGCAAATTCCCTCGGCCGGCAGTTTTTTCAAAAATCCGATCGTCGACGCCGAAACGGCGCGTCAATTACTCGCTCGATTTCCTGATGCGCCTCATTTCCCGGCACCCGACAATCAGGTAAAACTGGCGGCCGGCTGGCTGATTGATCAGACGGGATTAAAAGGTTTTACGGACGACGGCTTTCAAATTTATCCAAAAAATGCTCTGGTTGTTACAAATATCGCCGAACATAATTCGGTGGATAATTTGGCTAAATTCCGCGCCGAAATCATCGCCAAAGTTCACGATAAATTCGGCTTGACACTCGAACAAGAACCGGAAAATCTCTAAACCTATTTCAAACCACTAATACTGCCGTCCGCGTCAATCGTCATATTTGCACTGGCTGGTACACGCGGTAGTCCTGGCATACGATAAATTTGTCCAGCAATGGCGACGATGAAACCGGCGCCCGCATCAATTTCCAGTTCACGAATTTTGATCGTAAAATCAGGATTTTGGCGCAAATTCACGGCCAGCTTTTTTGAATCATCCGACAACGAATACTGCGTCTTAGCGATACAAATCGGCAATTTTTGCGCAAATTGCAGATCGGAGTCTTGATCAATGTCGCCTAATTGTTGGCGCGCCTGGTCGCTGAGCTCTATATCACTGGCGCCATAAATCGTCGTCGCAATTTTACGAATTTTAGTTGTAATATCATCCGCTAAATCATAAACAAAATGTGGCTGCGACCGAGTTTGAACGGTTAATTTAAGCACGGTTTTTGCCAAGTTCTCAGCATCTCCAACTTCGGAAAAAACGTCAACGATTTCGCATTCGACGCCTAATTTTTTGATAAAATCGCGCACAAAATTCAGTTCGTTGTCGTGATCATCGGCAAATTTATTGATCGCCACTACTGTTGGTAAGTTCATGCTTTTCAGATTACGCAAATGTATTTTCAAATTATCGAGTCCGATTTCCAAGGCCACTGGATTTTCGTCCGTGATATTTTTTAGATCCGCACCACCGTTATATTTTAAGGCACGCACGCTAGCTACTAACACCGCCACCGCCGGGTTAATTTCCGATCCGCGCGCAAAAATATCAACGAATTTCTCCGCACCTAAATCCGCACCAAAGCCAGCCTCGGTGACCACATAATCGCCCAATTTTAACGCCAACTTGGCCGCACGAATCGAACTGGTTCCGTGCGCAATATTGGCGAACGGCCCACCGTGCACCAGCGCCAACGTTCCTTTGCGCGACTGCACAATGTTGGGGTTTATGGCATCCTTGAGCAAAATTGTCATAGCCTCTTCGGCATGTAAATCGTGCGCAAAAATCGGTTGACTTGATCGTGAAAAACCGATCAAAATGCGGCCTAAGCGCGTTTTCAAATCGACTAAATCGCTGGCCAAACATAAAATCGCCATAATCTCGCTGGCGGCCGTAATATTAAAACCGGACGTGAAATCATCATCGTGCGGTCGCGCGAAATTGCCCGACGCGTTTTCGCGCAAACTACGCAGGGCACGATCGTTAACGTCCAAACAACGCTTAAATAAAATCCGTGACGGATCAATATTGAGCGTATTTCCCCAATAAATGTGATTGTCAATTAGCGCCGCTAGTAAATTATTCGCCTCAGCAATCGCCGCCAAGTCGCCCGTGAAATGCAAATTAATATCGTCCGCCGGCGTTAATTGCGAACGACCACCACCAACCGCGCCACCTTTCATGCCAAACACCGGCCCCATGGATGGCTCGCGCAACGACAAAACTGCTGAATTTGACGTGATCTGATTCATTGCATCCGCGAGACCGACCGAAACGGTGGTTTTACCTTCGCCGGCCGGAGTTGGCGAAATCGCCGTCACCAAAATCAGTTTCCCATCTGGATTATCCATGAATCTACCATAAGATTCGGGACGAATTTTAGCCTTGTCGTCACCGTAAAAATCTAAATCAGATGCCGATAAGCCAAATCTTTGGGCGATATTTACTAATGTTTCCATTTTATTTTTATCCATTCTAAAACCCCTTTCGTTAATATTTATCCGCGAAAAAAGTAAAACTAAATCATATTTGATATTATAGAACAAATAGCGCGCAAATCAAAAACTAGAGTTTAAAATTAAATAAAACAATATGATACAGTGTCAGTTAAGATTTATCTGGCATTTTGGCAACAAAAAGCGCCACTAGATAGTCTGGTCACTACCGCGTAAGATCCTAAATATGGAGATAAATTATTACTGCCGTCTGTGGCACAACTATCATTAGCATAGATATCTATTAAATTGAGCCATGTTTGATAGCTAATCTTATTATACTGCATTGTTACTTTAGTGGTAGCCGACAACTTATTTATGTAAGATCCTAATCGGCCGTCTGTATATGCGCCAGAACTCGACCACGGCTCCCTATAGCCTGGAGTATTATCATAATAACTTAGCGAACCTTGGTTATCCACCTTGTATTGCTCCAGCGCACTGACAACACGATTAACATCTTGGCGTCTAGCTGTATCCTTTTGCGAGTTTTGTAAAGCTGGCCAGGCAATAAAGACTACTAAGAATATTAAACCTGCTATAGCTAGGACTCATGCGACTTCAATGATAGTG
>JBAQVB010000064.1:0-4719 GCA_049297855.1 Candidatus Nanoperiomorbaceae bacterium
TGGGATGTTGTCTCGCAAATTCCAGCACATAACGCCAATGGCTATTTCCGTAAAACTCCCCTTAACCTCCTCATAAATGTTGTGGTCGTCTAAGAATTTTTTACTCGCACGTGCGGCCATAAATGAACTCAGCGATCCCTTAGTTCTATGCATAGCAGTGGTAGATTCCGGGTTATTTACACGATACTTAATTAGCCTATCGGGTATAGCAGAGATGATTTTAGCTGATATTAATAATGCCAACACCGACGGAAAATCATTTGCGGCTGGTAAACCATTATCGAATCTAACCCCATGATCAACTAACATGTCTCGGCGCAGGAGTTTTGTCCAGAGATTCGCCGTAGCAGTTTGAAAAATCTCATCGGGTGAGTCATGGTAATTATATTTTAGTGGATTTTTCAACCTAGACAGGGCACCCTCTGTCCAATAGTCATTCGGCACATTTTTACCAGTGTTTGAATCAAATTGGTTAAACCAGCACATCACGACATCAGAATTATTCTGTTTAGCCGTATTAAACATTTTTTCAAAAAAGTTCGGCATGAAAATATCGTCAGCATCTAAAAACAAAACGTATTTTCCCGTAGAATTATCGAACCCGTTTTGTCTGGCGACTGATGCGCCTTGGTTTTTCTGGTGAATTACGCGCCAGCCATCTCGCCTCGTAAAGCTGTCGAGATATTTGGCGGTTTTTGGTTTCGATCCGTCATCAACAACAATTACATCAAAATCTCGGAGTGTTTGCTTTTCGATAGATTCAAAGCATTCTCTCAGATATTCCTTTTTTGTATTATACACTGGAATGATCACTGATATTACCGGAAAAACATTCTTCATAGTAATATGATATCACCTTTATGTGTTTAATATAACTGTTACATGCGACTGGACGAATCGGGAGATGATTTATCGTCTACTAAAATAATTTCAATATTTTATGGTTTAATTGAGTGCACTGTCAACACATTCACTTAAGTATTGTTCGACGTTATAAATAGGAATTATGGCTGAGATGAGACTAGTGGAGCAACATGAGTCATCGTTGTTTTCCATATTTTATGCGTCGCCGCATGTTCTCTACGGTTAATTTAGCGGATCGCTTAATACTTAAGTAGCTAGCGATCTCGGCATCTTTAGCGTGTATTGCAATATTAAGTTCTTCTATTTTTTGTTTTAATAACCGTACTTCGTCATCGTGTTCCGTGATTTTATTTACCGCTGATAACATCTGAGATTGGGCAAATTTTTTAAGGTTTTGCTGGTTTGTATTATTATAAAGCTCTATAGATTTCACAAAATCTACTAGCGTCTGCATCGCTTTTACTATATCTCCTAAATTGGATAATAATTTGTCATGGTCGGTTGTAGTGGTGACGCTTTCGCCAGTTTGTCGGTAAAAATAATCAAATGTGTTAGTGATTGTCTGTCTTGTAGAAAAATATCGTAAAATTGAGTACATCACAATATCGTCACCCATGTGCAATCTCTGATCATATTTTACAAAATATTTTTTAGCTTCAGTCCAAAGTCTTTTTTTAAACAGCTTACCGCACACTTCCCAACCCCACTCATGATTACCTAATGCAGACAAGTATTCATCATAGTTTTTAGCTTCAGAAAAGGCGTTGGGTATCAGCAACTCTCGACTTTTATTTGGATATTGCAACGTGAAATTCTTAATTGTCACTATATCGGCACTGGTTGTTATAAGATGGCTAACTAAATTTGCAATATATTCGTGCCCCATATAATCGTCGCTATCAATTGACGTAAAATAATCTCCTGACATTACCTTCATACCAGCAATGCGCGTGCTAAATACGCCTTCATTCTGTGGTTTATGAATGACTCTTACGCGATTATCCTTTTTAGCATAGTTATCTGCCATCTTTCCGGATAAGCCGGGCGATTTATCGTCAACTAGAATGATTTCGAGATTTCTATAAGTCTGATTTAGCACGCTGTCAACACACTCGTTTAAATATCGTTCAACGTTATAAATAGGAATTATAACGGACACTAGTGGCATTTGTTTAGATAATTTAAATTTATCATAATTGGTCGCGAAAATTTCATCCATCTTTTTATAAAAACACTTTTGATCCGCCCGCATAGAAAAACCGCCGTGACTACCACTGCCTTCACGTTGGCGCCAATTGAAATCGTGATAGTCTATAAAATTAACACCTTTGCGCGAGTTGGCGATTAAAATCGCCGCCATTAGCGTATCCTCCGCCCAAACATTATTGGGTAAATCATCAAAATCGCCATTTGCCAACGCTCGTTTTACAACCGAACTGTTAATTAAATTTTGGCCAAATGTGTCGGCCGGATTAAACCAAAATTGGATATTGTCCGGCGTCGATCTAATATAATTTAAATAAAATTCCGCTAATCGCTCACTCGTGGTTTGATGAAAGTTTTGCCATTTAAACGGCTCACGTCGACCATCGTCCCAAACTTTTGTATGACCGGTTACCGCAATATCATATTGGCCATTTTTGGTAGTTTTGAGTAAATGTTCCACATATGTCGAATCAACAAAATCATCACAATCCATAGATGTTATCCACTCACCCTTAGCTCGCCGCAAACCGATCACGCGACCGCGTAGCGGACCACCTGAGTTTTTAGCGGTCTGTAAAACCCGCACACGCGAATCCCGCAACGCAAAATTTTTACACATCGCCAATGAACTATCTGTAGAGCGATCATCAACCAAAATAATCTCAAGGTTGTGATAGGTTTGGTTTAGTAGAGACGTCACAGCCTGGTTTAGATAGTTTTCCGCATTGTAAACTGGTACTATAACCGAAACCAGTGGATGAAAGTCTTTACTCATATTATACGAGTATTATAGCATGAATTATTTATCTAAAATTTCGATTTTAGGAACATTCAATACCTTAAAAACCGGATGATATTTGACATTATTCGATTGAAAGCTGAACGCTTGTTTAATGTGATCGGTAACATTGCTACCGAGCCCAGTCGTCATATTCATGTTGAGCGACCACTCATGGTTACCAAACGTGTTGGCAAATGTCATAGTGAAATGTTTAGATTGGTGTGCGTCAAGCTTAATTCTGGCAGAATCTTCAACGAAGCGCGTATCAAATCCAGCAATAATTTCTTGATTAATCGTAAAATCAAATCCCATAGTAATACCGTCACAATCGCCATCAGTGTTATTTTTAATATCAAAATTCAACACTAAATTATCTTTTGTGAGTTTGTGTGTGATATTCCCAAATCTCACCTCACCAGTTCCTAAGCGTTTTTCGTCCGATTTATTATTATCCGTGGTTTTGGCATCCTTCAAAAACAGCTCTGAGTAGTCGTCTGCCACTATATTAGGGTTACCCATATGAACAATCTCGCCCCTTTCAATAAAAATAGCCCTGTTGCAATATTGGCGAATTGACCCCATGTCGTGCGTCACTAAAATAACGGTTTTGGTTTTATCTCGTTTAATTTCGTTGAAAAAGTTATTGCATTTCCGCTGAAATGCTTCGTCGCCAACCGCCAATACTTCATCCAAAATCAAGATATCGCCTTGCGCTTTAATGGCGATTGAAAAGGCTAAACGAACCTGCATGCCACTAGAATAATTTTTGAGTTTTTGATCCATGAATTCCGGTAGCTCCGCAAAATCCACAATATCATCATACATGGCATCCATCTCTTTATTAGAAAAGCCCAGCATCGCACCGTTCATATATACGTTTTCGCGACCGGTTAGTTCCGGATTGAAGCCAACGCCAAGCTCAATAAATGGCACAATTTTACCGGTGGTCTTGATCGTGCCGCGTGTTGGTTGATAAATTCCGGCCAGTAATTTTAATAGTGTAGATTTGCCGCTGCCGTTACGCCCCACGATGCCGAAAAAATCTCCTTCGTGCACCTCAAAATTAATATCACGCAGGACGTGTAAATCGGTATAACCGCGTTTATGTTTTAAAAAGTTTATTACGGTTTGTTTTAATTCGCTCGAATGCTCTTTCGGCAGATGGAATGTTTTCGCGAGATGCTCAACGCTAACCACGACATCGTCGTCATTGTTTTTATTAGAGTTATTTTTGGTTGGTCGCTGGACCATCTATACCTCCTCCGCAAATTTTTGGCTCTGCTTATTGAAATAATAAACACCGACGAAAAACACGGCTATAGTAATTAAAATCGGAATAATTCCAAGATACCAATGGTGTAAATATCCCCAAACCGTTTCGCTACCCGTGCCACTATAGGTTAATAAAGTGCGCGCATCCTGAATCATTTGCGCTAATGGGTCGAGTAATAATAATTTAGCAATCGTTGGACTGTAGGCAATAACCATTGATAGCGGATAAATCATCGGTATCATATACATCCAAGCCTGTGCCGCAATTTCCCAAATGTGCGAAATATCACGAAATTTGACGTATAGAGCGCCAAATAAAAGCGCCAACCCGAGTGAAAAAACATATAATTCGACAAAAACGAATATCGCAAAAATCGCATACCATTCAAATTGAACACCATTGATAACACAAAATAGCAATACGACTAATAAATTTATACCGAAATTAATCAACGCTCCTAACGAGGCCGATATCACCACGATTACTTTTGGAAAGTTAATTTTACGCAACAAATCACCGCGCGCCACGATTGAACCCATACCTTGAGAAATTGTCTCCATAAAAAATTGCCACATTACCATCGCGAGTAATAATG
>JBAQVB010000065.1:0-3365 GCA_049297855.1 Candidatus Nanoperiomorbaceae bacterium
ATATTATGTTTGACCGCTGGTTTGCAGACCGTTTTATCAAAGAGCCGATTGATAAGCACGCTGCGATTACTTTGCAGCATGAGCAAAGTTCTGAGTTTATGCGCGAGCATGGCGGACATGGCGTCAACCGCCGCAGTTTCAGCAATTCTATTTGGTTTGCTTCTTCTGAAACGGTTGGCCATATTGGTGCGCTGATTATCCTGATGGCGCTTTCAGCAAGTGTCGGCGGGCTGATTGAACGAACTGAAATTGTCGAGTTGCTGCCAACGCATTTGGGCAATATCTATATTTCCTTGGCCTTTATCGCGCTGCTGCTTGCGATTGTCGGCATGACTACCGACCCGTTTGGCGCAGTCATTTTAGTGGCGGCAACCATTGCGCCTGTAGCGTATGAAAATGGCATTCATCCGATCCACTTCTGGATGATCGTGCTGGTGGCGTTTGAGCTGGGGTATGTCTCGCCGCCGGTTGCACTGAATCATTTGCTGACGCGGCTGTCGGTTGGCGATGAAGAAGTGCGGGCTGCAGATGCGGAAGCCAAAGCAATGTATACCAATTTCTACTACCGCTATGAGCGCTGGATCCTGCCGATTATGGTTTTATTCCCGTCGCTGCTGGTGGTAACTTATGCGCCTTATATTTTCAAATTGTTCGGCTGGTACCATTAAGCCGCAGCATTAGGAAATGAGCTAAAATAGCGCCTTCGGGCGCTTTTTTATGCACTTCTTTTTGACGCTCTGAACTGCCTAAGCTTTTTGCGGCGGCGGGCTGTACAGTAAGCTGGCGCCTAAGCCAAGGATGAACAGTTGATTGAACAGGCCGCAAGTCTGCGGAAAAAGACGCTGGCGGCATGGTTAACGCCATAGAGAGCAAAACGGATGCAAATGCATAAAAGGGCGGATAGTGTTCACAGGCCAAGGGCCTTAAACAGGTTGTGCTTTGCGGGAGCATGCGGCATAAGAAAAAAGGCTAGAAAGTGGCGGATATTCTAGCCTCAATTGAATTGACGAAATTATGGCTTTTGGGGCAGCTGAGCTTCGAGTAATTTAATTTGCTCTTCTTTGAGCTTAATCAGCTGGTCAGCATCGGTATGCTGCGCTTTCAGCGTTTTTTCTTGTTCAGTCAGCTGCGATTGAATATCTTCCAATTTTGCGATTTCTTCTTTAGCTAAAGCCGTATTTTCAGGCACAGGTGCCTGCAGAATATCTTCATCGGCCAATTTGGCTGCAGTGGAAACAGCTTCAGAAGCTGCAGCAGGAGATTTTAGCGTTTCCGCGGGCGCTGCGTTCACAGGCGCAGCATCAGCCTGATGCGGCGGCAAATCTTCTGCATTGGACGCCATCATCCACTGATAGGTTAAGAACAGTGCGATGACAGCAATTAATCCCCCAACAATCCCGATTAAAAGTTTCGGGCTATGTCTTTGATCTTCAAACATATAAAAGCCTTGTTGTTATTTCGGCTGGCGAGGCTTGAATTGAATAACGCCGATGTCATTTGGAACAGCCGGCGTTTCCGGTTCTTCCACATGCGTCGGGCGGTTTTCACTGTAACCGCAGTCAATACATTCAATCCATTCATCGTCGCCTGAAGTCAGCATGACGACTCGATCTAACGCCTGGCATTTTGGACATTTTGCTCCAGCAATGAAACGGCGTTTAATGGTCATCCTGCTACCCTCAATCAAACTAAGGCAACTAGTTTAAGCGTTTTATGATGCGTTCGTCCAACCTTGATGACGAAGCAAAGCATCTATTTTTGGCTCGCGTCCGCGGAAATTGATAAATGCGTCAAGGGCTGTATCTTTTCCGCCAACTGCTAGAATAAACTGCCGAAACTGTTTTCCAGTCTCTGTGTTGAAGATGCCTTCTTTTTCGAAACGGTCAAAGGCATCACTGGCCAAAACTTCTGCCCATTTATATGAATAATAGCCGGCCGCATAGCCGCCTGCAAAAATATGGCTGAATCCGTGCTGAAAGCGGTTATAGCTGGCATTGGGCGCAACTGCGTATTTTTGACGGATTTCATCCAGCGTGGCCTGAATTTGCGCCGCGTTTAGCGCTGGTGTGGTTTTGTGAATATTCAAGTCAAATAAGGCGAATTCTATCTGGCGCAGCGACTGCATGCCGGATTGAAAATGGCGGGCGTTCAGCAGTGCTTTCAGCAGGTCTGCCGGCAGGGATTCATGGCTTTCGATATGCTCTCTCAGCAGGTCTAAGCTGTCTTTATCCCAAGTCCAAAATTCCATAAACTGGCTAGGCAATTCTACGGCATCCCAGGCGACGCCGTGTGTGCCTGCGACTGCGATATTGTCGACTTCCGTCAGCATATGATGCAGGCCGTGTCCAAATTCATGGAAAAGCGTATTCACTTCATCATGCGTAAGCAGCGCAGGCTGATCGCCCACAGGCGGGGTAAAGTTGCAGACCATGTAGCAAATCGGTTTTTGCAGGCCGCTGGCGGTTTGCATGCGCGAACGGAAACCGCTCATCCATGCGCCGCCGCGTTTGCCGCTGCGCGCGTATAAATCGAAGTAGAATCCGCCGACCACAGCGCCTTGATCTTCCAGTTCGAAATAGCGGGCGTCTGGATGCCAGACCGGCGCTTCACGTTCAACAATATTGATGCCGTATAAACGGTTTACGATACTGAAGAGGCCTTGCAGGATTTTGGGCGCAGGGAAGTAGGGCTTGAGGGCCTCCTGTGACAAATTGAATTGCTGCATTTTCAGCTTTTCGCTGTAGTAGCCGGTGTCCCATGGCTGCAATTCTGTGATGCCGTCAGCCGCCGCAATAGCTTTGAGTTCTGCAATTTCCTTTTCTGCCGGCTTGCGCGCATGTTCTGCCAAATCGACTAAAAATTGATTGACGGTTTCCACATCCGGCGCCATTTTGCTGGCAAGTGACAATTCTGCGTAATTGTTGAAGCCCAGCAGCTGCGCCATTTCCTGACGCAGGCTGAGGATTTCTTCCATTGCGGAAGTATTGTCAAACTCGGGATGGCCGCCTAATTCAGAGGCTTTGGTGGTGTAGGCTTTATACAGTTCTTCACGCAGTTCACGGCTGGCCGCATAAGTCATAATAGCCAAATAGGATGGGATATCCAAAGTGGCTGCCGGCTGTTCCAGCTCGCGCTGCTGGCCGTACTGCTTCAATAATTCAATGCTGCTTTGCGGCAGGCCTTCCAGCTGCGCTTCGGTCAAAGGCTTGAAGTAGGCCTGTGTTGCATCCAATACATGGTTGGAAAAGTCAGAAGACAATTGCGACAGGCGTGAAGAGATCTCTGCATAGCGCTTTTTGGCTTCGCCCTCTAACGCGACGCCAGACAATTTAAAGTCACGCAGGGCAAGTTTTACCGCGCTTTGC
>JBAQVB010000066.1:0-2753 GCA_049297855.1 Candidatus Nanoperiomorbaceae bacterium
CGACTGCTGCGTGGAGCGCACTAATCAAATACGCAGTCCAAGAACTCGAAAACAATCCACAGACATTGCCGCAGAAAGCCTTGGGTTGTTTTTATGATGCCCGATAAAGGACTTAAGTACCCCCTGAGAGAGTCGAACTCTCGTTGTCAGATTGAAAGTCTGGCAATTAGTTGATTCCGTTGGAATACCGCCATTCCTTATTTCAAGCCATTCTATGGCCTATTATCCCTACTCGCTATTGGCATTACATCGTGCTAGAATGGCTGATGAAAGCTCATAAACACATGTCCTCTAAACCCAGCTAAGACCCACGTGGGTTTAACGTGGGTTTAGACACCATTCGAACCGTTGAGAGAGTAAGCATCATGGCACGTAAAAGCCCCACAGTCACCTATACGGCGGGTGGGCAGACCCGCACTCGCTCGAAACGACGTCACGTCTTCGGCACCGTCGAGCAACTCCCCTCAGGCAACTACAGGGCCGTTTACACGGGGACTGATGGACATCGATACAAGTCGAAAGTATTCGACGTGCGGGATGACGCGGAACGCTACCGAGCGAAGACCGAAGCGGAGGTGAGAGCGGGGACATGGCAGCCACCGGCAACCATCGACGCCACGATATTCAAAGACTATGCAGCCACGTGGGTGCAGCAGCACCGAACAGGCAGGGGGAAACCACTGGCACCGAGGACGAAAGCCGAGGACACTCGCATGCTTGGGCATGGTCTGAGTTATTTCGACGGGTATGCGCTCGCCACGATCACACCCGCATTGGTGCGTAAATGGCATGCCAAGAGATGCAAGGAGGCCGGGGCCACGAGCGCGGGCAACGAGGCACGCGTGCTGAAGTCGATCCTCTCCCAAGCGCTCAAGGACGGCACCATCAAACGCAATCCGGTGGCGGGTGAACTCACTCACTCCATCACCGGTGTGGAGCATCACGCCCCCACGGCGACTCAAGTTGCGGAGATCATCGACAATGTGGAACCCAAGTGGCGTGCCGCACTCTATATCGCGGCCTATGGCGGTCTACGGGCCGGTGAATTATCCGCATTGCAGCGTCGTGACGTCAGTATCAGCGGCGGTCGTGTCACTATCAGCGTATCGAAGCAGGCCCAGTATGTTAACGGCAAGTGGGTTACGAAAGCGCCCAAGAGCGCCGAGGGAGTACGCACGTTGACGCTACCCGAATGGCTGACGCCTATCGTCAGCGGGCATCTTGACACGTATGTGGACAAGTTCCCGCTCTCGAAACTGTTCAGCCCGGCTCGCGGCGACGGCTACGTGTCCACCGCCACGTGGGGCCGCATACTGCACAAGGCGATGAAGAGTGCGGGTATCACCACCCCGATGCACTGGCATGACCTACGTCATTTCTTCGGTAGTACTCTCGCCGCCCGTGGTGTGGGCATCAAACAGTTGCAGGGTGCCCTTGGGCATGCGACGGCACGAGCGTCACTGATCTATTTGGAGCCGGTGAACGGCATGTCAGCCGATGTGGCAGACCTCATGCCGAAACCATCCGATTCGGAAACCAAGACGGTGCCATTCCCGGCACGGGAAAGGAAACAAGCATAATGAGTAGGTATCACATTCCAGAGGCGGATAGGCGCATGCTGAACCTGTCCGAAGCGCAGATACGGGATATTGAGCGTACGTGCAGCCAGTACCCCGTCAGTGAGCATCACCCGGTGGACCTCGTGGTGGTCACGTGCGGGAACCGTCGTAACGGGCGCGTGTGCGGCAATGCGATTGATGTATTCGTGAGAGAATCTGATTCCAGGCGCTTTCAACGCGCTGGTGACGGCAGTGAACGCGCTCTGCATCATGACACGCATTTTCTCGATGGACGTTCGGCGGACGAACGGCGTCGGATATTGCATGATGGTTCACGTCTTCAGCTTGCACTTGGGGCGCTGCCGACCGCTCCGCTTGATGGGGTGACATTCCAGTGTGCTGCATGCGGTAAGACGTGGACTATGCGCATTGGCAAGCTGATACTTAAGGTGAGGAAATTCGCGGACGGGTTGGAGAAGATGCCGGTATCCCAGTGGGCGGATGGAGAGGACTTGCATTTCAGGGACTACGCGCCCGGTGATAGGTCCCGAGGCGCATACCCACTCATCTCGATGTACTTTCTTACCGAGAATTAATCTCCTTGACATTCATTAACGAGCCACTATACTAATAGGTAATTCATCTGTGAGTGATGAAAAAATCCACGTTGACGTCGTAGTAGGACGTAGTGAGTGGATGGCGTAAGCATTCCGTTTATGCCATTCCCTTCTATAAAACGGGATTAATCATGGCAATAGCCAACCCACTACTTAATTTCACAGATCTTTCGTCCGTTTTGAGCGTCACACGCCCAACCCTCAAGCGTTACGTGGCAACCGGATTACTTAAGCCGGTTAAACTCGGCGTGGTTCGCCCCGGACGCATCAGGGACAATCGCCCAGTTCGATTCCGTATCGAAGATATCGCATCGTTCGCGCATCTAACCGTAGACCAAGTGGACGCCGCCGTCACCGCTGCTAAGGCGGTAGGGAAATGATAAAGCCCGCAACTCTTTCGAATCACAGGCCTACAACACCTTCAAGTATAGACGCAGTGTGTGATGTTCTCAATGTCACCATTGATTATCTGCTTGAAACCGCCTATGGACCTGCTCGTCTTACTGTCTCCGATAAGCAGATGGAGCTGGCCCGACGGTTGGCGCTCGCAGTATTCGCCTCATATGTTCAGCATACG
>JBAQVB010000067.1:0-5627 GCA_049297855.1 Candidatus Nanoperiomorbaceae bacterium
TTGAATCGTATAAGGTGGATAACCAAGGGACTATCACTGCATACAGTGTTCAATCAAGCGCTCAAAGGATTGTTCATGGTGGTACTGGATCTTTCAATGATGTGAATCTGGGGGCTTATGTGGTTGATAAAGTGTCAAGATCTGCAACAGATATATATGTATGGAATACGGGCAATGTCGGTCTAAAGTATTATGATACTTATCCCGATCATATTCTTATTTACTTAGATTATAGTTGTGCTCTAGCTGGCAGCAGCCAACTTGCATTTACTCCAGGTGTCGATGCTGTATCCGAGCGGTTGTCTAGCGGTCAGATTTTTTGTCAAAACGCCAGCTAGTCGGCACTGTTTTAGAAAAATTGGTTGGTTTATTTTGCGCACGTAGTCATTCTTTTGGATTTACCCTAGGCGGTGGGTCACTTCGATGCTATTTTGTATAGTAGGCAGATTCCTAATAAATTGGTATAATATAAGGCATGAGTAGTAGCGAATTCGAGGGTCAACACGACGGTGAACGCGTCCTATTCGTCTTTCGATGTCATGCTATCACTATGCGCAAAGGGTTTTATGGTTTGTTGCTTGGTTTATTGGCCGGTAGTCTGCTAGGATATGGTTTCGCGGCGGTTAATCATGATGCGATCGGCGTTTTATGGGGATTACTAATTGGCCTGGTCGTTGGTGGATTGTATTTGCTTTACCAGTGGATGAAGTGGCACTTTTCTATCTTTATTGTAACAAACGAGCGTATTCGGCGCCATGATCAACGCGGCCTGTTTACCAAAAGCGTGATTGACTTGAATTTGGACAACATCAAAAACATCAGCTATAATGTGCCGGGATTTACAGCTGAAATTTTCGGATTTGGCACGCTCGTTTTGCAAACCGTCGTGGGCGACTTGGTAGTCCATCGCGTCGAACGGGTCGGTAAGGTTTATAATGGACTATCGGACGCAGTGAGAAACGCCGGTGGCGAACTGCACACCACGACGCCAATAATCGACAATGATATTGACGCCGCGACGAATAAAAGGAGAGTAGAGAACGATGAATAAATTTATTTGCAAACACACTGTAACGCACCGATCCAAATCGATCAGCGACGATAATAAAGGTGTAAAGCATTTTGTTGGCAAAGCTATTGGAGCTATGAAACCGAAAAATCTTTTATTGAAAAACACTCATCACAAATCGTTGAGCCGGCAAAAGGCTTTTCCGAAACTAACCGACGATACGATTGAAAAATACCGCGAAGCAATTTTGGCCGGCGGGCGCAAATTCAAATATCCGGTTCAGGCTAATAAACATCGTATCCTCATTATCAGTTTGGCGTCGGTCGTTCTAACTTTGTTGATTTTTGTCGGTTGGATTTATGCGATGTTATACCACGTGCAATCGAGTGCTGATTTTTATTATGACGTGGTGCGCATAGCGCCACTACCGGTGGCGCGCGTCGACGATCAATCCGTTAACTACGGCGATTATCTGCGGCGCTTACGGGCGGATGTCTACTATTACGCTGCGCAGGAAAATAATAATTTATTAAAAAAGACTAATCGAAGCGAGCTGGATTACAATAAACGCAAAGATCTTAATGCCGCCGAATTATCGGCTTATGCTCAAAAAATTGCCACAGCGCGCGGTTTGACGGTTAGCGAAGGCGACGTCACCGCAGCCATCAATGATCAGCTAACTAACGAAAAAATTGATCAACCGACGCTGGCGCGGACGCTGAAATTGTATTATAACTGGTCGATGGATGAATATCGCGATGCCATTCATTCGCAGCTCTTGATTAAAAAAGTTAGTTTTGCGATCGATCAACGCGCCAAAGCTAAGGCCGACTCGATTTATCGTCAATTAGCGAATGGCGCCGATTTTTCAAGCTTGGCGAAAAACCAGAGTGATAATAGCGCTTCGCGTGCCAGTGGCGGTGAAATCGATGGAACGGCTAAAGATGATAGCTTGCCGTTCATCTTAGCTAAGAAAATGCAAGTCGGACAAACATCACGGCCCACTGAATCGTCTGACAACAGTTTAAGCTATATAATAGTTAAACTGATTTCGCGTGACGGTGACCGTGTCAAGGTCGGTTTAATCCAAATCGACCTTAAACAACTGTCCGACGATTTTAATCAGCTACGTCGGGATCATAAAATTACCGAATACATTAGCATACCGCACAGCAATAGTTTTAATCAATAAGTTGAACTCGGCGCGCCAATCTGGTATAATTTAGGCGGTTTGCGAGAGGTTTTGCGGGTGTCGTATAGCGGTAATATGTAACCTTCCCAAGGTTGAGATCAGAGTCCGACTCTCTGCACCCGCACCATATTGGTATTTGGCGCCGAGTTGTTAATGCCACTTTAGCTCAGTTGGTAGAGCGCGGCTTTCGTAAAGCTGAGGTCTGCGGTTCAAACCCGCAAAGTGGCTCCATAAATTGTATGAAACCAAGTGAATTAAAAAAGAGTTTTTTTGCGGCACTTCACAGTCGTATGTTTGTTAGTCTCTGGATTTTGCTGTTTTTGCAAGCGCTAGCGCTGATTTTGATAATTCTCACACACCCGCACGGCAGTCTAACGATTCAGGCGCATTGCGACGTTGTCGGTTCGGTGCCGGTGTGTAATTTTGCTGAGGTGTCTTGGTCCTACATCTTTTATTTTGCTGGTTTTGCGGTTTTGCTATTTTTGTTAGACGCGCTGATCAGTTTACGGCTTTTAGACACTAAGGGTCGCCACTTCGCGATTGTCTACCTCTGGATAGCGGTCGTTGTGATGGCGATTGTCACGGCGCTGATTATTGGTATTCTTCACACGATTGGATATTAAGATGAATCACATTAAGCAAACTGACCTGGAAATCCCGCTAGGTAAACGCACGTCCAAGTATCGTTTTTTTGAGATTGTGCCGGCCTGTTTGTCGATCGGCGCCATCGTTTTGTTATTGGCGTTGAGTTTGGTGTCGCCAACATTGGCCGCATTGTATGTTTTATTGCTGGTTATCATGACCTTTGTCCGGGCGGTGGCTGTCGCTTATCGCACTATCCAGGGCAGCGTAATGCGCCATAAATTTGCGCGTCTATCGTGGGATCAATTATTGGAACAATTGGAACATCCTAAAATGTCATTAAAGAAATTGGTCATGCCATCTGATGATTCGAATCGTGGTTTTTTTATGCGTGATCACGCTAAAAATCTTACTAGAATAGCGAATCAGCCGGTCGATTTTCCGAAACCGAGTGGCATGTATCAAGGCATCGTCATTGCGCTTTATAACGAAAGCTATGAAATATTGCGACCGACACTCGAAGCGATCGCCGCTAATAATTTTGATCATCAGCGAATGTTTGTCGTGATAGCTTATGAAGCGCGTGGCGGTGCTGCGGCGCAAAAAACTGTGGCCGAGGCGCGTAAACAATTCGCCGGTAAATTTGGCGCTTTTTTAGCCATTGAACATCCGGCCAAGCTACCCAACGAGATAGCAGGCAAGGGTGCTAATATAACTTTTGCGGGGCGCCAGCTGTCTCGTTTTGTGGCCGGTGAAACCGTCCAAGGTCAACGCTTACCACAAAAAATAAATCCGAAACACGTCATTGTCACGACGTTTGATTGCGATAATCGTCCCAGCTCGCAATTTTTTACTAGTCTGACGTATGAATTTATCGTACGCGAGAATCGTCAGCAAATTGCCTTACAGCCGCTGTGCCTTTTTAACAATAATATTTGGGATGTACCGGCACCGATTCGCGTGATTGCGACTGGCAACTCATTTTTTAATATTATTGGCGCCATGCGACCGTATACATTGCGCAATTTCGCTTGCCATTCCCAAGGGCTATGGGCGCTGGAGCAGATGGATTTTTGGAGTAAACGCACGGTGGTTGAGGACGGCCATCAGTTTTGGCGGTCGTATTTTTATTTTAATGGCGATTATGAAGTTGTGCCGTTTCACGCCACGGTTGGTCAGGATGCCGTCTGGGTCGGTAGCTATCGACGCTCGCTCAAGGCACAATTCATTCAATTGCGGCGCTGGACATATGGTGCGAGTGATGTGCCGTACGTGGCAAATCTTGGTTTTTCGCGAAAATTTAAAGGTTCGAAAGTTGATATTTTTGCTAAGTTTTGTCGTCTGCTCGAGGGTCACGTGTCGTTAGCCGCTTTGGCGCCGATTGTGGCGCTGGGCGGTTTCGCGCCACTGTATCTCAATCCGCTGGCGGCGCACAATTCGATCGTCGTTAACGATTTGCCGTTGATTGTTTCGCACATTCAGCAGATTGCTATGGTCGGAGTTTTGATTACGATTTTCTTTTCGCTGTTTTTGTTACCGCCACGTCCCAAAAATTATCGTCGTTCCCGCAATATCCTCATGATTTTGCAATGGATTTTAATGCCCCTAACCGCTATCTGCTATTGGTCAGCGGCATCCTATATTTCACAAGTTCGCTTAGCGACGGCGCATTATATGGGCAAGTTTGATGTAACTGAAAAGCGTAAAAAAATAGTGACATCACGTCACACCAAAAGTCGTCATTGAGATATGTTTCGAATTGACGACTGACTGCTTGATGTTTTCAATTCGATTAATAGCCCGCGCTGTATCATCGTAGGATAAATGGGTCGGGTGTCTTGTTTTGATAAAACTAAAAACCCCGCCGCTTTAGCATTTCTGCGTTTGGGGCGGGGGAAATTAATTAACTATTTTTTGGTCGTTCCTGAGATGATATAACTCGGAGGTCGCTATAGCCGAAACTATTCGCTAACTTCGTACCAAATGTGGAACTGTGATAGCGCGGATTTCTTCACGCTAGTTTGCTTTGTCGCCATCGCGCTCGTTATTATAGCAAAGTCGATAATACGTGTCAATAGTTGAATCTTGGCCACTTTATATCACATTTAGTATAATTCATATGAAAAACTCAAAAATAATCGGTGGAAAAGTTGCGTACAATATCCATTAACAGAGTAAAAACTTAATTATATTGGTCAAATACAACCAAATAATTCCTGTGGAAAAGTTATCTTAAAAAGTGGAATTCGGACGATGGGAAGCGTAGTCGCACCATTTTCTAAATTGTGGTACGCCTACGCACGGTGATTTGCGATTACGCGTTATTTTTGTTACAATACCAAAGCTGTGGGTCGGTAGCTCAGTTGGCTAGAGCGCGTCCTTGACGTGGACGAGGTCAGGAGTTCGAGCCTCTTTCGACCCACCATTGCCAGATCGATGTCAGGTTTTCTGGAATATCTGGTTAAGAGATTATTTTCATGATCATTCATGAGTGGCATAAAACAATTGCGCTTGTCAGCATGTACACGCCCCGATTTATATTATTAAGCGCGTCCCCCGGCAGTCTAATGCGCTATAAATAGATTTTACAAAGCACTTGCATTTATAAAATGCATTTGTTAACATATCAGTAAGCTAAACATAAGCAAGGAGGAGAACTAAATTATGTCACGTCTACCAATACCAGGTTCTGATGCCGGCCAATGGGGGGGGGTATCAAATGATTTCTTACTCCAATCCCATAACAATGATGGCACGCTAAAAGATAATAGCATCGGTAGTAACCAGCTGCAGCCCGCTAGCGTCACGAGCGCCCAAATAGCGGACGGTGCCATCAAACAGAGC
>JBAQVB010000068.1:0-5887 GCA_049297855.1 Candidatus Nanoperiomorbaceae bacterium
ACGTTCATAATGCGTCGCAGTGGTAGTTGATAAGTATAGAGTAAGTAAGCATAATAACGAAAGGGGGAATAAAACTAATTATGTCACGTCTACCAATACCAGGTTCTGATGCCGGCCAATGGGGGGGGTATTAAATGATTTCTTACTCCAATCCCATAACAATGATGGCACGCTAAAAGATATACCGGTTAGTAAAGTAACCGGACTACAATCTAATTTAGATGCTAAAGTCTCTAGCTCTTCTCTTAACGCAGCACTAGATACAAAAGCTAACACGTCTGATCTATCTAACGTTGCTACATCGGGTAGTTATGATGATCTAATAAATAAACCAAATATACCTGAGATCAATTATCCCGTAACTAGCGTTAATACTAAAGCTGGTGATGTTACGCTCACTAAAGCGGATGTCGGTCTAGCTCATGTTGATAATACAGCAGATGCCGATAAACCAGTATCAACGGCGACGCAAACAGTATTGAGTAGCAAGCAGGATACTTTGGTGTCTGGAACTAATCTCAAAACCATTAACGGCAGCAGTTTGCTCGGATCAGGCAATGTGGTCGCGGTAAATAACCTTACCATTGGTAGCGTTTCTACCCTCGCTGCCGGATCCAACGCCACTGCAGCCATTCTGGCATACCGCCAACACAGAGCCTGTCCCTTGGTATCCCGCGAGGCGCCACGGGGAATCCTGGCCCGCCCGGTCCACCTGGACAACCGGGACCACCCGGTAGCCCGACAGTCTATGAACTTCGTGGTACCGGTTCGCCGTACGCCGTTAGTACACCACCCTCAGCAGGCATCTACTACACGGATGTACAGGGCACATGCGGCGCGTGGCGATGGATGAGCGCGGGGGATATCAAGTACATCGTGGGTTGTCATTACCGGCGACACTGGGTGGAGATATTTTGATATTGGGAGTGGCTGGACGGCAGTCCGTCGCATCAACAGTAGAGTAGAATTCGTGTTGAGTGGTAATATCGGATCAGTTAATATGGACAGTCTCCCCTGGTTTATGCCAGCCAATCAAATTAATTTCGACTCAGGCGGAAATAGTTTATCTATTACAGGACCACGATTTGCTATATCTGGTAATTCGCAATGGAATTCTGAATTTACTTTCCTAACTGACGACACGTGGCCAACCGCCCTGCCCGGAAGTCCGGCATAAGAAGAACACCATTAGTTTATTCAATGCGCCAGACCCGAACCGTTCCAGACTTTGTCACCAATTGCTCTAGATGATTCAGCATAAAAATATCAATATTCTCGCAACAACATCGCGTCATTCACGGTAAAATCGGTAACTAATCGGTGAGGAACGCTAGACAATGGTGGTCGAACATCGCTCACAACCAGTAATGAAGTTGAGCCGGAACGTAATGGTCGCCGGCTAGTGATATTTAATTTAGGAAAATCACGCGTTAAGTTACGGTAAAAAGTTAACTGATCAGCCGGCACGAGCAGAGTGTGCTTTTGATGATCCGCGGCGGCGGTGCGCACCGCTTCGAACTGACGATTCAACGCCGTGATAACCGGACGACTATAAAAATTGTTGGCGAAATAATTACCAACCGAGCTAAAACCGGCGATCACGACCAGCAGCGCCACCGCCAGTAGCGCAAATGTCCGAGCGTAGGGATTGCGCGGGAACAGATCATACCAGGCGCTCAACAGCCCCGACACGCCCGTAGCCAACGCCATGGAAATCGGTACAAACAACCAAAACGCCAACCTCGGATCGCCAAACGTCAATAACAACGTCAATAACAAAAGTGGTAAAACTAGTCGCGCTCGCGCCGCGCTCAGGGCGCGCGCCAATCGGACAACGCCATAAAACGCCAGCGCCACGACCTCAATATTAAATAGCGGCGTCATAAAACCGCCGACTAGTTTATTACCGGTGAACCACAAATTCCAACTAGCGCAAAAGTTAGCCACCGTCCAGCCATTGATACCCAATATTTCCAACACGTAATGCTGGCGCGCCAGTGAAATAGCCAACGGCGTAATGACCACGAGCGCCAACAACAAACCGAGCAATAATTTGTAGCGTTTATTGCGAAAGACTTCATAGCGGCTCTTGGGGTGCCACAAACCGATCACGATTAGCGCGGCCACCACGATTAGACCACCCGGCGAATAAAGAAGCAACGCCGCCGCCAAACACATAGCCAACTTCAGGCCAGCCGAACGCCAACTATGAAATTGCCCGCTCAAGAGCAAAACCGCCGACAAAATAATGGCTAATAATAGGAATACCGTCATCGATCCGGCGCCAGACGAGCGCGCCAATGATAAAAATAACGGCGAAGTAAACAATAAAAACACGCTAATTACGGACACATTTTTGCGCTCATAATAGACTAAAGCAACCGCCAACATCGCAATCGATAGTAAACTCAGAATTACGCTCGGCAAGCGCAACGCCAGAGTTGAAAAACCTAAAATCTCAATTGACGTTTTCTGTAAAATCAAAAACGGCAAATTGGTAAAATCACCAATACCACGCAAAATTCCGCCCAAATTAAGGCCGCCCGATCGACTAGCAGTTAGTATTTCACCGCTGGTCAAACCGTTCGGAAGACGCCAAAAATTCCAAACCGTTAGTGCGATCGTTAAAATCGCCACTAGACCAAAACCAATCCAAAACCGATAGCGATAAAGAGGTAAATGCGCGGGACTACTTTTCATAATGCGACCCCATTATAGCGGATTTGCGCAAATTTTGGTATAATGGCGGAGTTAAATAAGCAAAGGAGAGTTTATGGCGGGAATGAAGGATCAGCTCGCGATGGTCAGTAAAATGCGCAAAGCACAAAAAGAATTATCCAAAGAAATCGTCGAAGTTGAGGCGGGCGACGGAGCGGTCGTTGTCCAAATCAGTGGCGAACTCAAAATCGTCGATGTCACCTTTAGTGAGGAAATAATCAACGAAAAATCGATCAGCTACGAGGAACTGGCCGGCTACGTCAAGGCGGCCGTGCGCGACGGCTTAAAAGAAGCCCAAGAAGTGGCAGCCGAAAAAATGAAGCCCCTAATGGGCGGACTGGGCAACCTGGGATTATAAACGGGTGAGTCTGCTACAGTTAAAATGAATAATGATTTAAATAAAGCCTTGCCACGCGCATTGGTCGAGCTGATCACAGCGTTCGCTGATCTACCGGGCGTCGGCCAAAAAACCGCCGAACGTTACGCCTTGGCAGTGCTCAAAGGTTCGCGCGAGCGGGCGCTAAATTTGTCGCGAGCGCTGGCCAACTTGCACGACGGCATCAAAACCGATCGCGTGACATTTGCGCTACTCGACGCCGATGCCGACAGCTCACCACTCTATGATAATCCGGCGCGCAATAAACAACAAATTGCGGTCGTTGAGGATCCGTTTGATATTTTAGCGATTGAAGCAACTAATATTTTTCACGGCACTTATCACGTTCTGGGCGGCGCAATTTCGCCGATTGACGGAATCGGACCGGAAGCATTGCACATTCCGGAATTAATCACGCGCGCACGCCACGACCAAGTCGAAGAAGTTATTCTAGCGACCAACGCCAGTGTCGAGGGCGAATCAACCGCGCTCTACATCCAAAAAGCGCTAGCTGACGCTAATTTGGAGAATGTCAAAATTACACGGCTGGCGCGCGGTTTACCGGTCGGCGTCGATTTGGAATATACCGATCAAATCACGCTGGCGCACGCCTTAAACGGCCGCCGCGAACTCTAATTTAACTGGTCAATTATCCAAAAACCGTCGATATTAGTAACGCGATAATACGCCACCAAGTTTTGCGCGAATGTAGCGTCGCGCGTCACAAATAAATTATCACGCCAATCGCGGTCAGACAACTGACGACTCGCGAATTTTTGACGCCAAGCGGCCTGATCTTGCCTTACCGCACTTGGCGTGCGCGCAAAATAACCCACGTTTAACGTCAAATGATTGACGATGGCGGTTTGCCCTAAAATGTTAAAACCGCTCAGATCGCCAGTAGCCGTCGCATCCAAATCAACCAAATGTTTTTTATTAGTTAGATTTGACAGCTCTAGCGGAAACTGATAATCAGCCGTGTGCGTGGCAAATCTAGCGAAATTTTGCGTGCGATGTTGTGCATTGGGCGACAGGTAAATATCACTAAATTGTAGCGCCACGCACGCCAAAATAATCAACGTGAAAACCGTCAGCAAATCATCGGCGTGACGTTTCGTTTTGGCAAAATTATGATTGAGCGTCAAAATGAAAAACTGCTTAGTAAAAATGTAAATCGCGAAAAACTGCACCGCGTAATAGAACGGCCAGGCCTCACGTGCCGCCGCCCGAAAAGCCGACCAAATCGACAAAATCGCCCGTGGCACCGGATAATGTACGAGCTCCCACGCACCAATTTGAATTGACGGAGACAATGCGAACAGCAACAACCCAAACACCGTCAGCGCGATAATCCAAAATCGCCAGCGACCAAAATGGCGCACTTGACGCATGAGCGAACGACGCACCAGTCGAATGTCTTGATGACGAGTCGTTTTTTGCGCCGTTCCACGCCTCGCGTGCCAATTAATGAGCCACAACGCGTCCGCAATTATTAGCATCATTAGCACGCCCGCACCGAGCCACATCATCGTTTCCGGCGAACCTGATTTCGCACCGTCGCCAGTCGCGCCCGGCAGCAACGCCGAATAACCACCCGGCATAATAAACGACAAGAAGTTAAAACCTTTGTCGGTCAAATCATTCACGCCGGTCGCGCCGCCCAACGAAAACCCGCCGATCAAGCCAAAAACTGCGCTCGCCGCCATGGCCGGTAGTAACGCAAAAATAACAAATTTCGCCACATAAAATAACGTCACCAGTAGTTGCATAAAATAGATCACGACCATTTGCCAAACGCTGGTTTTTTCACGTCGTAACGACCGAAAATTAGCGCGAAAACGCGTCACTGCGCGCAAGTTACGTAGGTCGTGGGGTCGCACAATATTGCGCGATAATAGTACAAAATTAATCACCAGCATGACCACCAAGCCGGGCAAAAAATATGGGTGAATCAACGTCACCATGATCAGAACTAAACTCCAAACTGCTACAAAACGTCCCCAGGACGAGTGACAGAATTTTCGCCACGCGTTTGCTAAATTAGTGGTCATTTTAATAGCGAGCGTTGAGGTTTTTGGCGAGCGCTTCCATCGATAATGCCGTGCCGATTGGCCTGCTACAAAAATTTTATTGCGATATAAAATTAGTAAAAAACCGAGTAAAATTAGCCACTGCGCGCTAAGCCCCGTGTGATAAAATGTCCGCGCAATCAACAGTGGTGAAATGATCATTAGAATCGTGCCGAGAGCCACAAAAATCACTTGCGTTTGATCGAGCGTCGAGTCGTCAAAATGGGGCGCTTTAGACGTCAAAAATGAACGAATTTTGATAAAAATCCAGCGCACAATTAACGCTGCGAGCGCGCCAAATAAAATATAGGACAATAAACCAAATAAACCAAAATATTGCTGGGTCGCGCTAAATCCAAATAATTTGAACACAAAGGCGAACAGCGGAATCGAATCCATAAACGTAATCGGAATTCCAACCGGATAAGCTAACGTCGTGATGCGACCGCCGTTGTTACCGTTCGCGAAAAATGACCAGCCGAGCTGATGCTGACCAGTATCATGCGCAAAATTAGTAAAAATCCAGGAAGTTTGATTGAAATCAACCAAATTGTAACCATAGAATAGACCGAAAAATACCGCACCAATAATGGCACCAATCGCGAAAATCATCCCCGGCCGATTGATGAATTGATAAAATTTGATCCACGAAAACAATGTTTCCTGGGTATTGTCGCGACGCAATCGGATGCTTTTATTCGCCATAAATTTCCCACGGTTCCAA
>JBAQVB010000069.1:0-21327 GCA_049297855.1 Candidatus Nanoperiomorbaceae bacterium
GGGGTGAACCGTGCCAAAACGGCGCCCATTCGCCAATATTAACTTTCAATGTTGGATCGAGCCCAGTTTGAGCAATCACAAATAATTCATTAATTCCGTATGGATTAACGAAGGTGATTATGACACCTACAAGAGCTATCAACCAAAGCTTGCGTTTTTCCGCGGTGTCGCGCTCACAAAATAGCGCCCACCAACCGATTAACGCGATTCCGGCCGGCCACGAACCGTGTAATTGCGCCCACAACCAAAAAACCAGCGGCAAAACCCAGCGAATCCTTTTCCGCGGATTTATTAACATACAGTAAATAATCGCCACAAACAACACCATCCATAATTCGGTGCGGACGCCTAAATAAGGTTCAAACAATAGGGCAGCCGCTAGAATCATACTCGACGACAGTCGATGCGACGTCTGGGTGCCAATTCGTGCCACAATCATTAGTGACACCGTCCATAACAACGAGAATAATAAAACCAATAAGTTGTAGCCACCGATTGAATATAGTTTAGCAATCAAAACATCATTAAGCCACTCAACATTGATCCAGGGAAATCCCTGAGCGGTATAAGTAAAAAAATCGACTCGACGAATGCCGTGCGACAAAATGTCTTGGCCACCGGCAATATGCCAGCCAAAATCGGGATCCAAACGATGTGAACTGACCCCAAAAAAAAACATAAAGATCGCCAACCATAGCAGCCATCGTAGAACGATAAAAATGCGACGGTGGCGACGCCGATTCGTTGAATAAAATTTATTGATACCCAGATACAACTTCGACAAAAAATTTGGCCGCTCATTCATTATTTAATATCAACCTTTCCGTTATTATAGCATTTTGCAGCCATTAAAGCCCGCCCTCCGTTTGTCGCGCCACGATCGCCAGTTGAACATTAGTCACGCCGGCTGTTTTGAATAGCTTGGTGGCGGCAGTAGTAGTGGCACCGGTCGTCCAAATATCATCAATTAATAAAACTCTTTTAGGCAAGCCAAAATGAGGTTGGGTGAGATAGAACATTTTATCTGCCAATATTTGACGTTCGCGCGCGTTTTTATCGTGCTGACTGTCCGAAATCTGTCGTCCAAGTAACTTGATTGATGTTAACCCGCGCAGCTTAGCAAAGCGTCGCGCCACCAGTGCCATGTGATCAAAACCGCGCGATCGAATATGGGGTGCGGACGTGGTAATATAGCTCACCAAAACATCTTTTGCTAGCGGAGGTATCGTTACATCTAACAGCTTGGCCAACATTTTGGCCGACTCGCGCTCACTGTTGTATTTAAAATCGCCCACTAATTTTAATAACACATCACGCCGCTCGCCTACCACAAACACCTGTGAAAAAGGTAAGGTATGACCGCAACGGGAACATAAATTACCCAAGTGCGCCAGTTCAGATGGTGATAATTGGCGTCCACATGACACACACTGCTCGTATTTATTTTCAATGATGTCAAAAAAACAACTGTCACACAACGTGTCACCGAGGCAGCCACAACCTTTGCATATATGGGGTGCAATGGCGCGTAAATTAATGTCTAAAAAATTATTCATTGTCGTATTTACAATAACTTTCACGAAAAAGTTGCTAATCTTGTCAACCTACGCTATAATTATCTCATATTAGCCAAATATAAGCGAGATGGAGGAGAATAGGTATATGGCAAAAAAAGAGGATGATTTATTGTTGGACGAACTAGATTCTGTTTTTTTCGATGACAAAGATAATAATGGTAACGCTGGCGCGGAGACTCAGACGGATAATAAACCTGCCGTAACTGCGGCAACCGCCACTAATGCTACAGCCTCAGCTACTGAAGAGGACTACGATTCTGTGCCTGGGCAGTTGGCAGTTGATGTCTATGAAACGGCGGACAAATTAGTGGTCAAAGCGCGCACCTCGGGCGTCAATAAGAATGATTTAGACGTTTCAATTGCGGACGGCGTTTTAACCGTGAGTGGAACATTGAGCAGTGGCGACGATGCCGGCGTGACACAGTGGCATGTTCAGGAAATTTATTGGGGTGAGTTCTCTCGAACCTTGGTTTTACCTGTACCAGTAAAAGAAGATGAGGTTGAGGCTGTTTTGAAAGATGGCGTTCTGACAATTTCCTTTAATAAAATTAAGCAAGAATCCGCCAAAAAGATTCAGGTTCTGTAATAATACTATCGTATTAAAGCATAAAAAGGGTTAAGAAAAACCCTTTTTATGTTACACGGTTGGCGAACCGCCTCCCGCACCAGCGCCAACGGTTTGGATAATCCAGTTAATAATCGCATAGGCGAAAATCGCCACCACCAGACCAACAATGGCATAGAGAACGGTGTTTTTAGCGTCCTTCACCCGGCCAGCATCACCAGATGACAACACGTAACGGATGCCACCGTAAATTAGCATAATCACTGCTAAAATACCGACAATGAACAACATAATATTAATGATACGCGGAATAATCGCTTCCGGACCATTAAATAACTGAGAGGGCTGGCCATTGCCACGATATTGTTGAAAACCAAATAAATCGTCAGCCGCCGATACGGATGATATAGGCAACACAACCGCAGAAACCGTCAAAGCAAACGCAATAATTAACGCTGATAATGCCCGGACGATTTTATTAAATCTCAACTTCCTTGATATAATCATACTTTTCACCACTTCAATCTAACTGGCGTATTATAGCACAACAAAGTGACTGCGTCAAGACGAACGTAGTCACTTATTAATCACAACGGCCAACTTTGCTAATTAGTTGTATTAGTAGTCGCAAACACGACCCAGTTAACGATAGCATAAGCAAATATTGCAATCACCAGACCAACTATAGAATACATCAGGGTGTTTTTAGCGTTAGTAACCCGAGATGTGTCACCGGCAGAGGTGGCGTAGCGAATACCTGAGTAAATAATCATTATTACCGACAAGATGCCGATAATAAACAATAGAATATTAATAACGGTTTGAAAAATACCACCCGCTCCGAACAAATTGGTCGGCGTACTATTGTTTGAACCACACTTAACACCCCCCCCCAGAGAGACGTTGGCACAACTATCGTTATTAGAATTAACCGCCGCCCCGGCCGGCAGACTACCAAAACCGCCCAATACTAACGACAGCATGGGCACGAACGCCAGCGCGACACCGACCCGCTTCATTATTTTTCTGATATTCATTTGTAATTACCTCCTCCTAACGGGTTAATATTATTACGTCTATGATTATATATCATCTATAAGGATAGCACAAGCCCCGGCTCGGCTAACCCAATTTACCGAGTATAAACGAAACAATCGCATAAGCCATAATGGCCACCGCCAATCCCACTGCCGAATAAATTAACGTGCTGCGAGATTTGGTAACAGCCTGCGGGTTGCCGGCGCTACTAACGAAGCGGATACCGGAATATACAATCATAATCACCGCCAGTGTACCGACAATATAGAACATTGTATTGGTAATATTTCGAACAATATCTTGCGCGCTGCCGCCGCCAAGTCGATTAGCGAGAAACTGCGTGATCGCATAAGCGAGAATAATAATCGCTAGCCCCACGACCGAGTAGGTTAGAGTTTGGCGCGCCTTCGTAGCCTTGGCAGGGTCACCAGCGCTGATAACCCACTGAATGGCCGCGTAGATAATCATAATGATCGCTAGAGCGCCAGCGATAAAATAGACTAAACTTAAAATTGACGACATCGTCAGATTACCGGTATACATACCGCTGCTCACTGTTATATCTTGGCCGAGCTGGCCCGACAAATAGCTTAGGAAGGCCTTCGCGACAATAGCGATACCGAGCCCCACTAGGGCTCGCGTTAAGGTTTGTTGACCGTTTTTCGCCTTAGCTGGATCGCCGGCGCTAGTCATATAGAGAAAACCGCCCCAAATAATAAACATCACCGCCAAAAACCCGGCCGCGAACATCGCCACACTGAGTGCCCATCGCACGTAAGGCATAATGATGTCATTCCATGGACTGGCTCCATGCAAATCGCCGGAACAGGTTGGGGCGCTGGGGATGGACAAGATACCCGAACCGGAAGAGTCGGCGCAACCAGCTGCACTGGCCAGCCTAGGCGCCAACGCCACGATGGTACACGATAAAACCAATAATATTACCAATGATACCGCGCGACGTCGTTTAATAATATTCATCATAACTTTACGCCTAATAATTTTAAAATACCATACATCGCAAAAAACAAGAGCATGGCGATCACGGCGTTGCGAATAGTGTCGAGACCTTTTTTAGCTTGGGCGGCGTTTTTGTTGGCCGAAGCATATATAATCGCCCCGTAAATAACACCGACTAAAATCACTGTGCCAACTCCGGCAGCCAACCATCCGGTGACGGTCTGTAACACGCTAGTAATATCCGTGCCGCCCCAATTAAAATAGGTGTCAATTGCAAAAAGCTTAAACATGACTATATAGTAGATTATAAGATGATTTTATGCAAGTCGATCAGAATTTAGCCAATAAATGTTTTGCTTCAGTCCCAGGATTATATAGTTTGAGCGGCGTTCGGTCAAGACTCCAAGCTTTTTGCACTGGGTCGAGGATTTCCCACTGGCGAATAATTTCGTCCGACGAAGCGAACAACGACTTGTGTGCACTCGCCGCATCCACAAAGATTTGTTCGTAAGCGTCGGCCAGTTTCACGTCCGACGGAAAGCTAAATCCAGACGTTTCCGTAATGAACTGTCGCGGCCCAACGGCTAAACCCGGTTTTTTCACGAGTAGCCGCATAGCTACGCCGTCGTTCGGCTGAATGCGAAAAATGACCGTGTTTTCCTGATCGGCATGCTTACGTTTCAAATTGAGATGGATCTCCGTCGTTTTACTCGCTAATTTTTTACCAGTCAAGAGGCGAATCGGCACACCCGTAAATGCCGAATCCTGCGAAAAAAGTTTAACACCGGCCACCGTTTCGGTCATTGAATTTGGATTTTTAACTTCATCGCGATATCCGTGATATTGGCCACGTAAACTATCGTCCGGCCGGGCGATGACTAATTGCTGGAGCGCGGCGAGGCGCATTTTTGGCAAATCCGCCCAGTTAAATTGCTCCGGAATTTTCGCTAGCGTCAGCGCCAACAACTGCATCACGTGACCTTGTAGCACATCGCGCAGTGCACCGGTTTGCTCATAAAAAATACTGCGACCCTCGATACCAATTTTTTCACTGGCAACAATGTCGATACTATCGATCGTTTTATTATCCCAAATCTGTGAAAATAGAGCGTTGCCGTAACGCATGGCGATGATATTTTGCGCCATCTCTTTTTCCAGATAATGATCAACGCGATAAATTTGCGCCTCTTTAAAATAGCGCGCGGTGCGATCAATCATCTCGTGCGCCGATGTCAAATCAAAGCCGAACGGCTTCTCAAACATAATTTTGACGCGCGCACCATTAATACCGGCCTGGCCCAGATTATCGACGATATCAGTTGCGGCGCTCGGTGGCACCGACAAATAAAACAGTAGCTGTGTGTCTTTCGCATCGCCCAAAAAATCTTTCAGTTGGTCATAATCAGCCACGTTCGCCAAATCCATTTGGTAAAAATTAGTAATTGTTTGGAGTTTATGTAGGGCATTTTTAGGCGCTTTTGCGCCAGATAACAGTTGCGCCACGTCAATATTACGACGTGAAATACCGATTACCGATAAATCCGGAATGGCGTTTTGCGCCACAATGTTCGCCAGAGCAGGAATCAATTTACGTCGTCCCAAATCACCACTCATACCAAAAATGATTAACTTAGTTTTCATGATTAAATTGTAGCACGTTCGGCAAATTTTAGCACTCTTGACATGCGAGTGCCAACTTTGCTATAGTAGTCAATGAAGCAGAAGGAGGTAAAATATGCTGAAACCATTAGGTGATCGAGTGGTCGCCATGACAGAAAAAGCGGCTGAGAAAACCGCGTCGGGAATTTTTCTACCGACCGAAAACAAGGAAAAAAGTTCCGTTGCCATCGTTGAAAGTGTAGGTGACAAGGTTGCAAACATTAAAAAGGGCGACAAAATCGTCTTTCGCGAATACGCGTCGACCGACGTCAAAATTAATGGCGATAAGTTCCTAATCCTGAAAGAAGAAGATATTTTAGCAAAAGTGGAGGATAAATAAATGGCAAAAACAGTTTTTTACGCTGATGAAGCGCGCGGCAAAATTTTATCTGGTGCCAAACAGTTGCGCGACGCCGTAGCAACAACTATGGGTCCAAGAGGCCGCAATGTCGTGATAGAGAAGAGCTATGGTGGCCCAACCGTCACCCATGACGGCGTCACGGTGGCGGAAGCAATCAATTTACCGGCCACTAAAGATAATTTGGGCGAAAAGGTTGGTGCCGATTTGATTAAGCAAGCCGCCAAAAAACTTAACAAAACGCAGGGCGACGGCACTACCACCGTAACAGTGCTGACCTATGAAATCTTGAACGCGGCTAATAAATTGATCGCGGCCGGTTATAATCCAATGGAATTGCGCCACCAGATTGAGGACGCGGGAGCTGAAATATTGCAAGATCTCGCTAAGTCTGCTCAAAAAATTAACAATAGCGGTGATAAAATTGCCCAGGTTGCCACAGTTAGTGCTGGTGATAGCGAGCTGGGAAAGCTGATCGCGGATGTGATTGCGCGCATTGGCGCTGACGGTGTCATTACGGTTGAGGAAAGCCAGGGTCTCGAAACAGCCAGCGAAATCACCGAGGGATTTACGATTGATCGTGGCTACGTTTCGGCCTACATGGCAACCGACACGACGCGCATGGAAGCCGTCCTGAAGGATCCGGCTATCTTGATCACCGATCGTAAAGTTAGTAACATCAACGAATTCTTGCCGGTTCTGGAACAATTATCATCGGCTGGTAAAAAAGATTTGGTGTTGATCGCCGAGGAAGTTGAGGGCGAAGCGTTGGGCGTGTTGATCTTGAATAAATTGAAGGGCGCCTTTAACACGGTGGCCATCAAAGCGCCAAGCTACGGCGACAAGCGCAAGGATGCGCTGGCGGACATCGCGATCTTGACCAACGCGACTGTCGTGTCAGCTGACGCCGGTATGAATTTCGACAATATTTCGCTGGACGTTCTCGGCTCGGCGCGCAAAATCATCGTTGGTAAAGATAACACGACGATCATTGAAGGTGCAGGCAATAAAGCGCAAATTCAGGCGCGGATAGATCAAATTAGCGAACTGGCGCAAAACGCGAATTCTGATTTCGAGCGTGATGAACTTAATAAACGCGCGGCCAGCCTGGGTGGCAAAGTTGCCATCATCAAGGTTGGTGGCGCTACTGAAACCGAAATCGCCGAGAAGAAATTCCGCGTCGATGATGCCGTGGCGGCCACTAAAGCAGCCCTCGCCGGCGGCATCGTAGCGGGCGGAGGCGTAACGCCGTGCACATTAGCGCGCGATTTTACCAAAAATCATAAGGACTTGTCGGCTGGCGCCGGGGTCTTGACCGACGCCCTTAAAAAGCCATTCCTACAGTTGATGGATAACGCCGGTCTCAATTCGGCCGCATTGCTCGATCAGGTGGAAAAATCCGCTAACAATGTTGGAGTCAACGTTCTGACTGGTAAAACTGAAGATCTAGTAAAAGCCGGCATCGTCGATCCAGCCAACGTGACGCACGACGCCATCGAAACCGCCGTGTCAATCGCAGCAACGGCCATTACGATGGGCGCGTTAGTGGTAGATTTACCGGAACCGGCCAAACCGGCGGCACCGGACATGGGCGGCGCGTATTAAAAAACCGTCACTAATCACAGTAAAAACTCCTGACCGATTTGATCAGGAGTTTTTAATTAGGCTTTATTTATTTTTGATCGAAAAAGTCGATTTCTTTAATGATGTCGAGCAGAGCCTGAGCTTTGCGCGCTTCGTCCGGAATATTTTTTGCAACTGCGTGAGCCTCGGGCACTAAAGATGAATCATCCGACGAACGAATCATGAGCAGTAAAACGTCAAATTTGTCAGCTGGCGCCAGGTTTAATTTGTCAACCAAAGGGCGCAGTTCAGTAAGCGCCTGATTTTTGATATTATCAAGAGTTGCCGTCGCTGTCGTGCCGGGAACCATTCCAATTAAGGGATCACTAGACGTGGCCGGAGCTGGATTTACCGTTGATTTTGCTAGTGTTGGATTTGGACTTACTGTCGCAGCGGCCGTGGCCGGTACTGTCGGAGCCGACTGCGTCGTCGATGCAGCCGGAGCCATCGCATTAGCTGGCGGTACGACCACCTGGGACGGCGGAGTGTGCACGCCGGCCTCGTTTTGCAAATTAGCGATCATTGCGTTTAATTCTTCCTCGTTGACTCCGGCCGCCGCCGCGTTTGTACTATCCATGAAACCCACCTTTCATTATTTTCTCTAAGTATGTTACAATTGTAGCATAGACGTAAAATAAAACACAAGGAGCTATAAAATGTTAGATGATTTATCTGAAACTAAACGACGCGATCCGGAAGGCGCGCTCACAATTATCGCGGCGGCGCCCGAGCAAACGATTTGGGAAGCTGATTTTCAGAATTTTTCACAGAGTAGCTGGCGGCCAGCTAGAGTAGTCTTGGCTGGAATGGGTGGCAGCGCGTTGGCCGGACTCATTATTAAACAGTGGTTTGAGCACGATTATCAATTAGCAGTGCCGCTAGAAATTTCGCGCGATTATAATTTACCAAGTTATGTTGATGATAGCACACTAGTGATCGCTTTTTCAGTGAGCGGCAACACCGAAGAAACTTTATCTGCATTGCGCGACGCCCAGGCTCGACATGCTTATCTCGTGATCGTAACCGCTGGTGGCCAATTATTAGACATTGCGCAACGCGAAAACGTACCCTATATTCAGATCGCCCAAGTGGCCCAACCGCGCTATGGCGTGATTATGCATTTGCGAGCTTTAGCGCGAATTTTCGAGGCTTTTCAGCTGATAAATGGCGCCTATAACCAAATAGCCCAGCAGCACGATTTCGTAGCCAATTTCGCCAAAAATCTTTTACCGGAGGTGACAACCGCACAAAACCTAGCCAAACAGCTAGCTGAACAGTTTCATCAAAAATATCCCATCGTTTACGCGTCGAATCAGTTTTCGCCGCTAGCCTATAAATGGAAAATTTCCTTTAACGAGAACGGCAAAAACGTGTCCTGGTTTAATGAATTTTCCGAGTTAAATCACAACGAGTTTATCGGTTGGACTACCACATCTCATCGTGAGAAGTTTGTCATTTTCGAATTAACATCTACGCTAGATTATTCGCAAATTCAGAAACGGTTTCGGTTGACTAATAAGCTGTTATCAAAACACTTTCCGACGCTAATTACTCATCAAATGAACGGCGATTCATATATTGAACACGCCTTAACGGAGCTGATTTTGGCCGATTTCACTACCATTTATCTAGCGATTTTGAAAAATGTCGATCCAACGCCGGTGGCGCTGGTTGAGGCTTTAAAACGAGAATTGTAGTTAGCGCGTTAGCGCGAAGTTAATACTCGAACAGCGCGAACAGCGCGAACAGCCTTAATTTTATCAACCTCAATCAAACGAATATTGTCACCGGCTAGGTTCGCCACCAAATCGACCGGCCGACGAAATTCTATGGTTTCTCCAACGGTAAAATGCCCGGGGAATTTGGCAGCCCAATGTCCGGCCGTTAAAATTTTGCGCACTAAATTTTTATCGGCCATGGTGCTTAAGTGAAAAAAGAAATTATCTCGGGCAAATAAATAACGTCGCGCTACCCGTAAGAGACCGTGCGCGGCCGAAACGGTAAAAAATCCGACCGAATCATGCCGATACAACTTATCCTGGCACCAAAAGTCGGGAAATTTGGCGCGCGAAATGGCGCGCGACAACACTCCAACTTGTTTTAATGGTAAGGCGGCGGCAGGTGATAATTTCGCCAGCCGGCGGCGACGCAAACGCACGTCGCATTGATTTAAAAGATCCACTAATTTAGTGGTGGCGCCAAAGGTGATATACGAGGCAACCGCGAAAAGCAAAACTGTATCGACGCTTTGAAAACTAATTTCCAGCGGATAAAAAGGTTGGGTGGCTTGTTGTAAGATTTGTCTAACTGTCACTTTATGACCATTCAGTGCTCGCCCTAAATCATTACCGTTGCCGAGTGGTATCACTGCAAAACTTGCCCCCGTCACCAACGACTGATTGGCACAATAAACCGCATCAAATGTCAACTGAGCCACGCCATCGCCGCCACATGCCACCGCTAAATCACCATCTGTTAACTGTCGCGCGATAGTGGTTCGATCGGATAATTTGCGCGTCAATAATTCATCATCTGACAATTGTTTGGCGTTGAGTTCGATCTGCAAAAATTTCAGACGATGCAAAGCGGCAAAACGCTCAATGGCCGGCCGCGTTTTCGTGTAATACTGAGCCGCGCGTGACGAGCTACTAATAACTACCGCCACAATTCTGGTATAATTCACTCGCCTATTGTATCACAAGCGCCGCACCGCGTTAGCTGGTGGCCGCTGGATTGGTGGTAATTAAACCGGTTTCCGTTTCTGAGGCAATGACCTGTAATAACACGTGGTTTGGCCCGGCGAAAAATAGACCCTGACCAACCGGGAAATTTGACAAGCGACGTAATTCCTCTTCAGTTAATTTAAAAACTTGGCCCAAGACATCAACCGCGGTCGGCGATTGTTTCAACAAAATCTGCATTGACGAGTTCGCCACGATGGCGCGACCCATTTGCGACCCCATAAAATCTTCGACATCCTGAGTGATTGTAGTAAGACCGAGATAATATTTACGACAGCGTTTAGCAATGGAAAACATAAAATTAGCCGAATCGGGATATTTCATGAGCTGCCACGCCTCATCAACTATTAACATACGTTTACGCTTTTCCGCGCGAATTTTATTCCAAATGTGCGACAACACGATATACATAGCGATTGGACGCAGTTCGTCCTCGAGGTCGCGAATATTAAATACCACCATGTGATTATTGATGTCAACGTTTGATTGTTCGCTAAAAATCCCCGCGAAAGTTCCTACGGTGTATTGGCGCAATCGTTGCGCCAAATCGGGACCACTACCACCCATATGCACCATGGTGTCATACAAATTCGCCATCACAGGTGGGCGCGAGTTATGCGTCAATGGATCAGATGTGATGCCGGCGCGCGCATAAGTGTCAATCAAAGCCTGGTCTAAATCAGCCTCTTCTCGGGCGGATAAGACGTTAACTGTCGTACCATCGGCCGACACCTGCCCCTGACCTAGCATTTGACGAAACAACCCATGTAGCGTCACCAGATTAGCCCGCAAAGCGTCAGTTTCCTCACCGTCGTCACTATCGGTAACTTGTGGCAAATCAAAAGGGTTAACCCGTGTATTGGAATTGAGCGACAAATGAACATATGAGCCGCCGACGGCTTCCGATAATTTTTCGTATTCATTTTCCGGATCAATCACAATAATATCGGTGCCCATCATCATGGAGCGCAACGCTTCCAATTTAACGGTAAACGATTTACCAGCACCAGCCTTGGCAAACACGCACAAGTTAGCGTTCTCGAGGCTAAATCGATCAAAGATCACCAGACCATTGTTATGCATATTAACTCCATATAAAATGCCGTTATCCTGAGTCAAGTCGGCCGAAGTAAAGGGAAACGAGGTTGAGACCGCACCAGTATCCATGTTGTGACGAATCGACAGCTGATCTGTAAATTGTGGCATAGTCGAGTTGAGGCCAGCCTCTTGTTGTGAACTGGCCACCTTAGTTAATACCATTTGTTGACCGAGAATATTTTCCATTTTGTGCGTCGCATTATCAAGTTCATCTTGATTTTCACCAGAAATCGTAAAGTAAAGTCCAAAACGAAAGAATTTATCCGAGCCGAGCTGTAACTCATCGCGCAACTCCTCAGCATCCTGGTAAGCCGCCTCCATCGCCGGATCGCGCACCATGCCATGCTCTTCGTTAACCGACATGGAGGCCTCGAGCTGCGTCACTTTCTTCTTCAAGTTATTCATGACCACACCACTGTCGACCGGATAAATATAAATCGATAAATCAATCACTTCATCTAAATTAATGATCGAGGACAACCAGCCGGTATAAATCACGCGCGGATAACCATAAGCATATAGCGTGCGGCAAAAGCGCGTACCAACCGTAAATTGTCTGTTCTCAAATTTAATGGACGCCGGTGCGATCAAGTCGCGCAGAGTGGTAATGCCTTTTTGGAGAGCTGCGGCAACTTCGGCGTCTTCTTGCGCCTGTTGTTGCGCGATCAATTCCGGTGATGTCTTTTTCTTAGACATGAGCCACTCCTGATAAATTAAGATTTTGATACCACATAAGATTATTTATCATAGAGTTTCTCCTGTGTTAACGGCCGGCGCCTCACCTTGACCTTTGCGCGAGGCCATACCTTCATATTCGCGAAAATCGCCAATCGGCTGATCTAATGCTGTGTCTGGATTATAAATGTTGTAATACAATTGGCCCAATTCCTTAGTTTTTAACCGCACGGAGTGAATACCAATTTGATTAAGGCCGTCAGTCACTAAGTTGACTCGGTTGGTCATTTCAGTCTTCACGCCATCATATTCATTGGCCGGAACTTTCACGTGTAATTTAGCATTTTTATTGCTAAATAATTCTGTTATTTTTAATTTATTATCAGCACCGAGTTTCTTTCTTTCATCACCAATTGAGTGCGGAATCACGATGAAAAATGATTTATCCATAATATTAGCCTCCTGGGATAGAGCATCTATAAATTGGAGATAGTCGTCCATCAGTGTGCCGAGCAACATATTATCCTCATTGTCACGCAATTTTTGTAATTTCGCGAGATAAGGTCCGAGATCAACCCGCTGACTACGAATGTAAATCTGAATCGGGAAGGTTAGCGAGTTGAGAAAATCAGCATAGGACTGTTCGATACCTTCGCGCTCACGCTCGCTCATGAGATCAAAATTGATGGATTGCGCCGCTACGATCGATCGAAAACTACCGTCACCCATCACCACCATATTATCGCGAATTTCTTCAAACTGTAGTGTATTTTGAGTGGAATTATTATTGCGGGGAATTTGCGGAGTAGGCGCAGGTGCTACGTTCGAAGATGCCACCGGAGCCGGTGGGGTTGGTAGTTGTCGCTTGAGCTGTTCATTTGGTTTCATCTTCCACCCTTCAATTTAACGTAGATCGACCTCAAACTCATCGTAATCTTCGACCGACGTATTGGCCGGCTGATGGTGCACTGATTGAGCTTGATCACCAATCTTTCCGTCGTCCATTATAACAGGCGTAACCGGTTTGTCGACCGGCGTGGACGTAATTGCTGGAGCTGCCGGGGATGAAGTTTGATTATTGGTGGTTGGTGGTGGCGTTGTTACAGGAGTTGTAACTGGTGCTTGAGTTAAAGGAGGTGATGCGACACGTGATAATGGTGGCGGCGTTGGTGGTAGAGATGGTGTAGTTACACTCGTTATGGGCTGAATAACCTTCTCATGAATATTATTAACACTGATTGCGCCAGTTTCTTTTTGCCGAGCTAATAATGCCGCGGCTTCAGCTTCGTCTAGTGTACCAGTTGTTGAATTTGATGATGAATTAGCGCGCACATTATTCATCGTGGCCACAGCGGCTGATCGCGTATTTTGATCAGATTGAGCCAATAAATGATTAAATTGATCAGCCACTGAACTATCGTCCATAACATCGGCGGTTTGATTAGCACTAGCGAGTAATTCATCATTGACAGATGTATTATTAACCGTCCCTTGCGTCACCCAACCTCGAGAGTCCTCAATGTCAGACAATAGAGAAAGACGGTTAATCGCGTCGTTACCTTTAATTTTACGGCCGACCGGATCATCGTCGATGCGCGGGTTGGTAATTTCCACCATATTATCCGTGCCATCCGGATTCCATAAACGCACACGCGGCGTGAAGAGAAACCGAATCATAGCCGCCAAATAGGTTTCCATCGGTTGATCTTTGCGTAAAGGCAGTGCCAAGATTAGGAATAAAATAGCAACCGGTACGGGAATAACCGCCAGCGGCAGCAATAGTCGACCAAGTGCAAACGCGACGGCGGCTGCAGCTGCGGCGATAATTAAATAAATAAACTGTCGAAACGAGAACGGACCTAGAATTTTATCTTCCGCCTCGATGTCTTGCGGCACTTTATGCTCAGCCATTAACACCCACCATTACGGATATGATTATAACACATTAAACCGCTATGTTGAATGGCTCTAGTTGGGGTTTTTGAGCGCCCGAATCGGATCCTGTCGCGCCGATCTAGTCGCTGGCCAAGTTCCAAAAATCAGTCCGATCAATATCGGCACACCGAAACCAATTAAAATAATTTCCGGCGTTATTATGAGTGGAAACGAAAAATTAAGGTCAATGACACTGCCCACTAGATACGCTGCCACGAACCCCATTAGACCACCATATAACGTAATGATTAATGCTTCCACTAGAAATTGCGTAAAAATGTTATATCGCGTGGCGCCGACGGCTTTGCGAATGCCAATTTCGCGCGTGCGTTCCATCACGCTCACAAACATGATGTTCATGATGCCGATGCCGCCAACCACCAGAGAGACACTCGCTAAAATCAGCGCAGCTGTGGTTAATGTCAACAGCCAACCTGATAATATATTGGCGGCTTTGCGACCGGTTTGTATGGTGTATTCGCTATGATCGGCGTGGTTTTTAGCTAAGGCGTTAGCAATATTTACCTCAGTTTTGTTCATTTGATTAGTTGTGGCGCGGGACACGATTTGGCCAATCTGCTGGCCAACGCCCAGAAGGGCGGTCTGGTTCAACGGCACAAACGCGGTTTTGTCAATATCGACGCCGGATAGCGAGATTGGCTGATCGAGCTCGTCTAACACGCCCACCACAATAAAGTCGGCGTTCTTTAAGCTGATAATTTGACCGGCAGCTTGGTCGGTGCCGAGTAATCCGACCGCTAATTTACGTCCCAGCACCACCTCATTACTCTGGGGATCGTTACTATCGAAGAAACCGCCCGAGGCAAATTTCAGCTGAAAAACTCGCGGAAAAACATTAGTCGTGGCCACGATGTCTGCTCCCTGATAACTATTTTGGGCGCCACGTACCGTGCCGGCGCTAAAAATCATCGGCGCACTAGCTTGCACGCCGTCAGTTTGGGCAATCGCTCTTGCGTCCGCTTCATTTAAAGTAGTGGCCGGTGTCACCGTGAGTGGTGAAAAGGCGTTCAAACCGGTCGCGCTACTAAAATTATTGCGCACCACAATGAGCCGGTCGCTCAGTGTACTCACTTGATTCAATAAACTCTGGCGCAAACCACCCGAAATAATCAACACGAGGGTGATGATAAAAACGCCGATTGCCACACCGAGAACAGTTAGAAAAGTTCGCGCGCGATGACTTTTGAGGTTCTTTTTGGCAATTTGATAACTTCTAAGCATTGTTTAACCTCGGGCTTGACTGATCACTGGCGGCTGTTGATCGGTGCAAGCGGTGTTTTGTAGTACGCGATTTTCTGTTCGTTGGCGTAATCACTTTTTGAAAAACCTTAAACGCTGAACTGCCCGTGAGTGATACGTCTTTAGCGATGCGACCATCTTTCATGAAAATCGCTCGACTGCCGTAGCTCAAGAGGTCGGGATTGTGCGTGACCATTAAAATCGTATTGCCAGCGGCGTGAATATTCGAGAGTTCCTGCATAATCATGGTAGAGTTTTCGCTGTCTAAACTACCGGTCGGCTCGTCGGCCAGAATAATCGAGGGTTGATTAATCAGCGCACGCGCAATCGCCACGCGCTGACGCTGGCCACCACTCAGTTGATTAGGTGTGTAATATTCTTTATTTTTAAGGCCAAGCCGCGCCAAAATACGGTCGGCGCGCTGCTCGTCACGATAATTAAAACCTCTGTGCGTATATTGCAGAGGTAGCGCAACATTATCGAGTACATTTAAATTATCAAGAATATTGAAATCCTGAAAAATAAAACCAATTCGGCGACCACGCACCCGGGCTTTGCGGCGAGCGCTGATTTTTCGCGTAAAATCCTCGTGATTCAATAAATATTCACCACTAGTTGGCCCATCTAACAAACCAATCACATTCAATAGGGTGGTCTTTCCGCTGCCGCTAGCGCCCATAATTATCACAAACTCACCCTGCCGAATCGTCAAGTCAATTCCGTCGAGTGCCTTGACTTCGGTCTCCAGGCCGTCACCCAAATATAGTCGAGTAATTTGTTTAAATTCAATTACAGCATCGTGATCGTTCGTCGAATCATTAGTTGTCTTTGGTCTTGCAAAAAAAAGCCGGTTCTGTTGGCGCCGATTGGTCGGTAGACCGAATAAATCGCATAGTGGCTGAATCTCGCTATTCATTTACTTTATTATAAAATAATGATCTATCTAAAGCAATAGAAAATCGCTGTTAAATGTTGTAGTTTTAGTAAACTACAGTTTAATATTATTAGAGATTTGTCCAGTAAAGACGATGGTGGTGGCAATTAAATAATTACGCGTAAAAATAGGTACCCGATAAAGATTTTCGCGATGACACTGATCCAGCTCGCTATCAACATCATCGAGCAAAATATACGCTTTTTCGTGCAATCGTTGGTTGATTAACTCGGCAAAACTGGCTAAAATCGCAAATAGTAAAGTGCGGTTTTCGCCACGTGAAGCGTTGGTTTTGGCATTTTGGGTTGCAAAATGAAATTCGTAATCGTCGCGTTGAGCGCCGAGCCTAGTAGTTAAGTAACCAAACCTCAAATCAATCTGGAGCCTCCTTAATATGTCGGCGCTGGAATATTGTTCACTAACAAATTTAATTTTAACCATTTCTTCATAAGTAGAACCGGCAATCGCGACATAATTATCAGCAAGCCGTTCGTTAATTTGCTGAATGATTTGACGTCGTTTCTGTGATATCGTCACCGATAATTCGGCCAGCTGGACGTCCCAAACTAATAAATTCTCGGCGGTGGCCATATCTGATTTTAAGAGTCTATTGCGCTGGCGCAAAACACGATCAAATTTTGCTAGTTTAACGGCAAAATCAGGCTCGATTTGCGTGATGAAGCGATCAAAAAACTCCCGCCGACGCGATGGCGAACCGTAAATAATCATTAAATCATTTGGCTCAAACAACAACACCGGCCGACGCGCCTTTTTAGATAAGGTTTTGGTTGATTTACTGCCTATGATAAATTCTTTTTGGTTGTTTTGAAATTTAATAGTGCGCATCGCATCTGTTAAAGTTAGGTCAATCCGCCACCAAGTTTGACCAATCGTGATAATATCGCGAAAATTAGAACGGTATGATTTACCGATTAGTGCTAAATAAATTGCTTCCAAAATTGTCGTTTTGCCAACGCCATTATTGCCGGTGACAATAACTGGACCCGGCTGAAGCTGCACGAAAAAATCGCGGTGTGAACGAAAATTTTGCAAACGCAGGCTCTCAATCATTTACTCATTATAGCAGGCCGTAACAGATAAAAATAAAATCCCACTCGGGGATTTTATTTAGTGATAGTCGCCACGGTGGCGCGCTTTTTACTGCGTCGTCGTTTCAGGACGATTTGGCCAGCCTTGCTACTCATGCGAGCCCGAAAGCCATGTCGACGAGCACGGTGACGATTGTGGGGTTGATATGTTCTCTTTGGCATAATATGGCTATTGTAACAGATTCGTTGCATCTGTGCAAGCCAGAAATCACGTTCCAGTTGACACGGATTAGTTTTTCCACTATTTTTTAGTAATTATCCACAGCCGTACTTAAGTAGTCAAAACGCTAACTGACCACTATTAATCGTTTAATGAAAAAACACAACAAAGATTAGCTAACTCGCGGTTGTGGAAAACTCGTAAATTGTGCTAAAATTTATCTATCATGACTGAGGTAAAAATGTCAGAAGATCGAAAAAATTTTACGAGCATCGATGAAGCGTCGCTCTGGCATACCATTTGTGGCGAAGCTGAACTTTTGATCGAGCCGTCATCCTATGCTACTTTTTGGCATAAATCCAACCTGGTGAATATTAGTGGCACCACGCTCACAATCGAAGTTAATAATATTTTTGCGCGCACTCAGTTTGAGAAAAAATTTGCCGACATTATCGATTCTATCCTCGTTAAAAAAGGATATGTGCGACCTAATTTGATTTTTATCACTAGTAAAAATCGCGAGCATCGCAACGAGGAAGTCGCCGTTATTTCGGATAAAAAGTTGCATCATACTAGTAAATCCACTGAACAGTTTAATTCTAATCTTAATGCACGTTATCAGTTTAATAATTTCGTTGTCGGTGGATCTAACGATCTAGCTTATGCGGCGGCACAAGCGGCGGCTGAACATCCCGGTGAACGCTACAACCCAATCTTCATTTACGGTGGTGTGGGCTTAGGTAAAACGCACTTGATTCAAGCACTCGGTAACGCGATCATAGTCAAGCACCCCGATAAAAAGGTTTTATACGTGTCGACCGAAACTTTCGTGAATGACTTTATTAATCACATTCGTAACAAAACGCCAGGGGAATTCACCAGCAAATACCGTGAAATCGACACGCTCATTATCGATGATTTTCAATTTATTGCCGGCAAAGAAAAAAATATTGACGCGTTTTTCAACACTTTTAATGTGCTACATCAAAACAATAAACAGATCGTCATCGCCGCTGATCAACCGCCGGCTAAAATTCCGACGTTGCCGGAACGACTGCGCTCGCGTCTACTTATGGGCATGGCAATTGATATTGGCTTGCCGGATTATGAAACACGCGTCGCAATTATTCAAATTAAAACCGCTAACTCAACCGTCACGCTGCCGGATGAGACAATTGACTACTTGGCTAATAACATTAAAACCAACGTGCGCGAGCTAGAGGGCGCACTTAATCAAATTTTAGCCTACGCCGAGATGCAACAAATTACACCTACGCCAGAGTTCGCCGCTGAGTTATTAGCCAGTTCACGACTCGTCGCACCCAAACACTTGACGCCACGTATGATTATTGAAAAAACCGCCAAATATTTCGATCTCAAACCGACTGATATTTGTAGCCCGGCGCGCGATCGTTACGTTGCCTTTCCACGTCAAATCGCCATGTATTTATTGCGCACTGAATTAAAATTGTCATTTCCACAAATTGCACATGAATTAGGACGCAAAGATCATACAACCGCCATGAGTTCAATTCGTAAAATTGAGCGTGAAATTCAATTAAACGCCACCGTACGGGAAAAAGTTAATAATGTACGTAATGCAATTTATGAATAAGTTTAGTTGCTGTGGTGGTGGAAAAACGGTGTTAATCTTGCGTCAAAACGGTCGCTTATTGATGGATAAAATTGTGGCTGGTTTTACACACGTATCGGGATATGACCAATTTTGGTACGCGCGACAGTGGATAAATCGATTCTTTACACCAACTTCCAACAATCGCGTCCACCAATTTTCACCAATTAAAAAACCGCTATTTTCATCTGTTAAATTACTTATTTTCCACTTTTTCCACATAGTTTATTATTGTTATAATTATATTTTAATAAAGGAAAGGACGCGTTAATAAATTCGCGAAAAAATTATGAAAATCGAAGTTACACAAGAAAATCTCAATAAAGCCCTAGTTGCCGTTTCGCGGATCGCTAGCGCACGTGGACAATTACCAATTCTAGCTGATGTATTACTTAAAACTGATGATGAACAGTTAACTATTTCAGCAACCGATCTCGAAGTGGCCATTACTGCCAAAATCACTGCGAAAATTGACCAAGCCGGCCAAGTGGCGGTGCCGGCGCGATTATTAGCGGATTTTGTTAATAATTTGCCACACGTTCCGGTCATTTTGGAAAATGATGGCGTTAAAACTAAGATCAGCGCCGGCGGTTTTACTAGCGTAATTAATGGTGGCAATCCTGATGAGTTTCCGGCGTTGCCCGAAGTGACTGATGCCAAAGAATTAATCGTAGCGAGTGATGTTTTACGCGAGGCGATTATTGCGGTGGCGCCAGTCGCGAGCGCCGATACGGCGCGTCCAATTTTGACCGGCGTTTATTTTTATACCACATCGGACAAACTCATGATGGTGGCGACTGACGGTTATCGTTTGGCGGAAAAAAATATGAGCAGCTCGAAAATTTCGATCGAAGCACTCGTGCCGGCCTCAACTGTGTTGGAAGTTTCGCGTTTAATTAGTGACGATACAACGGATATTGCCATTAAAATAAACAATGAACAAATCAGTTTTATACTGGGCGATGTGAATCTCACTTCGCGTCTGATTGATGGTAAATTTATCGATTATCAACAGCTTATACCGACTAAAGCGGATTTTTCAGTAGTGGTCGATCGTGCGGAATTTATCCGCGTCGTGAGAGTTGCTAGCATTTTTGCGCACTCGGCAGCCGGTTCGATTATTCTTAAAGCCTCCACAGAGCAACAAAATATTTCAGTAGCTACTTTAGCAAGTGAATTGGGTGAAAATAACTCATCCATCGACGCTGAAGTCGGTGGCGACGGCGACGGTAATATTAGTTTGAATTCGAAATATTTGCTAGATGCTCTGAATTTCATCACAAGTAATAACGTAAAATTACGTTTCTCGGGCAAGCTCGCACCAGTGTTATTAATGGGTGAAAATGATGATTATAAACATATTATCATGCCAGTCAAGTCTTAAATATATACGATTTTATGTCAAAGTAATATTTGCTTAATTATAATAATATTTTTTATTAAAACATGAAATTAATTAAAGTAGGATCAAAATATCGTTAAAAAACCGTGGAAAACTAACGACTAAGTTGTGTTAAAATAATGAAATGATTGCCCGAAAATTTCGTTTTCATGGTCACGGCGCACTTAAATTTGTGTTGACGCGTGGTAGAATGGCGCGTTGTCGATCTTTGGCGATTAAATATATTCATAATCCCCATCGTCATTCGCCGCGAGTCGCGGTGGTTGTGAGTAAAAAAATTTTCAAACGTGCGGTTGATCGTAATCGGACGCGACGGCGCACTTACGAAATAGCGCGTAGGGCGTTGAAAACCTTTGCCAAGCCGGGTGTTGGCGTAGATTTAGTGATCACAATCTATAATCAAAACATTAAAACTATGCCATCGGAAGAACTGATTCAACAACTAGTGCCACCCTTGCGCGATATTCTAACGAATCAAAATACACCACTGAAATCTACCAGTTCTAAAACTTAGTCGAACCTGTTATAATGGTTAATATGAACGTTTTTGACCTAATTTTAACGCAGCCAATTTTTAATCTCTTGGCATTTATTTATGCA
>JBAQVB010000070.1:0-5330 GCA_049297855.1 Candidatus Nanoperiomorbaceae bacterium
ACCTGAACACGCAGGCCGGCCGGGACAACATGAAGGCCCTCAACGACATCGCGTCGTCGTCGACGGCGTTGCGTGACGCGATGATCGCGCAGGGTGCCACCACCGACGAGGTGAACTCGAAAACCCAGTCGGCACGTGACAGCTTCGTCGCCGCCGCCCAGCAGATGGGCATGACAAGCGACCAGGCGAACCAGCTGGCCGACCGGTACAAGCTGATCCCCACCAACGTGTCCACCAATGTGACGAACAACGGAACAGCCGACGCTTCGGCGCGCCAGGTGCAGAATGTGTATGCACGGATCCAGGAGCTGCCCGCCGAGAAACAGACCGAGATCATCTCGATCCTCAACAGGCAGGGCATCGACGCCGCCCAGGCGGCACTCGACGCCATCCAGGACAAGACGGTGCACATCCGAGTCGAGACCACCAACTACACCATCTCGTCCAGCGACGGCATCCCGATCGCCAACAAGGCCACCGGCGGCTACATCTCCGGGCCGGGAACCGCCACCAGCGACTCCATCCCGGCATGGCTGTCGAACGGCGAGTACGTCCTCAAGGCCTCTGCGGTCCGCGCCATCGGCATGGACCGGCTACACTACATGAACCAGACCGGCAACGTCCCCCGCTTCGCATCCGGTGGCCAGGTGCGCCCCACCTGGGACACCGTCGACCGCTCGGCGCGCTACGGATCCGGCTCGTCCCCGATCGTCGTGCAGATCCCAGCCACCGCCAGCCGCAAACGCGTCATCGACTACGGCGGCGTGACGATGCCGAATCAGCTGGTCGTCGTCGATTCGGATGGCGTGCTGCTGGGAACAATGCGCACGAAAGCTGAGGAAGTCGTGGCCGAGTTCGGTGCTGCCGTGGGGGCAAGGATATGAGTTTCGTCGCGAGCTACGTCGGCAACGATTCGCTTATCGTGACCTCTGCGGTTGGTGACATGTTGATCGCCGTCGTCACTGTCGATTCATATCCGACGGGTGGCAGCGTGGTGGCGGATCCGCTTCCGTCGTTGCAGACGCCGTCAGGATGGACGCTCCTTTCGAAGCGATCCTTCCTGTACCCGACCACATCGAGCCCGTTGGCATCCATGGCGAGCATCTGGAGGGCGACGCATCCGCAGGAGGGCGCCGTCTACATCATGTCGATGTCGGCCACTACATCCGGAACTGGACCCATCCGGTTTGGGGCAGATACGTCGGGGGTTATCATCACATCGACGGTGCTGCGGTATTCAGGCCTCTCGTATGTGGCTGAGGTGCAGGGGGCGCGGATCTTCGGGAAGGCGGACGCCTTCCCGGCGGCATGGCAGCAGGGTCCGTCGACCGTGTTGCACGTCTCCTACGGCGATGGGATCATCACCGCACCCTCGAATGACTCGGCCCGCGTTTCGGATGGTAACCCGGGGATCTCCGATCTGACGATCTCAGGCACCACCTCGCCCCCCGGATTCGTGGCGAATGCGCCGTCCGGGATCTCGACGGGGTGGCTGCAAACTGTCGTGCTGCTCGCCTATCCTCCGATCCCCACACCGGTGCTGGATCCTCCGATCTCGTCATCGGTCGACTGCTTGTCGCTGTGGTCTGTCTCGTGGGATCCGATCGCGGGGCAGAGTGCCTACTCGATCCGTCGCACCCAGGATGGCGGTGCAGCTCAGTACTGGTCAGGTTCGGCATGGCAGTCGACGCAGGCATGGGTCTCGTCGCAGGAATCGACCGTGGCGATGTCTGGGTGGGCGCTGGGTAGCACCTGGTCTGTGGCCGTGGCCGTGCAGACAGCGGCAACAGGGACGCTGTCGTCGCAGTGGTCGTCAGCGTCGTTCATCGGACGCGCCACACCGGCAGCCCCCACCATGACGCTGTCCTCCACCACGGTGCGCCGACCGACGGTGACACTGTCCGGGTCCGCGGCGTCGGGCGCCATCCTCACCGGGTGGAGTGTCACCGCCACGCAGGCATCGGGCACGCAGACCGTCACATCTGCCACATCGCCGGTGCAACTCCCCCGACTGGACGACGGACCCCTGACGGTCACGGCCCGGGTTGTGCAGAACGGTGACCAGCTGGGCGCTTCAGCCACCGGGACCTGGACGATCGCAGTGGCCCCCATCCCCAAGCCCGTCGTGTCGGTGCACCAGATCAAGAACATCGCCTCTGGGCTTGGAGGTTACGAGCTGGCGGTGTCCACGGCGATGCCATCCGGGTCGTTGCTCCAGGTGCGGCGCGACGGGCAGCTGGTGCTCGACACCACCATCAACACTTCGGTGCTCATGGACGACTTCGTGGAGGCAGGATCGTACTCGGCGCGCATTGGAGACGACCCGCAGGACGACGACTGGTCAGACTGGGCGACGGTGGCGACGGGGGGATCCGTCGACCATGCGCAGTGGCTGATCGACGATACGGACCCGACCGCCGCAGTGTTCCTGCTGGCACTCGACGAGGACAAGGGCCTGGTAACCGATCTGCGAGCGACGGTCACTGCATGGATCGACAGCCCATCTCAGCATGTGCAGCAGTTGACGGCGCTCGATCCGTCGGGGCAGACCACTCTTCTGGTGCAGGATGCCGCGACCCTGCCGAAGGTGCGCAGCCTGCTCACCTCGGGGCGGCGCCTGCGGTACAAGTGGCCGGAATCGCAGTCCGGTGTGGTTGGCCGCACGGACCTGTTCAGGGTCACGTCATTCTCGGAACCACGCGTCGCATCGACAATCAACGTCGACGCGTGGCAGATCACCTATGCATGGGTGTCGCAGCCCAACGATTGAGAGAGGTTCTCATGGCGGGATTTTCACAGGCAGAGCAGGTCACGATTCTTGATCTTCGGTTCCCCACATCCGGTGCGGGCGATGCGGTCGCCTATTCGACGAACGGAACCTCGGAGTTCTCCGGGCTGGCGCGCACCTCCGTCGGAGCCACCGGGTGGTCGGACGCCACTGCGGCCACGCCGTCGGTCAAGGCGAATTCGTCGGCGATCACCTCCGCCGCCGCAACCGCCGCCGGGACGGTCACCCATTTCGCGATCTTCTCGGCGGCGACCGGCGGCACGCAGCGCACCGACTGGACGCCGCTGGCCACCTCGCAGGCTGTCGCGATCGGCGGGAAGCTCTCCCATGCGGTCGGCGCCATCTCCATTACCTTGGACTGACCTGCCATGGCCTCCACAGGCATCATCTGGGCGACATCCCAGAGAAATGGCGACGCGGCGATTCTCGGCGCGCCGGACGGGGTGTTCGGGTATTGGAATGCGGCAGTATTCTCCGGCGTCCAGTCTGCCATCGGTGAGTCCCCGCTGTCCATCGATTCGTTCACGGTCACTGTCGTCAGCGCCAATGGCTCCCTCAACGTATCAAAGTATGTCTATTTCCGTGACGCCGGGGTCAATACCATCCTTTCGGCCCACCCGACGGCATCCGGCACACCGACACAGACCGCGACCTATACGTCACCGCTGCCGACATGGGCCCAGTTGGCAGACGGATGCTCAGCGACATACAGCGGTGGGGGAGAAGGCGGAATCGACGCGGTCGGCGTCACTGTCGGCTACACCCCCGCCACTCTCTCCGCATCGGGCACATCCGCCGCCGTCTCGACCGCCACAGCCACGGCCACCTACATCGACACCGGAGCCGCATCGGGCACATCCGCCGCCGTCTCGACCGCCACAGCCACGGCCGATCTGACCAGCCCATCGTCCGGCAGCGCACAGGCATCCTCGACCGCCACAGCCACGGCCGATCTGACCAGCCCATCGTCCGGCAGGGTCGCCGCAGTCTCGACCGTGTCCGGTGCGCTGATCGTCCCCACGCTGCTACTCCCCACGCCGCGCACCCTCGACCAGCTGATCGCAGGATCCGCGCAGATCGAGGACCACGTGATCGTCACCACCGGACCTCACGCGGGGGACCGCCTGCCGGTCATCTCCGCCAGCCTCACACTCGACAGCACGGCAGACATTCGTGCGCAGGGAGAAATCACCGTCGACGCGACCATCCAGTGGGCTGTCAACGTCCTGGACCCGCGCACCAAGACCGAGCTTGCCGTCATCATCGGCGTGCGAGGCGACGACGGGACCCCGTACACGTGGCAGAAGGCACTCCTGCACCCTGTATCCATCAGTCGATCACAGTCCACGAAGGACAACGTCAAGGCCAGCGCAAAACTCGCAGACCGTGCCGACTGGGTTCGCAAGGCCGGGATGCGCGAACCGCTCCTCGCCACCGCCGGGACCAGCATCGCCACCGCCGTCGCCTCAACGATCTACAGCCGCGCCCCGTGGCTGCCACGCCGCATCATGGATCCCGGCTATCTGCTCACCGCAGATGCCACCATCGGAGCCCTTGGCGGGGACGCATGGAAGGAGGCAACAACGCTGTCCGGGCAGCTCGGGCAGGAACTGTATGTCGACGAGCTCGGCGTCGCCTGCTGCCAGCCCATCACCGATGTGCTCGCCACATCCCCCGCCGCGCTGTGGATAGAGGGCCCGAACTGCCGGATCTCCGACATGGATACGACCCTCGACGACTCGGCGGTCGTCAATGTCATCGGCGTCACCTGGCAGACACAGGCCACCGACGACACCACCGCGACCGGCGGGACAGAATTCTGGGAGGATCACAGCTCGTCGGTATCAATCGAAGCCATCGGGGAGCGCGTCAAGGCCTACTCGGCAGACTCGTCGACGATCACCAGCGCCCCCCAGGCCGCCGACGTGGCGCGCAGCCAAGGCCTCATCCAGCAGGGAATCGCCCTCGCCACCAAGGCCACCGTCAAGACCGACCCGAGGCTCTCCGTCGGGGACGTCGTACAGATCACCCGCACCGCCCTCGGCATCGATTGGACCGCACGCATCACCGGAATCTCGCTCACCGCAGGATCACCCACCATGGATGTAACCCTCGGAGCCAGGAGGCTAACTTAACGGTTCCCCACGCCTAAAGGCGGGGGATTTCAACCTCAAGCTGCACCCGAAACCTCGAAAGGAGGTTCCGAATGTCTGACGCTCTCAACAGAAGTACGGCCCCGTTCTGCCGTAGCCAGGATCGTCCTGGCGGCGTTCACGTCGCGGTCGGCAATCAGACCGCAGTGCGTGCACACGAAGGTGCGTTCGTCCAGCAGAAGGCGGTCCTTGGCTCTCGTCCCGCATCCGCTGCACGTCATTGTCGTGTAGGCGGGCTGCACCAGCACCACCTTCCGGCCAGCCCGCTCGGCATACTCGATCAACGTGCGTTTGATGGTGGATACGGCCGCATCAGCGGCCTTCTTGGCCATGGTGGATTTGGCCAGGAACTTCGGTCGGAAGTCCTCGACGGCGATCAGCTGGTGGTC
>JBAQVB010000071.1:0-3785 GCA_049297855.1 Candidatus Nanoperiomorbaceae bacterium
AATAGTTTGTTGCGCATTCCGTTTCGGGCGGTATCCATAACTACCATCAGCAAATAGTGGATCGTATATCGGTTGCAGTACTTGAGCGATGGTTTACCGCCCTTCGCTTTGATCTCTGTTATATCCATAACGCATTTTTTAACGGCTCATCCGATCTAAAATCCCGGTTTAACAAATCATTTTTATAGAATTTTCTCGCATTTCCTGTCAGTGCTCTTACTGTCATTCCCTGACTTCCCGAGTAAAAGACTATCGGCAACAAAACATTCTCTTGACATGGATGGATGAGGTGCCCGTATATGCCTGCCTCCATAAACGCCGCTATGTCGGTGCCACTTGCGGTCATTCCTTTTATCCTGCACTCCCTTAGTGCAGCCATACCAACGACGCCATCAACTCACCATAATTCGCGAATGCGCTCGCAAACAAAGTTTTACCGATATTGCCGACAGATTACACGTGTCGATCACTACCGTCCTTCGGCATTTTGACTGCATTTCCTATAGCAAGCCGGTTGCGCTTCCTGCTATCTTGTCGCTGGATGAATTCCGGGAGAACGCACAGGGGCAAACATACCAGATAGCCCTAGTTGATCCCGCCAGAAAAACAGTACTCGATATCTTACCACAACGGAATACCCAACAATTACTATACTATTTTACCACCTACCCCTACGCCATGCGCAAGACCGTCAATTATATAGTCATGGATTCCTCTCCTTTATTTCGTTTGGTCGTACAATGCATGTTTCCCAATGCTGCTATTATCTGCGACAAGTATCATATTGTTCGTCAGGTACTCGGGGTGATGAAAAAACGTACAGAAACGGATTCAGCACCAATGAGATCATCGCCGCCTCTATTTCAAGCGTAACAAAAAAAATGTTAACCAAATCCGGCTGTACCCTGACAGACGATGAGCTCATTTGTCTAAAAGACTGGCACAGTCCGATGACCTGCGCATTGCCTATACTTTAAAAGAATGTTTTTATAAGGTATTACGTATGCCCATGAAACAGTCTGCGATATATTTCCTACAATCCTGGCTGGAATTGGTACAAGCTTCCTGACTAGTAGTAGAATTCAAGTCTCTGCTACACTCCTTTACGGATTGGTTTAACAGTATTATTAATGCCATCCATTTTCACTACTTCCATGGATATAAATGGATATAACAAGATATAAAGTATTAAAACAGGTTTGCTTTGGTATTCGTAATTTCTTTCGCTTTCGAAACTATATATTGTTTATGGATGCTGCTATACAAAGAAAAAGAGGAACACCCCATTGCATGTTCCCTTCATATATAGGGCAACTACTGAGTCACCCCAACATTTGGCATAGAGCCCAAAAATACCGTTAGCTGCTAACCTAAAGCAGTCAACAGTATTTTTTACAAATCTGGCTAATAGACAGCGTGCTGCTGAACCGTCAGCCGTTCCAATACGCAGTCTAAGGAATCTGCAAATTGATCGACATGCTGCGGTTCCATAATAAGCAGCGGCCGTAGTTTCATGCAATTTTCATACAGTCCAAAAGTGCTGACAAGAATATGGGCCTCACGCAAAGCATTGACAGCTGCCAGCGTCAATGCCGCATCGGGTTCCTTTGTTTTTTGATCTTTGACGAATTCAATAGACCAGTATAAGCCGGTACCGCGAATATCTCCGATGCAGTCATATTTTTTCTGCAAGGCCTGTAACTTTCCTTTGAGAAGCGCACCAACGGTACGGCAATTTTTCAAAAGATCCCGTTCCTGCAGTTCGCTCAGTACTGCCGCGGCGGCAGCAATAGAAACAGGATTGCCGCCAAACGTATTGAAATACCGGCATTGACTGAATTGCTCCAGAAAATCAGGAGCTGTCACACATGCGGAAATAGGCATGCCATTTCCCATCGGTTTGCCCATAACAACAATATCCGGCACAATATGATGCCGCTGAAAGCCCCAAAAGGCATCACCAGTCCGGCAGAATCCCGGCTGCACTTCATCAGCAATATACAGCCCGCCGCGACGATGAACAACCTCAATGACGGGCTGCAGAAATCCTGCCGGATCGCTGGCCAGACCATCACTGGAAAAAATGGAGTCTGCCAAAAAAGCGGCAAAACGAATGCCGTGGCGTTCCAGATCATCAATAGCCTCCTCCACGTCCCGTGCCAGCCGCAGTCCAACATCCGCAACCTCTTCCCGGTAAGCAAGCGGTGCCCGTACAGTACGAACGTGCTGGCCCAGCGGAACCGACTGTCCCAAAGAAGGAGATACGGAGGATGCAGTCATCGTTGTGCCATGATAAGCAAACTCACTAATAATCACACCGTCAGCACCGGTATGGGAAAATGCAATCCGCAGTGCCAAATCTACAGCTTCACTGCCGGTGCAAGCAAACATAACCCGCTTAAGTGGTGCTGGAAATGTCGCCAGCAATCGTTCCGCATAATCCAGAATCGCCGGATGGAGATACCGCGTATGTGTATTCAGCGTAGATATCTGCCGGGCCACGGCTTCCGCGACCCGAGCATTACAATGACCGACAGATACGACGTTATTATAGCAGTCCAGATATGGCACCCCGGCCGCATCATACAAATACATGCCGTCACCGCGGACAAATTCTACAGGATGATGATACATCAGCTTGTATGACGAACCTAATACATTCATACGTCGTTTGATCAGATTTTGTTCATCCATATCCAAATTATGCAGTAATTCTGATGAAAACCCATTGGGCATACCTGATGGATTGATTTGTGTTTTCAAATGTATCCGCTCCCTTTTAAATGCATGTATACTGCCATTTTTCCATCATGAAAAAATCGTTTTCTGGCAAAATCCAATTATACAAAGATACCGGCTAATTCCAGCGTTTTTTCCAGATAGCGGCGTTCATCTTGGGAAACGACATCATTGTCCTTACGTGTCGCCAGCCATCCCAAGCGGACCAAACGCCGCATAAGCACAAACGCAGGAATCATCTGTATATCTGCCGCAGACAGCGGTCGAATCCGTTCGTAGCCACTGCACCAGCTGTCGATAACAGCTTGCAGATGAACACTCTGCCGGCTCATAAACGCCCCCAGATCGTATAAAAACCAGCTATAGCCGCAGTCATCAAAATCAATCAGCGATACTTCAGATCCTTCCGTCATCAGGTTACCCGTATGAAGATCCGCATGAATAAGAAAATAATTTGCGTCACTTTTGCCATATATCTGCAATTGTTCTATAATTTTCCGAGCTGCTTTGTTCAACATATCTTGTTCATCTTGCTTGACCGGATACAGATTGAAATTTCCCCATCGGGCCTGCGCTCCCAGCGTACGCGGCAGATCCCATTGGAAACAATTCAGCTGGGGACGGGCAGTCGCACGGCGACAGGACTGAACATGGAGCATTGCTGTTATTTCTCCTACCCGTTCGGCCCACGCCTCCGCACACCCATCTTCAGCCGATTCCAAGGTCTTTCCCGGCAGATACTCCGTAACAGAGAAATAATATCTCCCGCCATCATCCGGCAAAGTCACTGCATAGAGAAAACCCCCATTCCGACCATTAAATATCTGCGGAACATGCACGGCGGTCTCCTGCCTCACCTCATGCATCCAGACAAGCTCATCATATAATTCCCCGGGTGTATGATATCCCGGTTTATGAAGACTGATAATGCCGATCGGTTTTTGTCCCCGGTATAAAACATATGTGAAATTTTCAGAAAATGTCAGATACCGCACTGTGATTTCTTCACCAAATGCATAAATCTGCCGGATTTTTTTCTCCAAATA
>JBAQVB010000072.1:0-6540 GCA_049297855.1 Candidatus Nanoperiomorbaceae bacterium
GAGCCTTTTCCTCATACGAAGACATCGAATTCTTCGCCACATATGGATCGAGCATGACCAAATAAATCGAGTTTGCGATTGCTATTACAAGTGCGAGCACCGCCACAATGACGGTAAAAATCTGTAAAGTATTCTTGCTATGTTTCATCACATGGTCACTATAGCACGAACGCAAGGCCATTACAAGCTTCATTCGAGTGCCGCGATTTTGCGCTTTAGCTCCGCAAAATACTTTTTACACTCAATTTCAGAGCATTCCGAGCCCATGGCGCGCGCAGCAAGAGTTAGAATTTCGTCAAGCTCAAGATCTTCGCTGGTTTCGACATCAACCAAGATCTTCATTGCTCTATCAACAAAACTCCATAGATCCGTTTCATTAATTGTTTTTAGTGCTGACTTACAATCCATAAAATCTCCTTATCATGGATAATTAAGCCGGTTTTACGCCATGAGTCAGGACGATAGTTGGTGATTAACGATAGTTGTGATATTAGCCCATTTGCCATTCCCATCAATAGAGAGATGGTGTGTTTTCCAGTGCCTTTATCTACAATCAATGCCGCTTTGCGAATAATTTTACCGCGTTTTCTATCGATCCGCCTGCAAACGTTTCAACTCATCGACGACCTGTTTTCCGTGACCTAGCGGCGTAACGCGACCGTAGACTTTAACAACCAGACCGTCCGGGTCGATGATAAACGTTTTGCGCAAAACGCCTTCGCGACCGAATTGTTTCGCACCCCACGCACCGTAATCGCGGATGACTTTCGCGTCCGGATCACTCAGCAAAGTGAAACTGAGATTGTATTTCGTCTTGAACTTTTCATGCGACGCGGCTTCGTCGCGACTAATTCCGATCACCGTTGCGCCAAGATCCGTCAATTCATCGCGACTATCGCGCATGCTGCAAGCCTCCGTGGTGCAACCCGGCGTGTCGTCTTTCGGATAAAAATACAGCACGACCCACTTTCCGCGAAAATCGCCGAGCGTATGCGTGGCGCCGTCGCTACTTTTGAGCGAAAAATCCGGCGCCGAAAAAGGAACATTTTGCTTTGTCATGAGCATATTATAGCACGTTTTTCTCAGGAAATTTTGCTGATCTTTCGTGCGATTTTTTTGCGTTTTTTCGTAAATTTTTGCGAATTTTTTTGCGTTTTTCCGGACGAGTTTTTGCGATTTTTTATAATTATTCTTTCACGATTTTTCGCGATTTTTTACGACGCAAAATACTTCGCGAGGCTAACCGTGTCACCGACTTTCGCGTCCCGCGTCGACCTGAGATTCGTCACGATGTAACCGATTTCGCCCGTAGCGAGCCGTGAAAAACTCGTCATTTTCGGCGTCAATTTTCCGATCTCGAGCGCCGCACCTTTCGTTTTTGTCGCCATCATAAAAATCTCGTCTCCTCTGTTAATTTCGCCATCGACGATCCGCACGTACAAAATCACGCCGCGAAATTCGTCGTAGTAGCTGTCGAAAATCAGCGCGCGGAGCGGGGCCGCGGACTCGCCTTTTGGCGCCGGGATTTTGTCGCGCACGGCGTCCAAAACGCGCTCGACATTGAGGCCGGTTTTCGCGGAAATCCCGATAATTTCGTCCGCGCTCCCGCCGAGCAAATTCACGATTTCGCGCGAGACTTTCGGCATGTCCGCCGCCGGCAAGTCGATTTTATTGAGCACCGGGACAATCACGTGATTTTGTTCGAGCGCGAGATAGAGATTTTGCAGCGTCTGCGCCTGCACGCCTTGCGTCGCGTCGACCACCAAAATCGCGCCCTCAACCGCCGCGAGCGATCGCGAAACCTCGTATGAAAAATCCACGTGCCCCGGCGTGTCGATCAAATTAAATTCGCAATTCCGCCATTTCATCGTCACGGGCGTCAGCTTGATCGTGATCCCGCGCTCGCGTTCGAGGTCCATCGAGTCGAGCAGCTGTGCCTTCATTTCGCGCTTTTCTACGGTGTTAGTGAGCTCCATCATGCGATCCGCGAGCGTACTTTTCCCGTGGTCTATGTGCGCGATGATGCAGAAATTTCGGATATTTTCCATACATTTATTTTAACATTTTTTGCAGATTTTGGAATAGCGCGCAAAAAATCAAAATTTAGTTTTCGCAAATTTCCGTTTTAAAAAACATCTCGCAAAATCGCGAATTTCGTGCTAAAATATCAGGATGAAAGACGACGAAACCCGCGCAAAAACTGACGACGACAGCCCGCGCGACATCGTGCTCAACTCGGATCCGGGCGATTTGCTCGCGGACTATACCGAGCGCGCCGCGAATTTCGAGAAACATCGCGACTTCAAAATCCATCAGGAAAATCTCGAAAAACGCCGCCGCCGCCAAAATCGCCTCGTCACCGCGCTCGCTCGCGCCAATCAAAAAATCTCCGTGCGGCTCGCGGCGACGTTGCTCGCAGGCTCGACGATGATGTCCGCCGTGCTCGGGATTTACCGCGACCGGCTCCTGAACGGCATGTATCTCACCACATATAAACTCGGCATCGACGCCTACACGGCCGCGTTCATTATCCCGGATTTCATGTACACGATCCTCGTGACGGGCGCGCTGTCGGTGTCGTTCATCCCGGTTTTCAACGACCGGCTCGCGAAAGGAAACCGCAAAAGCGCGTGGCAGTTGTCGAGCTCGATGTTGAATTTCCTGGCGCTCGTGACGCTCGCGGCGAGCATTTTGATCATGATTTTCGCGCCGATTTTCGTGAAATATATCGTCGGGCCGGGCATGAGCGAATCTGGCCAAGCGCTCGCGACATCGATGATGCGCATCATCGCGATCAACCCTTTTCTCTTCGCGATCGCGACCGTCATCGCCTCGATCCAACAAGCCGTCGGGCGATTCGTGTTTTTCGCGATGGCGCCCATGATCTACAACATCGGCATTATCATCGGCGCGACGGTTTTCACGAACGGAATCTCGCTGTTTGGGCACCAGATTTTCGCGGGCGGAATCATGGGCGTGGCGCTCGGCGTCGTGCTCGGCGCGGTGTTACAGCTGCTCGTTTCCTGCCTCGGCCTCATCGGGCTCGGCTTCAATTACGAATTCAAAATCTACTGGCGGAATCACGGTTTTCGCAAAGTCCTAACGCTGCTACCGGCGCGCTCGGCGGACCAAGGGCTCGATTATATTTCGACGATGATCGACACAAATCTCGCGTCGCGCATGGCCGAGGGTACGATCCGCGCATACCAGCAGGCCGACACGCTCTATAACATGCCGATCAATCTCATCGGCGTCGCGATTTCGACGGCCGCATTCCCGCAGATGACCGAGCGCATCGGGCAGGGCCGGCCAGATCTGTTCCGCAAAGAACTCCGCGAAACGATGCGCGTGATTTTGTGGTTGTCGCTGCCAGTCGCCGCGATTTCGTTTTTCGCGCGCGGCTACCTCGTGTCGATCATCCAGGCTGGCGGAAATTCCACGATCGCGAGCTTGTTCGGGATTTTGACGATCGTGATTTTGATTCGTAGCGTATATCAGATCGCGGCGCGCAGTTTTTACGCGCAGCAGGACACGAAAACGCCGCTGTTGATTTCGCTCGTCGCGTTTTCGATCGCGGTCGGCGCCGAGCTGTGGATGGTTTTTGCGCTGCGCATGGGCGCCGCTTCGCTCGCGTTCGCGCAGCTCATCTGGGCGACGCTCGAGATTTTCGCGCAAGGATTTTTGATGCGGCGGCGCGTGACGGGCATTTTTAACCGCGATTTTTGGAGCGGCGTGGCGCGCATGGCGATCGCGACCGCGCTCATGAGCGTCGTGACATATTCGCTCGCACGCGGCCTGAACCTCGAGTTCGCGAACCAAAATCTCGCAATGGTTCTATCGCGACTCGCAGTCATCGGCGTCGTGAGCATCGCGGTCTACCTCGGACTTTCGCGCGCGTTTCGCCTGACCGAAGCCGAGCCAGTGATCCGCTACCTTCGCAAAATTCTCTTCGGGCGATTCGGCGGACGCGAAGAGTAATTCGCACCGTCCATATCGGTAATTTAGTCATAGTTTCCGCGTATGTTGTCATGGGTGAGATGAGGCGCACCCGCGTTTCGTCGAGCCTAAACCAAAAGGAAGTGATGCGACATGAAAAGTCGCAAGTTATCGCGCATTCGCGCGTCGGCAATAGCCCTATTTTCAGCAGTATGCATGCTGGTGGCTTTCACCCCCAGTGCAAATGCGGCAACCAGAAGCAGTGTCAACGTGCACCAGGCGTGCATCAACCAATACGGCGGAAGTGTTGCCGGTACAACGCATGGCAGCTCTGCCACTAGTTGGCAGTGTATATTGCGCCTAAGTCCAGTCACGGTCGTATACAGAAGTGTAGACATAAATAGCTACTACTGCAAACTGTATCAGCTCGGCTCTGCACACTGGGATATTAATCGCTGGGACGCCTGGTATTGCCAGTAAAATACCTATATCATCTTTCCATGACTATACTCCCGCTAGATTATTTAGCGGGAGTATTTATATTGTGTTGACGAACAAATTTAATGTTGATACACTCATAACCATGGAACATAAGCACGACAAACTACCTACAAATTTTCACGGCAATAGTGGCTATTCTGGCACTGTTGATCTCCACGGCAAACCTGATTTACATTATAAGTGCAGATAAATTCCTCTCGGCAAACAGTCTCAGGAGCAGCGTCAATTCCGCAAGAATCGACCAGCTGATCAAATGCGTTCAAGGCAATAAGAATCTATGCGATATATTGAAGCCGGTCGAACCGGACGGCGTGCTAAAATAACAGATCGGATTTCATTGAAAAGGCCTGCATCACAGTTCGCCCTGTGCTATAATATCGGGCGCGGGACGTAAATCACGCCTCGTTTGCACATCAGACTAGAAAGGAAGTGGCGACCATGAAAAGTCGCAAACTCATCCACGTGCGCGCAGCACTGTTAGCAACTATATTCATAGCAACTGCCGCGCTGGCGGCAGCGCCAAAAGCAGAGGCTGCAACATCATCCCCTGTCAACATGTCAACGGCATGCGAACAGCAATGGGGAACTCCGTTCACCTCGCACGGTAATACGGCTACCAGCTGGCAATGTGTGTTTAAACCTACCGGATTACCGTTCACATGGTCGTATTATCCAGTAAACGTTGCCCAGTATTGTTCATACAATTATGGGCTACGCGCATACTGGAACACTAACCGATGGGATGCGTGGTATTGCGCCTAGCGCATAGCATAACCTTTCCTGAAAGTCGCCCCGCCGAGAATAAATCGGTGGGGCTTTAATGATCCGCGCCGTTGACACGAAATAGTTGGTGTGATAAGATCATAAACCATGAAGCATACTCACGATAAACTACAGATTCTCACTGTAATCATATCAATATTGGCGTTGATAACTTCCATTGCGAACTTTATATTCTTCGTGCAGTTCGCAAAAAACTACGGTGCCCTATCGGGCGTCACCAAAGCGCGCACCAATCAGTTGATCGATTGCGTGCAGGGCAAAAAGCTCGCCTGCACGTCGCTCGAACATATCGACATAGACATTAAATGACTAAAGGCGTGCATCTGATGCGCTTTGGTTTCCTTCTCTGTTATTTTTGTCGCGAAAAACATTAAGGAAATTTCCGAAAATATTAAGAGAATTTTAACAAAAAGTCTTAATATTTTCCGCGCTAATACAGTTTAGCTGCTTCAGGCAATTTTGCGCCGGCAAATATCTTCTTGACCGCATCCGCGTCGAGCGTTTCGTGCTCGAGCAGTTCGTCTTTGATTTTGTTCAGATACTCACGGTTCGCTGTAATGACGCTGCGGGCGCGATTGGCGGCCTCGTCGATCAATTCGTTGACCTCACGGTCGATTTCCTCTGCGGTCTTTTCGGAATATGGTTTTTCGCGAGCGATGCGATCCATCATCAAGCCGCCTTCGTCTTCGTGAAAAACTTGATCGCGCAACTTCGTGCCCATGCCCTGTTCGATGATCATGTCGCGTGCAATCGAGGTCGCGCTGCGCAGATCCGAACCGGCGCCGGTCGTGATCTGGTCGCGGCCGTAAACGATTTCCTCCGCGATGCGCCCACCGAGACTTTTCGCCAAAATATCCTTAAATTCGACGATCGACGTGTACGGGCGATCTTCGTCCGGAATCGTCCAGGTCACGCCACCGGTGCCACCGCGCGGTATGATTGTGACTTTGTGCACGTTGTCGCTATCTGGCAAAACCTGCGCCACCAACGCGTGTCCGCCCTCGTGAAAAGCGGTCAGTTCCTTGTCGTGGTCGTTCATCGCCTTGTTTTTTCGCTCTGGCCCGATGGAAACTTTTTCAAAAGCTGCGGTCACATCGTCGTTGTCAATCTCTTTTTTATTGTGGCCCGCCGCGCCGATCGCCGCCTCGTTCATCACGTTAGCGAGATCCGCGCCCGACATGCCGGCAGTTTTCGCGGCCAGCGCATTTAGATCAACGCTCTTCGCGAGCGGCTTATTTTTAGCGTGAACTTTCAGAATCGCCTCACGTTCGCGACGTTCCGGCAATGAAATATTCACGCGCCGATCGAATCGCCCCGGAC
>JBAQVB010000073.1:0-14966 GCA_049297855.1 Candidatus Nanoperiomorbaceae bacterium
AACCACAACCACAACCGCAATAATAACCAATTGCGCCACTCTATCCATTCTTCCAACCCAATGGGGGGGGGTATTAATGGTTTCACCATCATTGAAGTCGCATTAGTCCTAGCTATAGCTGGTTTAATTTTTCTCGTAGTCTTTATTGCCTGGCCAGCCTTACAAAACTCCCAAGCAGACACAGCGAGGCGCCAAGATGTTGGCAGAGTTGTTAGTGCCATTGAATCGTACAAGGTGGATAACCAAGGATCGATATATGCTTATGCTAATGGTAATCATCCTTGGGATAATCATGGTCAGACGCACGACGCTCTGCTGGGGGCATATATAGGAAAGCTCAACACAATACTGTATGTGTCAATTGAAACCAACGTGACAACTTATCAAGCATGGCTGAGTGGCATTGATATTTACCCTAACCAGGGTTGCGCAACGGATGGTAGTAATAATCTGTCTCCAAATTCGGGATCTTACGCGGTAGTGACCAAACTCTCTAGCGGGGCTTATTATTGCCAAACCGCCAGCTAGGATCCGTCTATTTTGTTTTTCGCTCCAAATTTGTTAAGATAAAACACACGGTTCTTTAGCTCAGTTGGCTAGAGCGCAGCATTCACATTGCTGAGGTCGATGGTTCAAGCCCATCAAGAACCACCAGTTTTTTGGGGCACTAGCTCATTTGGTAGAGCGCTTCCATGGCATGGAAGAGGTGAGGAGTTCGATTCTCCTGTGCTCCACCATTTTGATATGGGTCGTTAGCTCAGTTGGCTAGAGCGCCTCGTTTACACCGAGGAGGTCGGGAGTCCGAGCCTCTCACGACCCACCAAATTATGCGCACGTGGCGAAATTGGTATACGCGTTACCTTGAGGTGGTAATGGCCTAACGGCTGTGGAGGTTCAAGTCCTCTCGTGCGCACCAGAAATAATTTTTATATTGGTACTTATATTATTGAACTAATCGTTTTTACGGCGTATTTTGACAATATCGTCCGGCAAATAATTTTGGCCGATATTAAAACCGCTTTGCCATTTGTAACCTTTGCCATAATCTAGGTTTTTCATCAGTTTGGTCGGTGCGTTGCGTATATATAACGGAACAGACGCGTCGGGGAATTGTTGCGCCAGCGCCATTGCGTCGTGCATTTTGTCGGCAATTTCGCGGGATTTTTTACTGCGAGCCAGCGCGGTTGCGGCGTGAAACAGTGCGAACTTCGCCTCCGGCAAACCGACTTTGTCGACCGCGTCAAAGGCTGCCACGGCGAGAGCCAGCGCGCCGTTGCCGACTAGCCCGATATCTTCACTCGCGAATACGATCATGCGGCGGGCAATGAATTTTGGGTCTTCGCCAGCGTCGAGCATGCGTGCCATGTAATACAGCGCCGCCTCTGTTTCCGAACCCCGCAATGATTTGATAAAGGCCGAAATGATGTCGTAATGAGCATCACCTTTTTTATCGTAACGTGGCAGTTTTTTGCCGGCAGCGTCCTCGACGACTGCGCGCGTGATTTTTTTCGGAGCCAGGGAAATTGCGACTTCTAAATTACCGAGTAACGCTCGCCCGTCGCCGTGAGCCAATTCGATCAGAGCCGCGCGCGCTTCGCCGTCAATCTTCTTGGTGAATTTCGTAAAAGCCAGCGCGTGATCCAAAATTTTCGCCAAATCATCGTGCGTTAATTGGTTCAAAACCAACACGCGGCTCCGCGAAATCAGCGGTGAAATGACCTCAAACGACGGATTTTCAGTGGTTGCACCGATCAACGTGATCAAGCCCGACTCGACGTAGGGCAAAAACGCGTCCTGTTGCGCCTTGTTGAAACGATGAATTTCGTCGACAAACAAAATCGTACGAACGCGTAAATTCCAGTTCTGTTTGGCGTGTTCAACGGCGCTCTCAACGTCGGCTTTTTTGGCGATGACTGCTGATAGTTCGATAAAATCAGCCTGCGTTTCGTTCGCGATGATCCGTGCCAAAGTGGTTTTGCCAGTGCCGGGTGGCCCCCAAAAAATCAGGCTGGTCGGCTCATTGTTTGCCACTACTTTTTGGAGCAGCGCCACGACCTTATCCTGACCAATCACGTCCGACAATTTTTGTGGGCGCAAAATTTCAGCTAACGGTCGACGCGAATCGTATTCCATACTGACAGTTTAGCATCTCCTAGCGATTTCGGCCACTGTTAACGTAAAAATAATTTCTGGTAGGTGAGATGGGAGTCGAACCCACAAGCCCGTAAAGGCAGCGGATTTTAAGTCCACCGCGTATACCATTCCGCCACTCACCCAAATTGTCAACGTTCGCACCAGTTAAAATGCGTGGAGGCACCTACGGGAGTTGCACCCGTCTATGCGGTTTTGCAGACCGCTGCGTAACTGCTCCGCCAAGGCGCCACCGATGAATATTATACACGAAATTTATTGAAAACAGCAAACGGGCGCAGCCGAGCCACTTTATTGAATAAACAGTCGTTCGGATCGACGTTCATAACGTCTGGTGGTCTTGACATGCGTTTTCTCTCCTGCTATACTCCCATAACGATAAGCATAAGTGTGTCGTGGTGATTCAGATAACTAATTATAATTAATAACTAATCTGCTACAACCTAACAATAGAGCATAGTGCAGTAGAGTAGATAAACTAATAAGGAGGGGGAATAAAACTAATTATGTCACGTCTACCAATACCAGGTTCTGATGCCGGCCAATGGGGGGGTATTAAATGATTTCTTACTCCAATCCCATAATAATGATGGAACGCTAAGAGACAACTCAGTTAGTACTAATCAATTAAAACCCGATGCCCTTGGTACGTCGCAGCTGAAGGATAATTCAGTCACGGCATCCAAAATCGCAAACGCAGGACAATCCGGTAGTGTCGCTTTGGTTGATGGTGACGGCTATGTCATTAACGCAAGTGGCACAAAATTATTAGATGTTCAGACAGCAAACGCAGAATATCTTGCTCAATCCGCCATAGATAAAAATGGACTATTGACTGCAAACTCGGATGCTAATGTCGCTTCGCAGAAGGCCACGAAAACATATGTCGACGCCACGCAGACGACTGAAGTCACGCGAGCGAATGCGACTTATGTCGCGCAAACAATCTATCTAGGCCCGTCGAATGGCACTGACGATTCTGCGCAAATCACCACAGCACTCAACTCCGTGGGCGTCGGTGGAATTGTTATTGGTAAGCCACACGAAACTTATACTCTGGCAAATAAATTTGTAATCCCGGCTAATCGCACGCTCGACATGCGCACCTGTACGATTAATGGGCCTGCTACGGATAATTTTTTTGCTAACGCCGCCGCGCTTCCCTCGTTTCAGCTCACGGACGCGGGCACAACAGCTTCGAGCGCGATCGTCACGTCAACCTCAGGACAGTTCAACTCAGTAAATGGATTCGTCGTCGGACGCTCAGTCGGAGTGCTCGGTGCAGGTCCGAATGCCCAGGCCCCTAGTGCACCAGGATCTATGTATGGAACTATTGTATCGGTCGACTCCGCTACGCAAATTACGCTTTCCGACATTGCTGTTAGTAGTGTTTCGGGGAAAACCCTCTCTGTATTTCCGGCTCGTGATTCAAACATTAAAATTCGTGGTGGCCATTGGATTGGCAAAAACAAAGATTCGCGTTCGCAGAATCTGTCTGGTCATGGGGCGCTGATCCGTCGCGTAGATGGGTTCTCGTGGACTGATGAACCTATCATTGAAGCGCCCGGAGCGCACCAGGGAGGGCAGTATCAAGTGTCGCTAGGAGATGTTACAAATGTTTATATTCCACGGATGCACTTTCCGACAACGCCAAGTGACGGTTTGCATGTGCAGGGTCCCGCAAATGGCATATTCTTAGGCACAATCACAGGTACTACTGGTGATGACACGGTAGCGTTCACTCAGACCGACGGACAAACTCAGAGTGGATCTTTGCTTGGAGATGTTTATGGATCAATCCTTAATGTAAATATCGATGTTGTACGGGGTACATCGTCTTCACGCGTGCTCCTTTTTTCTGCTGGATCTGGAGCTTCCTCACCTCAGGAGACTACCGCAAAGGTAGGGTTGGTGGCTGGGACTGGTGTTAACGGCGGACTCATGCTCTCTGACTATGCAGGAGGAAACGGCTCCCTAGATGTTACTGCAGAGCTTGTCACCGCAGCCTCGCCATCTGCACCGCAAGTCCAAATCACCTGTTCATCGTTAAGATATTTAAAGGCGAAGGTGGCACAGGATTACACATACACCGGATCGCAGCCACAGGTTAATATGAATTCCAATGGGACAGTTAGTTTTCTGGATCTTGATCTCACCCCAGGTCGCAACGGAACAACAGGTGCGGGGCTCGTATTTAGCACGACGGGGGCAGTGCGGATGCTTCGACTTGCGGCTCACGTGGAATATCCAAATTTTGTCTATACCCCACTTGTGATCGTCAAGGCTGGATCAACATTGGAACATGTGGTAATTCACGACAGTAAATATTACGGATCCTCAAATATAGTACAGATGAATCCCAATAGTCCCGTCATGACGTCGAGCCTAATCGATATTGTGGACTGCGAAATTCCATCGGTATCGTCGGGCGGATTTGTTTACATAAACGCAACCCCAACTGCAGTTCAGTATATTAACATTAAGAGATCTCGATATCTTGGAACAAAGAACGCCATAGCGTCTAAAGGGGGCGCTGTCGTCTCTATTGATGATTCAGTATTTGCCCCCGGAGGCGCCGTCGTAATGGTCTCTGCGGGGTCAAACAAGAGCAAAGTTGCATGGCGAAATAGTACGTTGCTATCTGGTAATTTGACAAGTATCACAGCACCGTCAACTCTCTCAATGCAAACCGATAATAGCGTTGGTGTCGATGTTTCCACACTGTCCCCGAACGCAGGTGACATCGCCAATAATTCCAATGCAACACTCGGATGCGGGACAGGACTCGTTATAAGTGATGGGACACACTGGAAGAATCTCTACACTGGCGTAGCTACTCCTTAATCTAGCTTAATCTAAAACAAGAATTTATGCGTCGTACCTTCCGTAGAACCCCTTATCATCAACCAGTTCGCGAATCGCTCGTTTGAGCTCTCCATCTGGTATCCGATTATTTGTTTGTATAATCATAATTTTTACCTCCTTATGATTAGGTTAATATTGATTCAACCGCCATCACAATCACTCGGAGGTCGCAACATCTGTGCGCACCGTCTCAATCGTTGTAACAGTGGGTCGTTTTGTCTGTGGAATGCCATCCATACGCAGATATGAGAGCATCCCATTGAACAAAAAGACCTACCAGAGTGCGGCTGGTAGGTCTAAAGATGAAAAATCATCCGCACCTGGATTAGAAGATACGGTAATTAAAAAGGCAACCGTATGGCTGCCGCTGTAAATTATGACTTTGGTGCGGGTTAAGAGACTCTAACTCTCGACCTCATCCTTGGCAAGGATGCGCTCTAAACAACTGAGCTAAACCCGCATGAACTGTTAAATTATACACGATTTTACCAGATTGGTAAATTTTGGTGGCTCCTCCCAGACTTGAACTGGGGACACAAGGCTCTTCAAGCCTCTGCTCTACCAACTGAGCTAAAGAGCCACATTATGAAATTAAATTCGCGCCCCATGATTTTATCAAATTTATTTAGAATCGCCAAATTGTGCAAAAATTTGCTTGAATTGGCGTGATTATGCTAAAATACCACTACAATTTAATTAAAGGAGGAAAATGACAGTATTATACATAATTCTAGGAATCATCGTCCTGTTGATCATCATCGCGATTGTCATTCAGCGCAGTTTGGTCACGCTGAAAAACCGCGTCGACGAAGCATTTAGTGACATCACGGTGCAGTTGAAACGTCGTTCGGACTTGATTCCGAACCTGGTCGAATCGGTTAAAGGTTATGCTACGCACGAAAGCGCCGTATTCGAGCAAGTTACCGCGGCTCGCTCCGGCCTTATGAATGCCGGTAACGACGTCAAGGCGACGGCCAAAGCCGATAATATCCTCGAGGGCACGCTAAAGAGTTTATTCGCGGTGGCGGAGGCTTACCCGGACCTCAAAGCTAGCGACAACTTTCAGCAACTATCTGCTGAATTAACTGATACGGAGGACAAGATCCAGGCCGCGCGACGTTTTTATAACGGTGGAGTGCGCGATCTCAACACCAAAATCCAGATGTTTCCGGACAACATTTTCGCATCAATGTTGAAGTTTAAATCTCGCGATTTTTACGAAGTTGATGACGCTGAGGCCGCTAAAATTCAGGATGCGCCAACGGTTAATTTCAGTGATCAGAAATAAACTAAGTTCATTGAAAGGGGAAATTTATGGTGGTTGATGGCAACAAAACGAGTGGTGACGAACGAAAAAAATCTACAACAGTGGTCGTTACAATGATTATCTGTGCGACAGTGGTGATTTTGTCGGTTCTGTGGATGATTTTTGCGATATGTGCTTTGGATAAAAGTAACGAAATCGTGAAAAGTTTGCCGAAAGATTTGCGGACGATTAATATTACGGCTAATAATGGAAGGTAAGGCGTTAGCCAGTGTATAAAGCAATTTCGCGCAATAAACGTAACACCGTGTGGATCGCGTTGATTTTTTTGGTCGTCATTGGCGGTTTGGGCTATCTGGCGAGCGTGATTTATGGCGATCCGACGATTACCTATATCGTGATCGGCGTGGCGCTATTTTACGCATTGATTCAGTTTTTTGCCGCCTCGCACGAAGCGATGGCGGTCAGTGGTGGCCAAGAAGTTACCAAAAAAGAGGCGCCAGAATTGTATGATATCGTGGAAAATTTGGCGATTTCAGTCGGCTTACCAACGCCGCGAGTGTTCGTTATTGAGGATCCGGCGCCAAACGCTTTTGCGACCGGACGCAACCCCAAAACTAGTATGGTCGCGGTGACAACTGGTCTAACGAACATTATGAACAAGCGCGAATTAACAGCTGTGCTAGCGCACGAAATGAGCCACGTCCAGAATTATGATATTTTGGTCAACATGATCGTGTTTGGCCTCGTCAGCGCGATTGGCATGATTTGTGACCTGTTAATGCGAATGGCGTTCTTTGGCGGGCGGGGAAATTCGCGCAACAATAATAACGCTCCGTTGATGATTTTTGGTTTAGTGGCGTTAATTGTTTCGCCGATTATCGCTCTAGCCGTTCAAATGGCGGTTAGCCGGCAACGCGAATATCTGGCCGATGCGAACGGGACGTTGATTGATCGTGATCCAGATGCCATGGTTTCGGCTCTCGAAAAATTACGCGATGGCGCGCAACAACCAATGCAACGTCAAAGCTCCGTTACAGCGCACATGTTTTTTGCCGATCCGCTCAAGCCAGGTTTTTTCAGCAGAATGTTTTCTACGCATCCGCCACTCGACGAACGCATTGCGCGCATCAAAGCCAACGCTGCGCGCATGTAATCACGGTCGCAATTCGGTGCCGAAAATGGTAAAATTGGATCATGACAAGTCAACAGCAATCTACTCATGCGGCGGCAAAAAATCAAACTTATGAGATTTCGTATCATGAAGAGATCCTGCGCAAACGTTTTGCGGTGATCGGCGATTACGCCGAGGATAAGTTGCGCCGAACGAAGCATAAAAACGACCGCCGCTTGGCGCGGCTCGAGCGTAAAATTGCCCGCGTGCGTCGCCGCCGAGAAGCGCAGATTGCGCGCCACAACGCGTCGCGTTTGTTTGTGGCGCACCGAGCCCTCTATCAACTATTGTCGCCATTTTTTGCATTGGGACGATTTGGTTGCTACATTTGGTTAGGTTTGGTTCATCATCGCCAAAAAATTCTAACCAAACGACCGCACGAAAGTTTTCGCATGACGCCACGCGCTAAAACTCGACGGGGCATCATCATGAGTGGCTATTTTGATTTTGTCGGTGAAGTTTGGCATCTGATTTGGTCTAATAAATGGCTCTTCGCCAAGTTTTTGTTAATCTACATGGTGTTCGCGGCGATTGTGCTTGGCGTGCTGAACCAACAAAATTTTATCAGCCTACGTAACTCGCTTGATTCGCTGCCGGACACATCAGGTATTGCGAAAAACGTGGCGTTGTTTTCGGGTGCAGTCACGGGATTTTTGGGTAGTTCGTCGTCGAGTGCGTTGCAACAAGTGCTCGGCGTGGCTTTATTTTTGTATGGTTGGCTGACGCTGGTTTGGCTATTTCGAGCGTTGTTGCGTGGCGAACATCCGAAACTGCGCGACGGTCTATATAACGGTGGCGGTGCGGTGCTGTCCATGGTGGTGCTCGCAGTGATTATTTTATTGCAGCTTATCCCGATGGCGCTCGCGATGTTGGTTTATTCGAGTTTAAGTTCGGTCGGAATCATTAATAATGGCGTGATGATTGAAAATATGGCGGCTTGGTGTGCTCTGGCAGTGGCGGCGCTACTGACGCTGTATTGGCTGTGTTCGAGTTTAATTGCACTTGTCATTGTGACGTTGCCGGGCGTTTATCCGCTGGCGGCTTTGCGCGCGGCGGGCGATTTAGTGACATCGCGCCGACTCAACGTGGTCTTGCGTTTGGTGATGATGGCGGCGATCGTGGTGGTGGTTTGGCTGGTGATTTTGATGCCGATGATCTGGCTGGACGGATGGTTGACGTCACTGAAAATTACTTGGTTACCACTCGTACCAATCGTGGTGGCTTTTTTGTCAACCGTGACGATTATTTTCGTGACTGGTTATATTTATTTATTGTATCGTCGCATGGTTGATGATCCGACACCGCCGATTCGATCCGATTGGCAACTCGCACTCGATAAAAAACGTAGCAAAAGGCAAGCCGTCACGGCCGCTAAAAAACTGGCGAAATACGCTAAAAAGGGCGATAATATCAGCACGACTTTACGACAAAAATTAACGAATCGGGCGAACAAAAGTGATCAAAAACAGTTTGAAAATCGCAACTATAATTCAACTCTCATCAGAAAATCTGAAACGGATGCTAAACCTCAATCACAGAAAAAGAAGTAAGGTTTATGATTAAAGTTCTTTTGGCCGATGTAATGAATCATTGATCGCTTGGGGTGGCGGTGGCGGTTCAGCGTCCGACAGTGGCGGTGGTTTCAGTGGTGGAGGATTCAGCGGTGGCGGAAGTAGTTTTGTTGGTTCGAGCTCTGGCTCTGGCTCAAGTGGTGGCGGTGATCTGATTGGTTCAATTATCGTTATCGTCTTTTTTGTGGCGCTAGCGTTTTTCGTAAGGCGTTTATTTCTAAAATATCGCACCAAATGGATGGTCCAGCAGCAGACACAACAACAGACCATCACCGACCCACTGGCCAAAATGGCGGCCGATATTTTCGTGAAATACCAGGATGATTGGTTTAATTTTAATTTGACATCAATGCAAACCTACATGACACCGAATTATTTGCGCTACAACCAGTTGATGCTCGGTGCGTTACATTTGTTGAAACGCCAAGATCATGTCACGGATTTGATCGTTAACAGCAGTTCTATCATCAGTAACGCCAACGGTCGACTCAAGGTTCAAGTTGTCGTTAGTGGTACCGATCAAATCATTGATAGCCGAACTAATACGACCTTGTTCAATGATCAACAGACTGGGATGAGTTCGTATTATAATTTCGTGGATGATAATGGTGCTTGGAAACTGGATAGCATTGATCCGTCGACGGCGGATGCACAGATGCAGAATGCGGAACTTACGCAATTTGCCAAAAATCATGGTTATTTTTATGCGCTGGATTGGGGTTGGCTGTTGTTGCCGCAACGCGGCGTGTTGTTCAACGCGGGAGCTTTCGGCACTAGCGACATTAATAATTATGTGATCGGACAACTAGCGTCGACAGAACAAATTCAGCTCGACGCTACAATTTTTCAACTTTATAATTATATTGAAAGTCCCAACGTGAGCCCCGCAACTAATTATTTGATCGCGCAGGTCGCCACGCAAAAAGATTACGGCGATGCTTTGGTGCGCGAAAAAACTTTGCTTGGACACGCGCCGAGCGGCATGGCCAAAATGTCGACGGAATGGAACCAGTTCAATCGAAAATACGAAGTTTTCGCTAGCGACATAGAAAAGGTTTCCGCGTTGGAGCTGTTGAATCCGAAATTTATGGAGGAGCTAGCGGACGCCAAATTTGCAATTAACATCGAAGTTGCGGATAACGTTTTGTATTTTTACGCCAAGAATGTGCAGATTTCGGCGGAAAATTACGTAGCGTTGTTGCAATTATTGCAAGAAGCTTTTCGCGAAATGAACGTCTAGATTTTAACACGGAAAACCGCTATAATAACAGGGATGGAAAAAGCTTCGAAAACGGATCAAAATCGGATATATGAATTGCGCGAGCTGTTGAATAAATACGCCCGCGAATATTATATGGATGACGCGCCAAGTGTGGATGACGCGGTTTACGATAGCTTAATGAATGAATTGCGCGATTTGGAAAAACAATATCCGGATCTGGTGACGACCAATTCGCCGTCGCGGCGCATCGTCGCAAAGCCACTTGCTAAATTCGCCAAATATACGCATCGCACGCGCATGATTTCGATTCAAGACACTTTTTCGGCGAACGAGGCGGCCGATTGGTATCAGCGTATTAAGGACTACGCTGCCAAGAATTTTGACGCGAACGAGCTGCGCGCCTTTCGCGAAACCGAATTTTGGACCGATACAAAAAAGGATGGTTTGGCCTGTGCACTTCATTATCAGGACGGCGCGTTGGATTTTGCGGTGACTCGTGGCGACGGTTTGGTTGGCGAAATTGTGACGGATAATGTGCGCACGATCGCGAGCGTGCCACTGCAATTAAACGAGGGTGCTTTTTCGCATGGACATACGGAAATCAGGGGTGAAATTATCATGTGGAAGGATGATTTTGCGAAGCTGAACGCCACGCGTCTTGCCGCGCACGAGTCGGAATTTGCCAATCCGCGCAATTTAGCGGCCGGCACCATTCGTCAACTTGATCCAAAAGCGGCGGCGGTGCGTAAATTGCACTTTATGCCGTATGATTTAATTCGTGATGATCCGGCCGAAGTGCCAACCAACGAGTTCGTTTATCATAAATTGTGCGAACTGGGATTTCCGTTGCGCCTAGATGACGCGAAAAAGTTTGCGACTTTCACGGAAGTTTTGGATTTTGCACAAAATATTTATCCGGATCAACGCGCCAAATTGCCGTATAACGTTGACGGTTTGGTCGTCAAAATCAATTCGCGGCGCATCTTTGACGATCTCGGTATTGTCGGCAAATTTCCGCGTGGTTGCATCGCTTATAAATATCCGGCCGAAACTGCTACGACCAAGATCCGCGACATTGTCATTTCGATCGGTCGCACTGGCGCCGCCACACCGGTCGCGGTGTTCGATCCGGTTAATCTGGCCGGCACGACCGTCCAACACGCTAGTTTACATAACGCCGACGAAATCGTTCGGCTCGACGCGCGCATAGGCGACACGGTTGTGATTTACAAAGCCGGGGAAATCATCCCGCAAGTTCAATCTGTCATTACCGAATTGCGCGATCCAAAATCACAGAAATTTGATTTTTCGCGCGCGCTGGTTGAACAATATCCGGAATTGCGATTTGTAAAGCCAGCTGGCGAGGCGGTGACTCGGGTGGCTGATTTCGGCTCATCGAGCGAAGTGTTGGTGCGTTCGATTGAGCATTTTGCTAGTCGTGCTGCGCTCGATATTGAAAACTTGGGTGAAAAGAATGTCGAATTCCTGGCTCAACATAAACTATTGAACGAGATTGCTGATATCTATCGCTTGCGCGTATCGGATTTGGTCGGTTTGGACGGCTGGGGTGAAGTGTCGGCGCAAAAGTTAATCGTAGCGATCGATGGAGCCAAGCATCCGCCATTTTCTAAATTTTTATATGGCATTGGCATTCGGCACATTGGCGCCAAAACCGCCACGGATTTGGCAAAAGATTTCGTTGATATCGACGATTTAGCATCCGCCAGTGAGGAAAAATTGTTGGCAATTGACGGCATTGGTACGATCGTGGCGCGTTCGATCTTGGGGTGGTTCGCCGAAGTGGACAACCAAAAATTGTTGCAAAACTTCGCGAATCTCGGCGTTACGACCACGAACGAAAACTTCGTCTTAAATGATGACGGAAAATTTGTTCGACGGCTGACGTCCGGGAAACTGGACGGCCTGCGTTTAGTAATTACCGGTTCATTGAAATCGATGTCGCGCGAGCAGGCGGCCGATCGAATTCGTGAACGTGGCGGTGAATTCCAAACTTCGGTCGGCGCAAATACGGACTTTTTAGTAGCAGGCGATCCGTCGAAACTGGGTAATTCCAAGCGTCAAAAGGCTGCTCAGCTCGGTACGAAAATCATCGGCGAAGCCGAATTTTTGGTGATGATTAAATAATTTCGCCAATCAAAAAATCCCTTCGCCTAAACCAGGCAGAGGGGATTTTTTGGTAATTATTTAATTACCAACTGCGACGACGGAACGAGTTGCCTCGATTGTCGTCGTTGCCAAACGAGCGATGACCGCCGTTGTCACGTCGATCACCGCGATAGCCGCCGTTACCTCGCGGACGAGAATCCCCGCCACGATGGCCACCCTCTTTCGGACCGGTGCTTTGGGCTTCGCTGACGTTGATTTCACGTCCATCAAGCTCTTTGCCGTTGGCTTCCGCGATGGCTTTGTCGCCCGCCGCATCATCGGCTAATTCGACGAAACCAAAACCGCGACTGCGGTGGGTTTCGCGATCAGTCACTACGCTGGCGCTCGTCACTTCGCCAAATTGCGAGAAGAACTCCTTTAAACCGTCGTCCGTTGTCGCCCAAGCGAGCGAACCTACGAATAATTTTTTCATTATTACCTTTTCTTGAAATTGGCCGCCAACTTCAGATCATAAACTTGCCAGAGGTCGGCCATCTCAACTTACGCGAAACCACTCTGTCGATAAATATTATAGCACATTTCACAAAAAACTCTTGCATCAGAAAAAAACTTATGGTAAAATTAGGACGTTGATGTGTTCGGGGTGGCAGCTCGCTGTCCCGTTCGCGAAAACAAACACGAAAAACGCCCCGGAGGGTGGGCGCACGTCAACGGTTGTTACGAGAATTCGTTTTCGTAATGGTTTGGAAATCGTCCGAGAGGAATCGGTCTAGGGCGAACGATCGGAAACTTTATATAAAATTAAAGCGATAAAAATGAAACTCCGCGAACTTCTCCGTCGGAGTTTTTATTTTGCCGGAGCAATCGGCAACGATTTACGCCTGCGCGTTGACAACAACTTTTGGTTTTGCTAAAATTGTTCGAGTATTCCGGAGTAGCGCAGCGGTAGCGCAGTTGGCTGTTAACCAATTGGTCGTCGGTTCGAATCCGACCTCCGGAGCCAAAATTATATTTTAGAGAATCCAGTAGTGTGAGTGCTACTGGATTCCCTTTGTTAGTAAATGACGAGATATCTTTTAGATTCTGTATAGCCTCTAGGTTGTAGTGGGATTGGGTTGCCTTCACCACGCATCCATTACACAGAGTATAATGAAAGTAATGAGAAAAGATGACTTTGCATGGCTCAATGTGCCGGCCGAGGTAGCGGCACGGCGGTTGCTGGGTTGTGAGCTGGTGCGAGAAATTGGGGGTAGGGAGATTCGTGTGCGGATTGTGGAGACAGAGGCGTACGACCAAGGAGACGCAGCCAGCCATACATTCAATGGGCGGACGGGACGCAATGACGCGATGTTTAAAAGCGCCGGGCATATGTATGTATACTTTACCTACGGTATGCACCATTGCTGCAACGTGGTGTGCGGGCCGGAAGGGTATGGCTCGGGCGTGCTGATACGGGCGGTCGAGCCGTTGGAGGGAATAGAGGCTATTGAAGCGCGGCGGGGCATGACGGGTGTGAATGTAACCAATGGCCCGGGTAAAATATGCGCGGCGCTGGATATCGATCGGCGCTACAGCGGCCATGATTTAGCCGAGCCGCCTGTGCAATTAATTAAAAAGCCGGCACTGCCGGATAGCGCAGTTACTACCGGCAAGCGCATTGGCATTTCAAAGGCTGTGCATGAGCTGCGGCGGTTTTATGTCACAAATAATCCATATGTATCGAAAAAGTAGGAGGAAACTAGAGGTATGACCCAGTTTGTTATAAAACGGATATATGAACCAGCCAATCCGAATGACGGCTACCGCGTGCTGGTAGACCGGCTGTGGCCGCGCGGCGTGAGTAAGGAGCGAGCCGCATTGGACGAATGGGCTAAGGATATTGCACCCAGCACCGACCTGCGCAAGTGGTTCGCGCACGACCCAGCCAAGTTTGCGGCATTTACCAAGCGGTATATTGATGAAGTAAAGCAGAACCCCGAAGCTGCCGGAATCATTAGCAATTGGCGCAAGCACGATAAGGTAACATTACTATATGGCGCACGGGATAGTGCGAATAATGAAGCTGAAGTGCTGCGGCAATATTTGCTGAAGTAATAGCAGTTAGTTCTGTATGCCATAGTACAATGGGTATAAAAAACATAAGGAACTTCGTTTTACCTATAGAATCGTCTTTGCGCTGCTTGGGTTTAGCACTGTGGTCACCGAAATTATTGCGCTCGCCGAGCGTGGATACCTACCCATGAAGCATTGGCCGTAGCAATCGTCAGCACAGCACCCATGCGTTTACTAGGTATCTATGTATTCATGCTGGAAGCGTCGGTTTCCGTGGATCCGGAATGCAGTAATAAGCATAAGGTTTGCCACCACGCCAATCGCAACGAGTATAAATAGGCTAGACCAATAGGTATTGGTGCCAAGACCAGACGAGATTGCTTCTCGGAAACCATAAATTGAATACGTCATTGGTATGAAGGGATTCACTGCCTGGAAGAAGCCAGACGAAAGGAGAATGGGGAAGACGCCACCGGCCGCGCCAAGCTGTAATACCAGTAGTAACATGGCAAGGAAGCGGCCGATGTTATCGAGCGCAAT
>JBAQVB010000074.1:0-3427 GCA_049297855.1 Candidatus Nanoperiomorbaceae bacterium
TAATCTTAGGCGTTTTATTCACATTAATTGCTATTTTATTATGGATTACTGGTTTAATTTGCGACTTAATCGCTAAAAAATCGAGCCAACAATTTGAAATCGATCTCAATCTTTTGCGGAAGAAATAATTGTAAATTTTCGACTGATTATTAGTGTTTCGTAAACAATATAAGTGACCAATATAATTAATGTGGATATCGACACCACCAACACGAGCGTCAAATACGACGGCCAATAATTGAACGTCACTGTGTGCCGGCCAGCCGGCAGACTTATCTTTTGAAATAAACGATCAATTCCCCCACTGGTGATATTAATCTGGCGCCCATCAACCTCGGCGTTCCAGCCTGGGAAAAATAACTCTTGACGGGTGAGTTGTGATGGTTTAGCGCAATCGGTTTTAACCTCGTTGCGTGAAACTGGCATTATTGTGCAACCTGGCGCCGAAAAATAGGCAGAGGAATTTGGTGTTTCAACTATGGTAATGATTGGACCACGATAGACAGCCGTTAGGTGATCGTTGTTCAACCGAGTCAAATTGGGCGATTGACTGGATAAAGTCAGATACTTAACGCCAATAGCTTCATAATTTTTAAGATTCGTAATAAATTCATTATATGACGTTTTTGTGACATCATTAAATGTTATAGCTGACGGAATACTGTGATCCAACTTCGTGGTGACAAACTTGTTCCATGTAGAGGGTACCGGTAAATTCTCAGTATTAACCGATGCCAGTCCGTAATATGATGAGTAATTTGGTCGTAATTTATCGTCGGTGGCAAAATAACGACTCATACCAAGGTTTGTCCGAAAATACTGTATCGCGCCATTGTCCGCCACGTAATTATAGTAATTGTAATTAGTGTTTCGCGGTGGCGACATTAATTGCGGTACTATAAATAAAATTAAACTATATATTATCAGCGCCATTCCGAGAAAGTAGGCGGCTATTCTATATTTTTTGAACAGTAAAATTATAAAACCAATCCACCCCAGCGCGAGCGGAATGATAATCGATGCCAGTGCTAAAAACCAGTGCAATTGATCGGCGTGAGACAAAAAGTCGGGCTGACTGAGTCCAATGTAAGACAGCCAACCGACGGCGGCCGTAAATAGGCCAAACGCTATTGCAATAATTTTACGCGACGGGCGCTCGTGGGCTAAATATTGCAAGCCAAGCGCGGCTAAAATAACCACCGCCATAGCAATCATCACTGATATATAACGAGAAATTGCAATTGACGACATAAGCGGTATCTTATCAAATAAAAACGTTACTACCGGAAATCCAAACATCCTTAGTATACCTACCAAGGCTACCGCGCCCAGGGCAATGCGCGCCGATCGTGGTATCTTTTTATACAACAAACCTAATAAAGCGACAGGTAGAAATAAAACTGTTATATATCCACCAACGCCTCCCCAATTCGTTAGCTGTTGTTGATGGTCAAATATCAGACCGTATACATACGCAAAAAAATAGTGTGGCATCACATTTAATCCTAGGGCTAGGCCGTCCGTGTTAACGTGTATGCCGATTTCCGGAACGGTTTTCATGTACGCATAAAACAAATAAATAGCCGGCAACGCCAACACAACACCCACTAATCCGCCCAATATAACTCTGGCTGCATAACGTTTTTTGCGCACGCGGTTTAATTTAACAATTCGCACTGCCGCCCAGACCGCCACCAATAGACCATCGAGATACGCCACTTCTGGAAATCCCGCGTAAATCGAGTAAGCCAGCGCGACTGCCAAGACGATCCAGCCATAACCAAATTTTTTATTCGTCGATTCATCCCGAATCAGCTCTAACCCTAATAACATCCACGGCAAAAAAGCGATCGGGTTAAAAATCGCGTTCGTCAACCAGGCGAAAGTTCCGTTCATAGCAAACAGACTGCCCCCTACTATAGCGACCCAATTGTCTAGTTTTAGCTTTCGGAGGAATAAATAAGTTCCCACGCCGGCCAAAATTTCCAATACTATATGAAAAATCAACCAGCCACCAGGCAAAAGTAGCAAAATATTAAAAGGTACGAATAACGCGCCCGATTGCATTTCCCCGGCCAACGGTGCGCCAACACCTTCGTTACTATTCCAGATGGGCAATTTGCCGTGAATGAGCTGTTTAGCAGAGGCAACCCCCAGAGCCTGACTGACGAAACCGTTGTTTTGATCGATGGTGTTTGTGCTATTTAATTGCATTAGTGGCACGGCGTTAGTAACACCAGATGACACTAACAACGGATTGGGATTAGTTGCCCAAAGATACACGCTATTGGCCAACACAACCAATAAAACGATAGTTCCAATTGAGCAAATTGTAGTGTGCATTCTATAAATACGACCAATGAGGTGAGTGCAAAACATATCATAATTATATCATAAAGACTACCAGCGAAGAAAACGCTAGAGCCGAATGAGGCATTGCTGATGATGGTAATTACCATACATTAATAACTTATTGCTAAGCTGTATTGTCGAATGCAACATATAATTAAAATTCGACGATTGGGGCGTGAAAGAATTTAATTTAAATTACGTAGAGATTCTGTTTTGGTTGTTACTCCGCATACTTATATTTATCGTCAAATGTTTTATCGGGAATTCGTGTAACAGCTCCGTCATAAACGCTATACATAGCTTTACCACTAATGTCGTGCAATATTTTTCCTAACGATCTCTCCACGGCATGAGCCATTGTTCCATCGACCTGGCCGCGTTCACTTGGAAAATCAGATGGCATCATATACAAATCAAGTAATGGATTCAAGTAATCCATCCTACACCAAAACATTGTTCCGCCAAAATATGGGTAATGCGATTTATGTTTAATAATGTCGCTCGCTCTTTTGCTGTCGGACATTTTTGTAATTAATTTTCGTAATAATAGCTCATCGCCACCCATATATCTACTGAGTGAAACTAAGTGCCGACTAGATCCAACGGCGCCAGTTTGGCGATCATTCAGAGCCTTAGCGATCGGCTTAATATTGCTCTGCGATAATAAGTCATTCAATAGCTCGTCAAACCAGGCTCCACCGTCTTTACGGTGTAAACTTTTTTTAGTATGCAATTTGAGAATTTTATCATAATTACGCAACTCTCTAATGCGATTCGCTATCATCAAAAACGGCAGAACGTCGCGACCACGATTAGGTGTTACTATAATATTAGTATTTTTGTGAAAATCACTGATTTTATCAATCTGTAAATTACTGTATTCTACACGAGTTGTAATATAAAGATCAAACGGTTCACTCACATTAGTCAGCCGTTCTGCAATACAGGACCACATGTTCGGATAATAAAGATGAACTATTATTGCTAACTTCGCATCACGCGAGAAGGAAAAATGATATGGCGAAAAACTAGTCCTATTGTCGCCACTTTGGCTGTATTTAGTGAGGACTTCTGC
>JBAQVB010000075.1:0-3211 GCA_049297855.1 Candidatus Nanoperiomorbaceae bacterium
ATACCATACCGACCACACAGATCGTAGGCCAGGATGCTCCGTTTTATGCCATTAACTTTGCAAATAACAGTCCTGCAAGGGGCGTGATTCAGGATACTAGCCAGACAATACCTGAATACCTTGCCAATACTGCGCCCAACAATTTGCTTCTCAGTACTGCAAATGAGCTTGACAAGTCCGGCATCGGTGCGGGCATCAATAGTGAGATGTTCTCCGGCGGTATCTCCACTGTCAACCTTCAGCTCGGTAAGCTGAATGCAGCTCCTGCTGGAGGGGCTGTCTCCGCTACAATCATGTCGTTCGGCAATCTCATAACGCAGACAAGCGATGACCAGCAGGGATCATCGACACCTTGGCTGCTAAGCGGGAGTAAGGGCCGCAATAATGTCGATCTCCCTCAGTGGTCGTTCTCCCAGCCGGGGACCTATTGCGTTCCCATCACGACGACTGAGAACTTGAGGTTTTCCGGTGGCGGAGCTGGTACGATATCGGCAACCGGCGTATACACTTTCGTCGTGGGCAATACTGTCGATCCCAAAACTGTGACGCCGTGTTCGCAGGATGCCGGCAGCTCCAGCTCTCCCAGCAATCAGCCCGCCACTGTCGTCACTGGGGGTGGCCATCACGACATTCGCATATATCGTACCCAGGGCGACAACAAGTTCACTTTCGGCATGGATGCCGCAAATGGGCCATTGAGCAACATTGTGTGGGCGAATCCTTTGGGACCGACGACAGTGAGTAATCCGCCCGATTATTTGACGAGCAATATCGGCCCGGTGGGGACGAAGTACTGGTATTTCCCGACGGCTTCGGATACGAATCCGTGGCCGGGGTTCAGTGCGGAGTCGTTGAAGGTCAGCGATTTCCAGTCGCCTATTACATGGCGGTTCACGGGGTTCTCGCGTGATGGGGTGGCGAATCCGGCGGATACGACAGTGGTCATGCAGGAAAACGGTGGCCTCAACGCCAGTGATTGGAATTCTCGTCGTGGGTTCCCCACGGTATTCCAGGGACAGCCGTTGACTCATTTCCATCCGATGTGGGCGTTCACCCAGCCGGGTGTGTATTGCATCGCCACTGAGGCGACGGCCAAGACCAACGATGCGGGCTGGATTTCGGGTTCGGGCCAGATCACGATGGTGGTGGGCACGCATGCGGACGATCCGAACATCCCGGCAGACTTGCAGAAGGCGGTTGACGATGGAACGTTGACGCCGTGCGAGAAGAACGGCAAGCCGGCCCCGGTGGCCACCGCTAAAAGCGTGCTTCCTGAAACAACGACCAATGATGTGGTCAGCAGCCTCACCGGTGGCCGGCAGACCTTGGTGAATATTGGCTGGGATGCCAATGGGAATCTGGATCAGCGGGCGGACGTGGCCAAGAGCGTCGGTGACATGCTCGCGAATCCGGTGACGACGGATTCGAACAACGTGATTTACCCCGCTCCATATTTTGACCAGCGCGATGCGGCGTATAGCAGTAAGGGCGATTTCGCTCTTGATACGACGACGATGCAGCCGAGCAGTCTGAGGGACGGCACGGTGAAGTTCACGTTGGATGACGGGGTGCGAGGGCCCAAGGATGGTGTGGTGAAGGCGGTGAACGTGTCGAATTGGCCTTCGCCTATGCAGCTGTCCTCGGCTCCGGGCGGCCGGCGCTCTTTCGATGTGGTGGCGCAGGATTCGACCATGGCTTCGGGTTTGTGGTGGTACTTCACGAAGCCGGGCGTCTACTGTGTGCCGGTGACGGTTTCCGCCACTTCTGTTGACGGCACAACGCATAGTTCCGAGAAGACGTATACGTTCATCGCTGGGAATACGACCGATCCCAAAGCCGCGGATTATGTGGATGCCTCGAAGGTGACGACGTGCTCGCGCGGGCAGGCGGGCCAGGAGGCCGTCCAGCCGGGCGGTACCGGCACCGGCACCGGCAATGGCACCGGCACCGGCAATGGCAATGGCACGGGTACCGGTACCGGCGATGGTGGTTCGGTGTCGCATGATGACATCTATGTGCCCAACGAGTCGAGTACGGATTCGGGCGCGGTGATCCTGAATCAGGGGCATGTGGATATCGCCAGCAGGCTGAATGGCTCGACGTTGCAGTCGTGGGTGAAGGATTCCACGAACGGGGATGGCGTCATCCGCTGGCATGCGCTGGCGGGCAGCAATGCGAACGGCGATCCGCTGCGCGGAGAGCCGGCCGTGTCGGCGAATGGGGAGACGAACGAGTTCACGACTGCCAGGGGCGTGGTGTTCCAGGCCTTCCCGGACGCCAGGACGAGGGTTCCCGCCGGCTCGCAGTGGGGCTTCCTGGGCAAGGCGGGCTCGGATATCTGGCAGCTGCCGCAGGTGCAGGACCCGAGCCTGCTGTGGGCGGGATGGTCCACGCAGGCCATTCCCGAGTCCGATACCAAGAGCGGCGTGACCTGGACGCTGGACAGGATCCAGATGCTGGACGGCACTGAGCCCAAGGGGAGCTTCAGCGTGTACGAGACGAACACCTTCGGTTCTCCCAGCGTCCTGTTCCGGGCCGAGGGCGGGAAGGTGAGGCAGGGCTCGTTCGAGATTGCGAAGAACGCGCATGTGCATGCCAACTGGTCGTTCGGCGCTCAGGGCACGTATTGCCTGGCGTTCACCCGCTCGACCACGCTCGCCGATGGCGCCAAGGCCTCGGACAGCTTCACGCTGCCGGTGGCGGTGGGCGAGGTCGACGTGAAGAAGGTCGACCCCGCTGCCTGCTTCCAGAGCACGCAGCCGGCCGTGGGCCGCGCGGCGCTCGACGCGGCTGTCACGGCTGCTGGCAAGCTGGCGCAGGCCGGCTACACGCCGGTCTCGTGGGCCGTGTTCGCCAAGGCGCTGGCCGGCGCGAAGAGCGTGCAGACGGATGCCAAGGCCGACCAAACTGCGGTGGATGCTGCGGTTGCTGCGTTGGCCAAGGCGCAGGATGGTCTGGTGAAGGCCGCTCCTGCTCCGGTGAAGATCGACAAGAGCAAGCTCGATGCGGCTGTCGCTGCGGCGGGCAAGCTCAAGCAGTCCGACTACACGGCTGATTCTTGGGCTGCGTTCGCCAAGGCGCTTGCTGCGGCGAAGGCTGTGCAGTCTGATGCCAAGGCCGATCAACCTGCGGTCGATGCCGCTGCCGACGCGCTGGGCAAGGCGCAGGCCGCTTTGGTGAAGACCGCTCCTGCTCCTGCTCCGGTGAAGGC
>JBAQVB010000076.1:0-2301 GCA_049297855.1 Candidatus Nanoperiomorbaceae bacterium
GTCCAGACGGTCGCGATTTGGTATACGCAAGGCCGAGTACAGTTCGGTAGCGACAAACAACAGCGGCACAACCACGATCCACAGCCAGGTGAATTGCAGCTCATGAAAAGCGGTCAGTCCAATCAAAACGGCCGCCCACAGCACGCGTAACGCCGCCATGAAGAAGCCACAGGCCTGTTGCCACCAATCAATCATCGTCAAACGATTGACACCGATATGCAACAGATCCTCGACCGTGCCGACTTGCCATTTCATCCGTTGACTCCAGAGAGACCGAACGGTTTTCATAGAGTCGGTGTAGGCTCGAACGGTGGTTGATACCCGGCAAAAATAACCGAGTTTCCTAATCTGATAAGTCAATTCGAAATCTTCGACTTGACTATAGTATGACCATGGACCAGATCGGCCAGTCGTACGCACTACTTCACGCAGCGCCTGGCCGGAAATGGCACAACCCGTACCCGCCAGCACTGTGGTATAACCACGCGCCAACGAAGTATCGGTCCATTTGGCAAACTCAGCACGTTGTAGGCGAGTCAAAAAGCCTTTGCCTGGCATAGTGAATTTGGATGATGAACCGCCGAGTCGCCGATTGTTGGTTGCATGACGCGTAGATTGTTGCTCGTCAAATAGAAACTCCTGCTCCCAATCTTTGATAGCATTGGGTGGCAGAACTGTGTCGGCGTCAAGGCAGATTACTAAGTCTGCCTCTTCACCGTAGATTTCCCAACCAATGTTAAGCGCCTCCGATTTTCGATGTTGTAGCATCGGAAATTCCAGCACTGTCACCGGATAGCGACGTGCAATCGTTGCCGTTTCGTCGTGACAGCCGTTAGCGATAACCACTACTCTGTCTGCTAGACGCCCCTGGTTAAGCAGCGCCTCAATTGTCGCCGCGATGTCGTCCTGCTCGTTATGCGCAGGTATCAACACGACAATTTGCATAAATGCTCCTTAAATAGAATAGAATTGTATAGGTGCTTCTCTGTTTCCAGAGGTATAGTATTTATATCATTTTATAAACCATGTGGCAAGCATAAATAAGATCAATAATTGTTACCTCGGTAGCATACACCCGCTTCGGCAAGACGAATTATCCAGATCGAAAAAGCGCAAAAAACTTAAGATTGTTGCGCGTCAACTTCTTAAGATGACGGTGGACTTATAACGATCGGCTGTGTTATAATACCCCCGCACCGAGTTTGGTCGCGGACTATAGCTTTGGTTTGCGGGGACGTAGCTCATCTGGTAGAGCGCAGCATTCGCATTGCTGAGGTGGTCGGTTCAAGTCCGATCGTCTCCACCAAAAATATCTTCTCGCTTGCTTTACGTGAGCGATTTATGTTATAATGACCGTATGAATATGAAATTAACCGGTTTAACCAGCGATCAAGTGCGCGAGCAGATTGTCGCCGGTCGAACCAATAGCACGCCTGATAAATCGTCGCGCACGGTTGGTAGCATATTATCCGAGAATATTTTTACGCGGTTCAACTTGATTCTGACTATTTTGGCGGTGGCAGTTTTGGCGGTTGGTGGCGGATTACTGAATAACTTGTTCTTCCTGGTCATGGTCATCAATTCAGTGATCGGCATTGTGCAGGAATTATCGGCCAAGCGCACATTGGATCGAATTTCAATTTTGGTTAGTCCGCGCGTATCGGTGATTCGTGATGGCAAAATTCAACCGATTTTAGTACGCGACGTAGTGCTCGGCGATTACATTCGGGTTAAACTCGGTGATCAGATTGTGGCCGACGGCGAGATATTGTCGTCTGACGATTTGGAAATCGACGAAAGCTTATTAACCGGTGAGAGTGATCCGGTAATTAAAAAAGCTCACGAGAAAGTGCTCAGTGGATCGATCGCGGTGGCCGGTGCCGGTGTCATGCGGGCTACGGCAGTCGGGTTGGATTCGTACGCCGCTAAGTTGGTGGCGGAGACGAAGAAGTTCAATCATCAAGATTATTCGGAAATTCAGAAATCGATTAATAAAATTATCAAATGGTTGTCCTGGGTATTGATCGTGATCGCGCCGTTACTCATCACTGGCCAGCTGATGCGCACACATACCGTTTGGCGCGACTCGGTTTTGCGTTCGATTGCGGCCATGTCGAGCATGATTCCGAACGGCTTGGTCATGGTGGTTAGTATCGCCTTTGTGGTGGCGGCGCTCCGGTTGACGCGTAAAAAAGTTTTAGTTCAGCGCATGCCGGCGGTGGAAACTCTGGCACGGGTTGATACGTTGTTATTAGACAAAACCGGTACTTTAACGGAGGGCGACATTAAATTTGAGGCCAG
>JBAQVB010000077.1:0-1853 GCA_049297855.1 Candidatus Nanoperiomorbaceae bacterium
AATAAAGTGGCGTCATGTTGCCACGTTCGCGACGAGCGCCACGCACTTCCGACACGATTTGAGCAACATTCTTGACCGACAAAATTGTTCCAATTTCCGAATTAACGTAAGTCAAACTAACTAATCGCACATCATCACTTAGACTCATCCGCAACTGATCAAGATCTAAATTACCGTGCGGATCGACTGTCAAAATTTTAGCAGCTTTAATTTTTGTAAAACTCAAAACGGCGGCGTGTTCAATTGCGCTAGTCACCATTTGGCCATTGTCAACTGATGTCAATGCTAAATTAACCGCCTCAGTTACGCCGGCCGTAAACACAATCTCAGCAGGCTTTGCACCCAAAATCTGAGCGATATTGTGGCGTGCGTTTTCAAATTCACGACGGACTTGACGCGCCGACGCATAAGCGGCCGATGGATTATAAAATTGTTCGCTAAAAAATGGCCGCATAGCTTCCAAAACTTTGTTGTCCATCGGCGTCGCCGCCGCATAGTCCAAGTAAAACATCGCCCCGTATTTTAGCACCTTTCATCTGTTAACGCCAATTTCAGCGCCAAAAATTCAGGATGTGTTCGGCGTTAGTTGTCGTAACTTGTTCGATCTGCGTTAACGAAACGTTGCGCAATTTAGCTAAGTTTTGCGCAATTTCCATTACGCGCGCCGGCTCGTTGGTTTGGCCACGAAAACCGCTCGGCGCAAGAAACGGCGCGTCGGTTTCTAGCACCATTTTGTTCAACGGGATATCGCGCCACAAATCCTGTTCTTTTATCTTCGCGAAAGTCGAAATACCGTTCACGCCAAAATGCACGTTCTGAAGTGATAAAATTTTCGCCAAATTATCACGTGACTGCTCAGTATAAGAATGGAACATTAACGGAATCTTATAACCAAAATCTGCGAATCGTTGGTCTCTCATGACGTTCCAAAAATCTAGCCAAACCGAGTTTTCACCTGCTGGTTTTTTGAAATCGCGAATGTGAAAATTAATCGGCAAACTGAACTTTCTGGCCAGCTCAAGTTGCAGTTTAAATAATTCAATTTGACGTTTGCGAAACGAAAAGTCATAGAAAAAGTCGAGACCGATTTCGCCAATCGACGCTAGATGAACATCATTTTTCCTAATGACACGTGCGATGAAATTATCCAACTTTTTTACCTCTTTGATCAAATCAATCTTTAGTTCCGGATCGGCAAAATGCGGATGAATACCAGCCGCCATGACGAATTTAATGCCTAGTTTTGTGGCAAAATCGCGCCATTTTTTAATAAAAAGTTCCGCCTCTTCTGAACTTCGTAAACTCGTACCGACTAACATCATTCTTTTGACACCCTCTTGAGCCGCGCGTCGCAAAACTCCTTTAATCTCCACGTCACTGCGCAAAGGAAAATCACTTTCGTGGATGTGCGTATGTGTATCAATTAACATAAACTAACGTACCGCGTTTTCGCTATGTAAAAATTTTTTTGGAAACAAAATCGCGGGGTTTTCAATAATCATTTCACCTGGATTTTTAGCGAAAATATCGTGCATCTTTTCGGTAGTTTCCGGCAAAAACGGCGCTAATAATTTAACGATATTCAGCATTAGCTGCCACAAATTGTTCATAACGTTAGTCAATTTATCCGGATCAGTTTTGGCGAACGACCACGGCTTTTCATCATCGATAAATTGATTAGCAAATTGTGTCAATTCCCAGGCGTCATTTAGCGCGTTGGACAGTTCAAATTTAGCGAAATGTTCGTGATATTTAGCAATGACTTCAATCACCGTTGGGGCAGACAAATCGTGCGTAGCGTCAAATTTAATCTCGTATTTCCGTAGCATATTGACCGTCCGCGCCACCAGGTT
>JBAQVB010000078.1:0-3368 GCA_049297855.1 Candidatus Nanoperiomorbaceae bacterium
CTCGCTCCATACTTAACAAAAAAAGCAGTCGGACGACACGTTTGAAAAACCGCATCGCAAAAACTAAAAAAATCATTGACTGGTTTACTCATAAACTCTTCGCGGTGCTCAGAGTTCATTTCGTAGTGTCCCTCTAGACGTATGTTATACCTTATATAATATAGAAAAACCAATTCAAATACCCTTCAAATACACTCCCATACTCAACTATTTACATTTTGTTTACTTCATTACTTACATTACTACCATATATATCAACTACCAAAACTACAAAATTATAACATCCTAAAAAAATATTAATTTTACATTTTCAACCACAACATAAAATAAAGATATATCACTGTTTAATCGTCCCACTAATATATAAAATATATGCACGTATTCTCCCTTCTTTTTTACATATTTTACCGTTACAAAAATTTCCCTGAGACACCTTGTTAACCGTATACTTAACATATTATATAATATACAACAACCCTCACATCTACATAGATATCACCCCCAGAGAAATTTGATCAACATTTTCTTAATCTCCATTCTTTCTTCCCTAAGAATCCCAACTTTTATATACCTCCGCTTAAATGTTTATCCCTTTACTAACCGTCGTCTCTTCCCCTATTGACTCTGTCGCCATGTCAAAAAATGAACCAGAAATATTTCTCGCCCCATCATATATACGATATCCGTCGGAAAAATACTGCCCCATCTATCAATCCCGAACTGAACCGTCCTTGATGACAGACCATCGCAATCTTTTCCACTTTATCAAGAATCCTAAACGGAAACAGAAAACGAGACGGAGCAGACTCACATCTCGGATAGACGGAACTCATGATGGGACATCAGAACGGGAACATTTGGAAAAGGACAACTCTTATCGAGACAAGAAAAAATAGAGAAATTTATTTTACAGAACGAAGACAACTTTGACCACAACAGATATACCATTCCGAACATAACAATCTAACAAAATTGAAAGAACAATACACAACAATGACGAACAGAATATACTCTTGAGAATTACTTTACACTAGAATAGCATTCATCTTTTCAGACTATCTAATACACCGATCATTCAACATAGAATCTATATTGACAAGAATAACTAGTGATCAGATATCTCTAATAAGCAGAACTGATGATATATTACTATTCTAAACTAGAATTATCAATCATATATGGAACAGTTACATTACCGTAAATATACTCCATCATTATGTCTTAGAATCTACCACTTTTCATGAGACTGATGGAAACGATTCGTTATAACATAATTATACAACTCAAAACTTATTAATGAATTGCAACTCCAATCTAGTTAGGAATATGATACTATTACATCAGACTATCTGACTAATATTATTCCACATAGATTATATGCATAATTCAACAGATACATCCAAACATGATTAAATGAGACACATTGTTATTCTACCATGACAACCAAGATATTTGAATTGACCTGATATTAATAAGATTTTCTTCTTACAATCACATGAAAATGATATACTAGAATGATCAGGTTAAAAATATAACATAAATAATAATGATGATTATTCCATAATGATATGACTTTGCTGTTGACTGAATAACTGTTTGAACCAAAATGACAACTACCTTACCTGAAGATATTCACAAATAATTATTAATACCTAACCAACCTATCAACATTACTTACGTTCATATTATATCTTGGGGACTGCCATTAGATATTAATATACTGAATATAATACCTTATCTGATATAACTCTGAAATAGCCAAGCTACCTTGATACTCTCCCTAATATGAAATATTAGATGTGACTTACATTAATAGACTATGATTGAAAATATTCTCCCAATTAATCTCAGATACAAGCCAACGATATTAAGCACAGATTGATCATTTACAAATTGCGATACAAAATATAATGAAACTAAGAGAGAACTAATTGCACCTGGATATCATAATTACAATTGTTACATGAACTTCTACTATTGATATACTCTAAGCAATGTCACACTGTGATCTATATCCACGAAGCTATATTATCAACTTAATTATAATAATATATTACGACTGGATATCAAACTCTTTTTAATGGAATTAATTATTTGAATTACTCTGCAAAGACTAATTTTTATTCTTCCTGATCAATTAATAAAACAATGACGTCTGATTTATCATATTACTCTGAATATTATCTCAAATAGACGTCGATGTCTGATAACCACTAGACACGTACATTTGAATATCTGATAGACTAAATATTTCTACATAGATATATACATAACCTTAATACATTTATCTTCTATACTAATTCAGAACATTATTATCTTGTCGAATATCCTTTCTGTTACTCTACCTTACTGCTGCTCTTCTCTCTTCCCTTTGCTTCCATATATATCAGCTTTTCGAGAGTTTATTTTCATCGCTCGCTCAGAAATTTTATCAACAAGAAAATAAAATGTGAATGTTAAGAAAATACATATCACTTTGAACTGATTAGGACAACACAAGAGAGAGAAAAGAAAGGCCATTAACTTCCATAAGCTGCCATATTCCACTATATTAGCCACTGTGAACACAGCCATGCAACTACTGGCTCTTTATTTCAACTGCTCGTAGATATTCCTCTCTGTGATATCTAGATATGCCATATCACTAACCTGAACAAATTCAACAATGCGAAAGGGTTATGAATCCCATAGCATCCAAATATTACTAATATGATACCACTGAAAAACCTTGGCTCTTTACTTTTGTTCCAGAACGTTATGTCAGATTTGTTATTTTCACAGCTAGCACGATTCAACAACTACATTCAATAACTGAACATTCATGATTTACCTGTCAATATATCTGAATATGATCTACTGATCAAGCTAAACATTACTGACTTTCTAACTCCGGTTTACTATGATCATTAGATATATATCAATGGCTTATGATATTGAAGATTACAATGCATTAAGCATATCAGAAATATGAAAATATATCATTTTAACAGAGACTGTTCTTATACAATACGAATGTCATAGATATTGAACTTCTTTCTATTCTGGATATTTGGCGTTTATTTCTAACAATTCTATTGATTAATTGGAATTAGCTCCAATACACTGTTATATCAATTTAAGCTCTACCAGGAACATCATATTGCTTATATTATTATTACAAAAATAGCCTATGTTACATTGATGTTCATTTTGAAATAAATCATGATATTGCAATCCTGCGAATTAATAACTTCCTTTTCATAATTGACCAATAAATTTGTGGAATATCTAGAAGGATATTCAGATAAGATTATTTTAATCCATATGATACGTTATAGATAATCACTTTGATTTTTCATTCAACCTTTGATGACATTACAGAATATACA
>JBAQVB010000079.1:0-9832 GCA_049297855.1 Candidatus Nanoperiomorbaceae bacterium
GGAAGCCAAAGCGGCGGCCGAAAAGGCAGCGGCCGAGAAAGCCGCGGCGGCCGAATCGGAAGCGGCGGCGCTAAAGGCCAAGCAGGCCGAAGTCGAAGCTGCGCACGCGGCAAATGCGTAAAAACAACCGGTACTAGAATAGAAGAAAGAGGTGAGGTTGCACGCTTGCCTCTCAACTTTGTTTCAGAATCAGCACCTGTGTTTAAATTTCATGGTTACGATTAATATTTTTTGTTGTCTTGGAAATTTAGGAAGCTTCTTATATAATCAATTGCGTCATCGTTGTTTACTAACTTTTTAAACACTCACACAAGATATTGCGCCACTGTTAAGCCAAACCAGAACAGACGCATTTGTGCTTGGATTATACACTAAAACGGTCTCAGGGCTATAACTAGTGTTCGGTGATGGCATGCTGCTAGGGCAAGCTCTATGTCCAACTGACACATATGCCGTAGAGTGACCGGGGATCTCGAACCAGCCCACAATTCCCCCAGTGGCCTGAGCGGAGTGAATCGTAACATTCTTAACACCAGACATGTTCTTAGCGTAGGACAGCACACTGGCGCTGGTTACATATCCACTTGCATATAAACCATTCCCATCGAGTAATGTCCCGTTATTATCTACCATGATCGATTGTAAGGCCGAGGCAACACGTCCAGCATCCTGTCTCAAGGCCATATCCTTCTGTGAATTCTGCAACGCTGGCCACGCAATGAAAACTACTAGAAATATTAAACCGGCGATCGCTAAAACTAGCGCGACTTCGATAATCGTGAACCCGTTGGGTCGGTTGACATCACGGCTGGCTGGGGCAATTTTAGGTTTCATTGCTTTGATGTCTGTTGTTTTTGTTGCCATCGCTTGCTCCTTTACTAAGATTAATATTAAGCATTACCGATTTAGTTTATCATAAAAATAATCACCTAACAAGCCAACACGATTAGCAGGCCCTGAGCTTCGCAATCACGGCGTTGCGGTTGCGCTGAATCCACGTAACGCGCGTTTCGATATCACGTTCGCCGAGCGCGATGATGCGCGTTAGCATCGGCTCCTTGCGCAATGGATCGAAAAATTCACGAAATTCCGCCAGTTCTAACGCTGTGGATAAGCGACCGCCGGCAATTTGCGGAAATTCGCTGAATGACATATCGCCTGCGTAAAGTTTGGCAATATAATCCCAATTGTCACGTAACCAGCGCCAAGCTTCCGCCCGAGCGAACCGGTTGGCTAATAAAATCGCTAATGAGGATGGCAGATTTTGTGGACGGATGACGGATTGGTTGGTGAATTCCGTCAAGATCGCCTCAATTTGATCCGGTTTTTCACTACTCGTTAGCCCAGCCATGAGGTCGTCTTTCAACGTGGCATCAGTTGAAATTTTATATTGATCAAACAGAAAATCGAATTCCTCAGCTTCGCCGTTTTTTACCGCGTTCGCGAAAATTACGCTGCGAATCTCGCCATTAATTTGCGTTAAATCGACTTTATTTCTGGCGAATAAAGCCAATGAATCTCGAATCACATTTTCGTTGTTAGCCCAGATTTCGCGACCAAGCAAAATTGGCCACAATTTAGCGTTGTTATCATTTTTCGGTGCGTCCGCGATTTTTTGAAAAACCGGATCAATAACGCGCCTAGTTAGTTTTTTTAGTGACGATTCCGCCGCTTCATCGTTCTCGACGATTTTTGTCAGATCGGCGATAATGCGCGAACCGGTCGACCAAACCGCATAGTTGGTTTCCTGTGCTAAGGAATTTAACATCGGAATTAGCGCGCTTTCGGGTAAATAATCGCTGGTGCTATTTGCTAAAATTTGTGCTTCGTTTAATAATTTTAAGCGATCGCTAACGCTGAATTTTGCAAAATTTTGATTAAGCGACGCGCGTAATTTAGTGTCGTAATTGGCGATAAAATGCGCGTTGTTGCCCATGTTAAGTTGGAAATTAGTTGGATTTGAAACTGCAAAATGCGTGGACTGCTCGTGCATAATTCGTGGAGCGGTTTTATCATTCGCGAATAACGGAAAAGCAAACGGACGTTCATTTTTCGTGTCGTCATCGGTCGTTAGAAAACGTTTTTGATCGAGTTGTACGTGCGTTTCGTCAGTCAATTTTGCGTTCACTACTGGATAACCTGGCCGCGTCAACAAATCATTCATCATGTCCGTTAAATTAAAATCTAATGTGCTAGCTTTAGAAATCTCATTCCATAAATCATTCATCGTCGTGTTACTGTAAGCGTGCTTGTGAAAATAGCTTTTTAGTCCGGCGCGCCAAGCATCATCGCCGACCAGAGAGTGCACCATGCGCAACATGCGGCCACCTTTAGCGTAAACAATGGCCGCGTCGAATAGCGTGTCAATCTCGGCCGGATCATTGATGGTTTCGCGCACGGCTTGCACGCCGGGAATCGCGTCGCGTCGTAATGCGGCTACTACGTCAGTTGATTCATAAGATTGCCAAACGTGCCAATCGGGATAAAGTTGATCGGTCGTGAAATTCTCCATAAAGTTGGCAAAACTCTCATTCAGCCAGAGGTCGTCCCACCACTGCATTGTCACCAGATCGCCAAACCACTGGTGTGCCAGTTCATGTGCAATCACTGTCGCGACATATTGTTTTTGTGACAGTGCGTCGTTTGGCGTGACCAACAAACACGATTCGCGATACGTCACCAATCCCCAGTTTTCCATCGCCCCGGCCGAAAAATCCGGCACCGCCACATGGTCGCTCTTGGCCAGCGGATATTCAACGCCGAAATATTGTTCGTAAAAATCAATGACACGCGCCGCAAAATCGGCCGCAAAAGTTAGCGACTTAGGATTTTGCAGAGGTGTTGCAAAAACATTAATGACGACGCCACGCTTAGTTTGGCGCGAAATTTTCTGTAAATTGCCGATCACGAACGCCAATAAATAAGTGCTCATTTTCGGCGTTGTGGCGAAATCGACGGTCAGCCGATCGCCATGAGTTTGGTGCGCTGTTTCAGGCTGATTGGAGATGATGGTTTTGGCAAAATTTTTGTCGGCTGTAATGGATAAATCGAAAGTTGCCTTAGCGGCCGGCTCGTCCACACAGGGAAAAACGCGGCGCGCTCCAGTTGATTCGAATTGCGTGGTCAATAATTCATTTTTACCGTATTTGGCTGGGTATAGACCGATCATCGATCCGTCGATAATTTTGCCTTCATAACGGATGTCGATCTTGAGTGGCACGTTTTTGGGAATAATTTGATCAGTTAATTCGCCCAAAATGACCTCATCATTGTCATGAAATTCAATATGATGTATCACTTGGCCGTTAATAATAACGTGAAAATTTTCGTTCGAATTGTGCCAATGCAACCTTATAGCTTGGTTGGATTTTTTCTGTCCTGTTATGATGACGTGTCCGCCAAAGTGACGCCGATCATCAGCTATATCTAGTTTGATTTGATAGTTTTCCGGCAAGAAAAAATCGGTCAAATGCGCAAATTTTGCTGTTTTATTCATCGTTCGATTATACACGATTTTGATCGTTTAGGCGGCGACGTTTTCAATGAATTCTTCGACTGTGGGCGGATTATTGGATAACGAAATCGCAGAGATTTTGACGTCAAAATCGTCGGTTAGTTTATGGAAATTGGCCAAAAAATCCGTGGCGGCACGTTTCATTCGTGTTAATTTTTGCGGTGTGATAGCAGCGACGCCGTCACCAGTTTTGGGATTGGAACGATATTTTACTTCTGTAAAATACAGGCAATTGCCCTTTTGTGAAATGATATCAATTTCATAAAAACGCGTTTTATAATTGCGCTCAATCACGTCGTGACCGTGCGTTATTAAAAAATCTGCGGCCACTGTTTCGGCACGGCGACCAATGGTAGAATTTAACTTTTTAGAATCTTGCCAATCGCCACGCGTTTCAATTGTATCGCCCAAAAATTCACGAATTGGTCGAAATGACGCGCGATGAACGCCAGGGATAACGCCGAATTTACGGATTGTAGCAGCGTGTTTTTTAACGCCGTAACCGACGTTATGGCTAAAATCATATTCGGGGAAAATATTTGCGAGTTGCGTCATATAATTATCACGAAATACCTTCGCGACGATCGAAGCGGCGCTGACGGCGGCGATTTTGGCGTCAGCCTTGGGCATGACTAAAATTTTATCACGCAATTGATGGCGAATAGTCGGATCGGGAAAATCGTCCAAAAAATTGCCCGTGCCATCGATTACGATCTGGTCGATTTGATCAGGTAATGCGTATTCTAAAACTTGGCGTAACGCTTCGGCGGCGGCGAGATGTAAAGCGCGCGTCATGCCAACCCGGTCAAGTTGCGGAGCCGAAACCCAGCCCAAACCGATTGCCCGCGCTCTTACTTGAATCGCCACAATTTCACGTTCGCGAAACTTTTTAGTGGTTTGCTTGCTATCTTTTAACCCAGATGGTACGTCGGCGGAATCGAGTACAACTGCGCCAACTACCAGCGGCCCGGCCCACGGCCCGCGTCCAACTTCGTCAATGCCTAGTGTTAACATGTGATTCGATTATAGCATTTGCGCTCGGCTATAAAACGCGTTATAATGAAAATACAGTGCCGGCCAATCAGGTCGGCCGTTTTAATAGAGCGACGCATAACTTCGGAAAGGAATGAAAATGGATGAAATCAATCTCAAACAATTAACGGCTATAACAAAAGTAATTGCCGACGAAAAAAATTTGCCAGAGGAGGCTGTGTTGGACGCGATCCAAAAAGCCATCGCGGCGGCTTGGCGACGCGATCACGAGGAATATCGCAACGCGCTCGTCAGCGCGGTGTTGAACGAAAATGACGGCACGGCCAAAATTACGGCGCGCTACGACGTGGTGGACGAGCCGGAAGGGACTGGTCAAATTTCGCTGGAGGAGGCTAAAAAAATCGATAAAGCGGCGCTTATAAACGGCACGATTGAGGAAACTTTTGAAGCTAAAAGCTTTGGCCGTGTGGCTGCCCAAACCGCTAAACAAGTTTTAATTCAAACTTTACGCGACGATGAGCGTGAAGTTTTAGCTAAGGAATTTGATGACAAAGTTGGTCATATCATCACCGGCGCTGTGACGCGGATTGAACCGCGTGTGGTGCGGATTGACCTCGGCAAAGGCGAAGGCATTATGCCGGCCAGCGAACAAATTCCTAACGAACGGCTAATGGTCGGATCGCGCGTGCGGGTATTGCTCAAGAAAATCGACCGCGAGAGTGGCCGCGGGGCGACGTTGATTTTGAGTCGTGGCGATAAAGATTTCGTGGGGGAATTGTTCAAACAAGAAGTGCCGGAAATTGATGACGGCACTGTGGAGATTAAAGTCATTGCGCGCGAGGCCGGTCGCCGTACTAAAATTGCGGTCATGTCATCGGTGACGGGCGTCGATCCGGTCGGCACTTTCGTCGGCGCGAAAGGCGTGCGCGTGTCAGCGGTCATAAACGAAATCGGCGATAACGAAAAAATCGACATCGTGACTTGGGATGCGGACGTTAAAAACTTTATCGCGAATGCGCTTAGTCCGGCTGAAATATCGCGTATCGATTTAACCGGCGAAAATGAAGAGGGCGAAAAAACCGCAACGGTTTTTGTTTTACCAGCCCAACAATCGATTGCGATCGGTAAACAGGGCCAAAACGTGCGATTGGCTTCGCAACTGACCGGATATTTGATTGAAATCGCGACCGAAGAGTAAAATCTAGGTAATTTCATCTCTATTATTAGCACTCTTGACACGAGAGTGCTAATTTTAGTATAATGAAAATGTAGAAATTACGTGATTCAGTGTCAGATACGATTTTTACAATAATCGCAAGTTAATAGCAAGTTTGATAAACTACTGTAAAAAGGGAGGAAACATGGATTTTGGTAAGAAATTGACAAACGAAGCGCGTGACACTTTGGCCAGTGCGGAGATTTTTGCGCGCAGTAGTGGTGCGCAATATATTGGGACTGAGCATTTATTGCTGGGCATTTTAAATCAAAATAACACCGACGCGGCGCACATCTTACTCGACGCGGGCATTACTTTTGAACAGATGCGCGAGCAGCTCAAGATTGCTAAAACGGCTGTGACTAATCCACTGCTCCAGCCGACGCGCGGTTTTTCCGAGGCGGCAAAATTGACGTTGCGCATGTCGATTGAGCTAGCTAACGAATTCGGTCAGGATTTTTGTACAACCGAACATTTATTGTTTTCGCTACTGAATCAGCGTGATTCGCGGGCGGTACGGTCGTTAAAGGACGCCGGTGCAAACGTCGATAAAATTTTAGCCGATATGGAGGAGTATTTTCGTGAAGATCAGGCGGATGCTAATAATTACGACAGCGATTTGGCACTCGGGAATCGAGAGCGCCAAGTTAAAGGTAGTTTCTTGACGAAATTTTCGCGTAATTTGACGATCGCTGCTAAGAAAAACCAGCTCGATCCGGTGATTGGCCGCGATCAAGAATTAGGACGAATGGCGGTAATTTTATCGCGTCGTCAAAAAAATAATCCGGTCCTAATCGGTGAAGCGGGCGTCGGCAAAACCGCTATAGTTGAAGGTTTGGCTGAGCGCATCGTTAAAAACGAGGTGCCGAAAAAGCTACGTGACAAAGAGATTCTGCAGCTCGATTTGGCCGGTCTGGTCGCTGGTACTAAATTCCGTGGTGAGTTCGAGGAACGGCTGAAGCGCGTGATCGATGAGGCGTCGTCTAATAAAAATATTATCTTGTTCCTGGATGAAATGCATCTGTTATCAGGTGCGGGCGTCGGTGAAGGCTCGATGGACGCGGCGAATATCATGAAGCCAGCTCTGTCGCGCGGACAAATTCGATTGATCGGTGCAACGACCAACGACGAATATCGCAAGGGCATTGAGAAAGACGCCGCCTTGGCGCGCCGTTTTCAAACTATCGAAGTGGCGCCACCGAACTTGGCTAATACTGTGAAAATCGTCGAAGGCGTGCGCGAACAGTATGAAAATCATCACAACGTCAAGTTGAGTGATAGAGTTATTGAGGAGGCCGCGCGCTTGTCAGACCGTTATTTGACGGAACGCTTTCAGCCGGATAAAACGCTGGATGTCATCGACGAAGCCTCGGCGCGAGCGCGCATTGGATATGAGAAACATGATCATAAGAATAATGAGACGGCCACGAAACTGACCAGACTCATAGTTGAAAAACAATCGTTGTCCAAAAAAACTGACGCGGCGGCGGCGGAGGAGAATTACGAAAAAGCGGCGCTTTACAAAATGCGTGTGTCGCGGTTGGATGAGCAAATCGCCGAGTTGGAAAAGGCGCAGAAAGCCGACGTGCGTATCAATCTCAAAACGGACGACGTGGCGCAAACCGTTGCGCAAATGACGGGCGTGCCGGTAGAGCAGTTGTCGCGGAGTGACGCAATCAAGGTTTTGAATTTGGGGAAGAATATGTCACGACGGATTATCGGTCAAAAACCGGCCATTGCGGCCATTGCGCGCAGTATTCGTCGTTCGCGGGCGGGCATCGTATCGGCAAATCGGCCGATCGGTTCGTTCATTTTTCTCGGCCCGACGGGTGTCGGTAAAACCGAAACGGCGCGCGAGTTGGCGCGAGAGATTTTTGGTGGCGCGCGTAATTTAATCAAAATCGACATGAGCGAATTTAGCGAAGCGCACACCGCGGCGCGATTGGTTGGTGCGCCGGCTGGCTACGTCGGTTATGATGACGGCGGTACGTTGACTGAAAAGGTGCGACGTCAGCCTTATTCCGTGGTGTTATTTGACGAAATCGAGAAGGCGCATCCACGTGTTTTCAATTTACTGTTACAGATTCTGGAGGACGGCAAATTGACCGACGGCAAGGGTAAAACGGTTGACTTCAGCAACACGATTATCATTTTGACGAGTAATATTGGTGCGTCTGAGCTGACACACGAAGCACTCGGATTTGGCGATCACGATCAACTGGCAGCGGCTAAAACAGCCTCGACGACGAATGATAAAACGCCGGATCGTAACGGTTTTGACGATATTCCAAATGCGTTAAAAAACGCAATGCGTCCGGAGCTTTTGAATCGTTTTGACGCGATTATCGAGTTTAATTCGCTCAGTCGAGCCGAAGTTGGCCAAATTTTTGATCTGATGATTAATGAATTGAACGACCGTTTGATTAGCAAAGGTATCAGCGTGACTTTCACTGCTAGCGCTAAAAATTACTTGATCGGGCGTGGTTACGATCGTAAATTTGGCGCCCGGCCGTTACGTCGCGTTATCCAAAATGAAGTTGAGGATTTGTTGGCTGAAAAAATGTTGCGGCGCGAAGTTATACGCGGCGACGTGGTGCGAATCTCGCGCAAAAATGGTCAGTTGATGGCGGAAAATATGCATGAAAAGGCAACGACCAACGCCGCGACAGCCGTGGCGAATCATGCTACAATGATCGACGATGATTAAACAGGAAATGGGTGTGGCGCCGCATAAACGACATCATTGGTTGCGACGTGGCTTGTTTTTAGCCGCGATTATCGCCGGTAGTTTGAGTATTGGTCTATGGATTATGTCTAATCGCCAGACGCTACTCGATCAGATTATAGCTTGGCAGCACCCGTTGAATTCAGCGGTTGCGACTGTGGCGGACACGGCGGATTTGACGGCGCGCAGCCACTTTTTACTACAGGCAACTCAGGCGCAAATCAATGACCGCGCCAATTTCAACCGTCACTGCACAAACCAAGATGAATCGCAATCGATCGTGCTCGGTTGCTACACCGGTCAGATTTATGTATTTGATGTGTCCGATCCGTCGGTGTCGGGAATTAAAACAGTGATTTTGGCGCACGAAATGTTGCACGCGGCCTATGCGCGTTTGCCGCCCGATCAAAAAAATCAAATTAATCAGGAAATTCGCGCTTACATTCCGCAAATTAAAAATGCGGATATTCGTGCTGCTTTGCCGATTTATGGTAAAACCGAACCAGGCGAAGAACTGAACGAACTCCATTCGTTGCTGGGAACGGAGGAAGCGAATTTGCCGCCTTCCCTGGAAAATTATTACAAAACCTATTTCACCGATCGCGATAAAGTTGTGTCGGCTTATGCGAAATATGCGGCCGTGTTCGCGACTTTACAGCGCACGCAAGCGCAGCTGTCTGGGCAGCTAAAAACCCTGAAGACGCAGATTGAACAGGCAACTGAGAATTATCAAACCGCAGTGAGTGCTCTATCGAGTGACATTGACGCGTTCAATAGCTGTGCGCGCCAGGCGGGCTGTTTCGCGCCGTCGGCTTTCACGGTTCAACGCGTCAATTTGGCGACGCGACAACAGAATTTGTCGGCTATGGCGAACGCCATTAACGCTAAAATTAGTGATTATAACAATGATGTAAACCAGCTCAATGCGCTTGGTGTCGAAGCGCAGCGCCTCAATTCCAGCGTTGATTCGCGTGCACCGGCGCTGGAATAAAACAATCACTACAAGTGAACTGATCTGAGCAATTTACAGAGTTAATTTTGTATTATATTTCACTCCCTATCACCCTTGTGTTTATAATATTCATGTAGCAAAATACAACCAATAGATAAACCAAGGAGAATTAAGTCCATGAATAATCATCAATTATTAAACAAAAGTAACAATAACAATAATAATAATAATAACAACGACAAAGACAACCACAACCGCAACCACAAAAATAACAAATTGCGCCACTCTATCCATTCCTCCCATTCTTCTAACCCAACTTCCAACCCAATGGGGGGGGGTATTAATGGTTTCACTATCATTGAAGTCGCATGAGTCTTAGCAATAGCAGGTTTAATATTCCTTGTAGTTTTTATTGCTTGGCCAGCCTTACAA
>JBAQVB010000080.1:0-14754 GCA_049297855.1 Candidatus Nanoperiomorbaceae bacterium
TTGTCTTATTATTGGTTAATTGATTAATCTTCAATTAACAAATTTACACCCGTTGTACATGTTGCACATGAACTCTTATCTTTATTGTTTCTCGCTGATAATAATATACCGGATTTGTTGGGAAAACACAAGCGAATTGAGGATGTTCATGATCTTCAGCAACTTTAATCCTTCCAACTGATGATTCCTTGTGCTCTCGTGACCATAAATGCCGGAGCATCGATGGTTGTTAATGGGAGAATTACTAGAGTTACACCGTTTGCGCGATTCGTGTCAGATTCGACCAAGCTTTTTCCGGATCCGATTCACCCGCAATCGCCGAACCGACGTTAACGACGTTAACTCCGGCCGCGATAATTTGCGCCAAGTTTTCCGCGTTGGCACCACCGTCCCATGCAATTTCACAGGTCGAATTGAGCACGTGAATTTCTGACACTTTCGATAGTTGCGTCAAATTCGCCACGCCACCTTGAAAGCCTAAATGACCACCAAAAATCAATACGTAATCAGCCATTTTTATCATATCAACAACTTGAACAATCGAAGTTTTCGGCAATATTGCTACACCGAATTTAATGCCAAACTTTGCCAAATAATCACGAATCTTGGTCGCATTATCACCCACAATCTCCGCGTGAAAAATTGCACGCGTCGGATTGAGTGCCACTATTTGATGCAACCATTTTTCCGGTAGTTTAATCATTAAATGTAGGTCGATTTCGCGCGTTTGACCATCATGCGTGGCGGCGAATTCTGTACGATTAAAATAAATTTGGTTTAAATTCACGGTTAAATTCGGCGCAAACTGGCCGTCCGTAACGTCAACATGCAACCGTGGCGCAAATGATAATTGTGTTATCGCATGGGCGTAGTCGAATGGCGTCGAGGCAGTAATGGTTGGCACAATTTGAACATTCATCATGTCATTATTTTAACATTATTTGGACACGTCGCACAATATCGTCCGCTGTTACGTGATAGAATTTCGCTAGTTTATCCGCCGTGCCACTCTGGCCAAACTTATTATCCACCGCCACACGTCCAAACTGTCCCGACCAGCCACGCTCCAACAATTTCGTTGCGATTTCCTCGCCAAAACCACCATTTTTTTGATGTTCTTCGGCTACGACAATTGCTTTGACGCGCGCCAAACTAGCCAAATTATCGACCGATAAACGCCCAAAATGAACAACTTTGGCACGAATCTTATAGCGCGTCAGCATCTCGGCCGCCAGTACGTTCTGCACCGTCATTGTACCGTATCCAACCAACGCCACGTCATGTCCGTCGCGCAAAATCGCCGGCGAATCAAACGAAAATAACTCGTTTTCACTAAAGATTTCCGGCTGTGCTGCACGAGGCAAACGCACGTAGGATGGATGATTAAATGTGGCTAAATATTGCGCCAAAGCGAAAGCTTCTCGCACACTGGCCGGCGCGAACACCGCCATATTGGGTAACGCACGCATCAATGCCACATCCTCCAACATCTGATGCGTCGCGCCGTCCTCCCCAACGCTCAGACCAGCGTGCGACCCCACAATTACGACCGGCGCGTCATTCAGCGCGATTATGGTGCGAATTTGTTCGTAATTGCGTCCCGGGTTAAACGCTGCATAGCTGGCGGCAAACGGCTTGAATCCAACGTGCGCGAGGCCCGACGCCACACCCACTAAGTTTTGTTCGGCGATGCCAACCTCAATATAACGCTGTGGCAATTGAGCGCGAAATTCGCCCAGGCCAACGCTTTCGGTCAGATCAGCGCCGAGCACCACGATATTTTTATCTCGCCGTGCCGCCGCCAGCACGCCCGCGCCAAACGCCTGGCGCACGGAAGCTTTAGCGTCAACCGTTAAATTATCTAAGTCTTTAACTAAATCACCATTCAATAAGTCACTCATTTTGACACCTCTGTTACCTTGCTAAAAATCTTTAGCCATTTTTCCTCCTGCTCCAGTGTCGGCACTTGACCATGCCAATGATAATCATTTTCAATTTCTGGCACACCAGCGCCCATGACGGTTTTCGCCAAAATCACGGACGGTTTGGTGGTTTCGGCGCGCGCTTTGGCTAGCGCCCGCACAATTTCACGCACATTGTTGCCGTTACAAATCACCACATGCCAACCAAAGGCGGCGAACTTGCCGGCCAACGGCTCGAGTGGCATAATCTGTTTGACGGCGCCCGATAATTGCAGGCCGTTGAAATCAACGATTACAGTTAAATCTGGCAAGTGGTTTTTGGCGGCCAACATGATCGCCTCCCAATTCTCGCCCTCGTCGAGTTCACCATCACCGAGCGTTACCACAACTTGACGCGCGTTTTCGCCACGCATTTTTAGACCAAGTGCCATGCCCACGCCTTGCGATAAACCTTCGCCGAGCGGTCCCGACGTCGTTTCAACTTCCGGCAAAAAATTGCGTTCTGGATGCCCCTGCAAACGCGAACCGAATTTGCGCAAACTGAGCATTTCGTCATCATCAATTAGCCCCAGTTCACGAAAAGCCGCGTAACGCACCGGCACAGTGTGACCGTTCGATTGTACCAAAATATCGCGTTTGTCGTCTAATAAATTCAGTGGTCGTCGCGGAAATCTCAAGACTTTTTCTCCGTTAATTTCGCCAAAATACAACGTCGCGAAAATATCCGCTTGGCCCAAGGATCCGCCCAGATGCCCACTACCGGCCGCGGTCAACGAGCGAATAATCCAGTACCGCATCGAACGGGCGCGCGTTTCAACTTCGCGAATATTTTGGTCATCCAACATGTTTATATTTTAGCACAAGCTTTAATAATTAATCGGTCGCACGTCGATTTGCATCGGCGCTAATTTTTCGCGACCGGTTAAAATACCTGGTTTTGAACCAATTTTGTTGACAACCGAGGCCGAATTAGCACTGGCCCAATGAACTGCGTCACGCAAGCCTGATCCGCCGGCATATTTTATAGTAAACATGCTAGCAAAAGCATCGCCCGCGCCAGTGGCATCCACGCGCTTAGCATCAGGCGCATATAATCCGGCCTTGACAATCGAAGTTTTATCGCCCGCCACGGCGCCGTTACGACCGTCAGTCACAATTACAATCGGCACGGAATTACGCAAACTACGCACCAAGTCTTCAGGTTTGTTGCCATCAACAATCTTCTGCGCTTCCTCTTTGTTAACCGAAAAAATCGTAACATCGGGTAACAAGGCACGTAACTTATCCGGGTGAGACAACTCAAAATTTGACGGATTCCAGGCGATTTTCACGCCATGTTTTTCAGCCTCGCGAAATAATTTATCATAAATCGGAAAATGTCCGGCCAAACCGGTGATATATATCCAATCAAACTCGTGTTCACTAAATATTTTAGCAAAATCCCAATCGTCAGCCCGCAAATGATAACCACAGCCACGATAAGTCAAAATGGTTCGTTCACCTCCATTATCACTTCCGTTAGCCAATAAAACCGTTGAGTAATCGGTATTATACGTTTCGGAAAAATTGACGAGTGATGTGTCTATGCCTTCTTGGTCAAGATCGTGTAGCACGGCTAAGGCCGCCGGGTCGTTACGGCCAACTTTGCCAGCAAAAAAGCTCTCGGCGCCCGCCCGCGCGAAGGTGGTTGCGGCGTTGCTGGCGCCGCCACCGGTGCGAAAATCAATCTTGCCAACGTTGAATTTGTCGCCCAGTTTAAAAGAAAAATCTTCCATGGCGATTTCAGTCGTATCTACAACGCGAGCCGGCATTCCACGATTCGGTTGTCGTACCAAAACCGGTTGTTCAATCGGTAAAAATTCCTGGCCACCGCTGAGATAAACGTCTTGCGTTGCACTACCGATCGACAAAAACCGCAGCTGTTGGCTCACAAGACTGCTCGTCCTGCGCTACCGAGCGCTTTAATCTTACTTTCGACGACTTTTTGTACCGCGTCGCGTACCGGCCCCATCAGTTTCGGTACCGCATATTCATCGGGATTATCGCGTAAGGCTTTTTCCAACGCGTCGCGAAAAGCCACCCGGATGTCGCTGTTAATATTAACCTTGCTAACACCAATTTGTGCCGCCGATTCAAAAAAATGTAGCGGCGTTCCTGATCCGCCATGAAGCGATATCTGGCAACCGATCGACTCACGAATTTTCGCCAGCAAGTTCAAATCTAAAATTTTGGGCACCGAATATTTACCGTGCAAATTACCAATTGCCGCTGCAAAAGTATCAATGCCGGTCGCCGCCACGAATTGCTTAGCACCTTCCGGCGTGGAAAAAGTTTTTTTAATAACTTCGTAGTCGATCGCTTCTCGGTGCAAGTTACTCGATCCGGCGAAATAATGCGGCTCACTCTCCACCAGCGCGCCGGTGAATTTGGCATAATCGACTACTTCGCGAGTAGCGGCAACGATTTCCGCATCGGTAGCGTCGTGATTAGCCTGGCTAATGTCAATGTGAATAAATTCAAAACCTGCGTCGATTGCATCTTTGCAACTCTCAACCGTGGGTGCATGATCAAGATTCAGATACATTTCTATTTTATAATCGTGCCGATACTGATCGACCAAATCGCGCATATTCTGAACGCCTATATCCACCGCTTCGCCGTGCGAAATTTCAACTAGCACGGGCGAATCCATTTCTTTGGCGGCGGCGCAAATTGCCCGCAAAACATCTTGCGAATCTACATTAAACGCCCCAACCGCAAAATGATGCAAACGCGTGCGATGCATTAAATGTCGTGCCCTGAGCGTTCGTTCGCGAATTTCCCTGATTGATAAACCCATTTGCCCCCTTAAATAACAATTATCTCCACGTCAAAACGCAGACTACTGTGCTTATTCTATATTATTTATTATAGTTATGCAAATCTTTTTAACGCGCGACTAGCCAGATGCCTAACAAAGATAGTAAGATCACAATCAAAACCAAGGGGCGACTTTGTAGTTGCGTTATCTTATAAAAAAACAAACTAAACAAAGCGCCAAAAATCGCCGCAACGAGCATTGCTATCAGAAATGTCGATCCAAGCAACGGATAAAGTCCGGCCAACGCGACAGCAACAGCGAACGCAATAGCCAGTGGCCGCGACGTCTTCGATTTCCATAATATCAATGCCACGATGATACCAATTAACGCAGTCACAAAATAAAAAGCAATGGCACCACGCCCAGCACACACTGTCGCCGTATCAATATTACGACAAAACAGTGGTCGCATAATCCAATTGTCCAAACCGGCAGCTAAAGGTAACACTACCGCGCCCGCGATGAAGCCAATCAAAAATAACAATCGCCCCCGCGGACGATCAACCGTCACTGAGCTGGTTCGCGGCTGGCGCTGGTTATCAACGCTTGACGATACAGAGTCAAATTGGCTCCAGTCGTCCACTTCGTGTGCACCATCATTATTCATACCAGTAATCTTAGCAACGTAAAGTGCGTCGCGCAAGCACAAGTTTTTTTATGAATCAGAGTTCGGTCCAACTAGCTAAAATTGCTTTAGCTGGATCGGGCTGCCATGTACGCCAAACCGCACCGCGCACTACCACTTCCCCGCTCCAAACGCGCATCGGCTGTTTGAAATCTTGCGAATAAACCGCGCCGTTACGTGTAAAAAATATCTGTTCATCATGCCATAATGTGATCATCGCCGGATAGGTCAAACTGAATTTATGCAAAGTTTCCGCGATCTGCTCTGCGCCCTGGCTAAACGTGACGACGCGCGGATAATAAACGGCGCGTGTAATCTTCTGAAATTGCGACAAGCTGAGCACCCAATGGACGTTCGGCTGCGCCAATATCGCCTCCGATGCGTTAACCAGTAGATCGACCGCATCGCGCGTAATTGTAATATCGTTCTCGGTTTCGGCACACAAAAATTCCTCAAATAAAGCGGCCGTTTCCGCGTTCGCACCACTATCGCCAATTAGAATTGTGTTGTCGGCAAAATCCGTGGCCGCTCTCAATTGGTCTAGTGCACCGCGCGCCAAACCACCCGATGGATTAGATTCGGCGAAATTAATGTCCAAAATGCCGGACGGGATGCGCGATTTCAGCGCATCTGGCAAAACGACTTTGACCTGAGCGACGCCTATGTTTTGCGCCGTTTGATAAGCCGCCGTCACCGCTGAAAACCCGTTTTTATTACCGCCAATTAGGGCAATTTTACCGACTTTGCGCTCCGGTTTTTCCCAAACCGTGTTCGGAAACAACGGTTGTCCGGGTTTTTGTTTTTTCCAATATTTTTCCATAATTTATAAATCAATTTCTACACTAACCGGGCAATGGTCGGAACCTAAAATGTTCGGGTAAATCGTCGCGTCAATGATTTTATTACGCAACTTTTCATCGACACCAAAATAATCAATTCGCCAACCGACATTATGCTCGCGCGCGTGGCCCCAGTGCGACCACCATGTGTATTTTTCACGCACGTCCGGATATTTTTCACGAAAACTATCAACAAAGCCGGCCGCCAAAATATGCGAAAAACCAGTGCGCTCCTCAATCGTAAAACCGTGTTTGCCTTCGTTGGCTTTCGGGTGCGCCAGGTCAATCGGTGCATGCGCCACATTCATATCACCGCAAAAAATTACAGGCTTACGGGCACGCAATTCCATCAAATAATCTCGTAACGCCGGATCCCATTTATTGGCGCGCGAGTGCAAGCGCTGGTTTTTTTCTTTAGCGTTCGGCACGTAAATATCGACCAAAAAAAATTGTTTGAATTCAGCGGTCAAAACGCGTCCTTCGTTATTCGAATCGCCTAATTCATCACCTGCAAAATCGTAACGATCCGCCAATCGCGCCGGCAAATTGTAAAAAACATTTGTCGGCTGCGTCACATTTTTGCGCACAAAAATCGCCGTCCCGGAATAACCTTTGCGCTCCGCTGAATTGAAATAACAACGATAATGCGCAAACGCTGGGTCGGCCAAATCGATTTGTCCAGATTGCGCTTTGGTCTCCTGAATCGCCAAAATTTCCGGCCGAAATTCGGCAAAAAAGTCCGCTAAACTACCTTTTTTCATCACCGCCCGCAGACCGTTCACATTCCACGAGAAAATCTTCATGTTGCTATTATAATATTTTTGCCTCAAAAATAAAACCGACAGATTTCGCGCGGGCGATTTTAGGTAAAATTAACGTTATTTCGTCAAGGTTTTCTGCACGCGTTCGCTCTTGAAAAAGTAAAATGCGATCAACGCGTTTTTCACTAGCGTGACAATAATCACGCCAACTAGCAAAATAATCACACCAGCCGGTAAACCGTTAGTTTCGCTGGATGGCTGCGAATAATAATGGTCATTGTAGGTATTTGTGGTGTAGGTGAACGTCATCACCGTAATCGCCATAATCGTCGTAAACAACAGCGATGCACCGAGCGCGATGTACGTCCAGATCAACGAAAGTTTTTTGCGCAGACCGATCAAAACCGCCGCCGTCAAGAACCCTCCCGCCAGAATCAGGCCAGCAAAAACCGCCTCGATCGACAGGACGACGCTCGTTCCAGTCGTACCCTGAGCCAAACATGCCCAGCCATAGAAGAATGTCCACAGCGCGCCAATGCCCGCAAGCGCGAACGCCACCTGGAAAGCCGCCAACCAACCTCCAACGCGATCGTAGCTACATTTGCATTCGCTTCCCAGTGCGACGACCTCTGTATTTACTTTACCTTTTTCGATCTTGTCTGCCATAAAAACTCCTTCCGTTATGCCTAACGATCTAATTATAGCATTTTCAGGGTAAAATCAATATTTTACGCGGACGTTTTTTTCGAAATCTGATCGGCCGATTGCGCCGGTTTCGCAAAAAACAGGTTGACTAAAATCAATGAAAACAGCGGTATCGCTATATAAAGAATCGTTCCAAATAATGAATACGGATCCTTCGATGTAAAAATTCCATCAATAAAAATCCCATGCTGCGCAATCTGAACACGCGTTGCGATCGGCAAGTAAATATTTAACACTAGCGCTTCAATCAACGAACAACCCACCGCTAAGTTGCAAAACAAACGTTTGCGCGAAAAATTATCCCTTGTTAATAATTCCGCACCGGCCAAAAAATAAAACACGGCACAAATCGGCTGCCAAAAAATCTCGAACTTTGACAAAAAATAATTCTGATGCCACGGCAAACTGCCAACGCCCAAGATAGGCGTCACGCTAAACAACGGCAACATGAGTAGTAAATATATTACGGCAAGACTAAAAATTGGAAACACTAAAAATATTTCAATTCTTCGGTGATATCGCGCATCGGGTGATAAATTTTTCTTGTTATCCTTTTTGGGCTCTTTCTTATCCTGCATGACGAATTAAGTATATCAAAAAATCGCCGATTTTCACATCGGCGATTCCTTTTATACAATGAACTATTTAATCAGCGTAGCTTTGACGCGCTTGCTGAGCAAGAAATACAACGCGACCAGGCCTAAACCAACAATAGTTGCCATGATGCCGCTGATCGCGGCAATCACCGCTAAAGCGGTGTCAGTCGTGCTGGCGGCTTCGACTATTCTTTCGGCAACCAGATAAACGGCCACCACACCGAGCGAAACCCAAGCAAAAGAACGGCCAACCTTTTTCTGTTGCAGAATAAAAACCAATGTCACAATATACAGCACTGCAATCGGCAAAGAAAAAATCAACGTTAAGACGGTACTTCCACTCAGTGAACCAGCCTGAATGGCAGTCAAAAGCGATGTAAAGAAGGTGGAAATATAACCCAACGCGCCAAGCGCGAACATAACTACCCAAAACGTCAGCCAACCGCCCACGCCCTGAACTGACTTTTGCATTACGACGTATTGCACGTTTTTAGGTTCTGTATTTTGTTGCGCAGCGTCCCAGCCTTGCGGCACTGTCGGTTGATTTTTTTCCTCTTTCATAATTTTATCCCTTTCTCAGAATTAACTCTTACACAGGTATTTTAACATATTTCTAGCGCGCTCGCTTTACAAATTTCGCATTTTCGCGACGCAAATCTTTTTCACGAATCGACGCTCGTTTGTCGTAATTTTTCTTGCCGCGGCCAAGCGCGATCACTAATTTAATAAATCGCCCCGTCGTCAAAAGTTTCGTAGGAATAATCGTAAATCCAGAATCTTTCGCCGTAATAAATCGATCAATTTGCTGCCGCGTCGCCAAAATCTTGCGCTCGCGCGAATCAACTGTAGTTGTGTTATCTATTGTGCGTGCATTGTTTTGCAAGGTAAATTGTGCATTTAACAGATATAATTCCGAATGATTTGGCATTTTTCCGCGTCGCGGCACCACGTAGCTACCGCGTAAACTGGCGCGACCAAGGCGCGCCGCCTTAACCTCGGCGCCGTTGAGTTGCAAACCAACGCGCAATTCATCACCTAAAACATAGTCAAAGCGCGCTCGCCGATTGACGATCGCTCTGTCTACAATTTTTGGTGAAGTTTTATGACCACGCCGCGCAACTGATTTTGCCATAGTCCTACCATCTTAACAGATTTACACAAAAATATGTTATAATTATGGCCATGAATGTCAGTGACGATTTAGTCGCTTTTAATAGGACACTAACACGCGAAGTTCGTACGGTGAACGGTGTCAAAACAGTTATCTATTTGTCGCCTAATTTCAACGATAAAATTAATCGACGTCGTCCGATTATATTATTTATTCATGGCATTAATGGGTCGCATTTCGGTTTTATACCACTGGTCAAAAAACTCTATAGACAGGATAAACCGCGCTTATTATTGGTCGATTTGCCTGGCCACGGTGATAGCAGCATCCCGGTTTGGCATGACATATCTAATTTACAAATTTGGTTTACTAAATTACTCGACGACTTAACCGACCATTCTCAAGCGCCCGACTTAATTATTGCCCATAGCTTTGGTTGTTACGCCGTGACGCCAACTAACATTCCTCTTATTTATATCACGCCCGTGCCCAAGGTCAGCCGAATTTACCAAATATTAGCGAAAACGATTTTCACGACGCTGGCGCAATTCAAAAGCTTTACGGCCTTTTATAATTGGACGCCATTTTCGGCGCTACGTGGCTGGATACTTTTAGCCCACAGAACACCGGCTAATCTCAAGATGCAGTGGCAAATCGCGCGAGACGACAGTTCAACTTCCGCCGCTCAGCGTAAATTCCAACTCCACCTGTCCGCAATAACTAATGATGAACGCACTTTTGCAAACTATCAACCCAACGCTATTATAGTCGGTAAATACGACGGCATTGCGGGACGTCGCTCACTAAAGCGCACTAAACAATTATTCCGCGAGGCCGATATACACGTCTTTAATAGTGGTCATTTACCCACCACTGATGCGACTGACGAATTATCTGATATAATAAGGAAATATGAACGACAAAAAATTGCACGTTAATTTAATCAGCGAGAGCGACTTTACGATTCATGGCCACGGTGTTCACACGGCTTTCGTGGAAATGCGCGAGCAGCTGACGCGACGCGATGACATCCAACTGTCCATTAACTCGGCCCCGGCCAAACAATTTAACATCACACACATTCACACAGTTGGCCTTTTTAGTTTGCGACGATTGCTCAGCCCGCGTGGTGGCAAAAAAATTGTCAGCGCCCATATCGTACCCAGCTCGTTGATTGGCTCACTGGCGGCGGCGGATTTTTGGTCACCAATGGCCGCGCGGTATCTCCGCTGGTTTTACAATCGCGCCGACGCCGTGATCGCCGTTAGTCCATATACGCGTGACGAATTATTAAAAATGGGCGTACGATCGCCGATTCGCGTATTGGAAAATTCTATAGATATTACCAAGTATAAAACCTCCGCTAAAGAAAAACGATCATTACGCCAACAATTTGGTTTCGGCGATCAAGATTTTGTCGTGGTCGGTAACGGCCAGATTCAGCCACGTAAAAAGTTCGACACGTTCGTCGCCGTCGCCAAAAGTTTGCCCGACGTCCAGTTTGTTTGGGTGGGCGGCATTCCATTCAAGGTCGCCGGCGCTGACTTTGCGCATCTAAATAAATTAATGAAAAAACCACCGAAAAATGTGCGGATTACAAACGTAGTGTCCCTTAAAACAGCCGGACTATATATGCGCGCGGCTGATTTAATGTTTATGCCAAGTTCACAGGAAACATTCGGATTGGCGATCATCGAAGGCGCCGCCAGTGGGTTACCAGTGCTCGTGCGCGATATCACTGATTACGACGCGACGTTTGGCGATTTAGTATTGCGTGGAAATAACACGACTTTTCGCAAGTTGATATTAAAAATCCGCGAAGAGCCGGCTTTCGCGAAAATCTGGCGACAGAAATCACACAAATTAGCTCAAAAATATGACGCTTCGGCCGCTACCGATAAACTAATTGAATTTTATAAGGAAATTGCACCGTGAGGATCGGCTTATTTACCGACAGCTATCACCCGGCCAGCAACGGTGTAGTGGTGGTAGTCGACAGCCTGCGCCGCGAACTTGAAGCGGCCGGCCACGAAGTCTATATTTTCGCGCCCGACGCCTCAGTCGCGCCACGTATCGTCAAATTAGAAACTAGACTGCGTCATAAGATGGAACAAAAAATACCGGATGCGCTCGCGAAATACGTGAAATTGAGCACACGCCAATCAATTAGGGTGATGCCAACCGACCCGCACATTATCCGTTTACCGGCCTTTCAATACGACATGCAATTGTCGCTTTTTTTCCCGCCACGTGTGATGCAAACCATTCGCGACCTCAAACTCGACGTGATTCAATTTTTTACGCCCGGCCAACTCGGTTTAATGGCCTCGTATGCGGCGCGAAAAACTGGCGCTGTGCTCATTGGTCAACATTCAACCGATGTTTATGGATTTTCCAAAGCCTATCCAGGCATCGTTTTGGGCTGTTTTTTAGGCGGATTTTTTGCTCCGATAATTCATAAAATGTCACTGCATGAACGCAGGGATTTTACCAAATTATATTTCTCACGGCGACGTTTCGAATCGGATGAAAAGTGGGGGCAACGCTTGGTGGCCGGCTTCACCGCCGTGCTTTATGCCGGTTGTGACGGCGTAGTGGCGGTTTCCTCAAAAAGTGCCGACCAGCTCCAGCAATTCGCTCGGCGTATTGATGAAAAACTGACTTTAAGGGTTATTCCAACTGGCGTCAATGCCATTGAACGACCAAAAGATTTCGATAAAAAGCTCTCGGATTTTAGAACGAAATTTTCGATCGCGAAAGACGACGAAGTAATTTTAAACTTTGGACGGATGGCCGAAGAAAAAAATCTGCCGCTACTGATTACAGTCCTGGAATACTTAGTTAAAACTCGCCCTAAAATCAAACTACTTTTCGCTGGCGATTATCTTTTTCGCGATCAACTGGAAGCGCTAGCGCAACGTTCGCCGGTTGCCGATCGCATAGTTTTTGTCGGCCGTTATAAACGCCAGGATTTACCTATTATTTGCGCGGTGGCTAAGATCTTCGTTTTCCCGAGTTTAACTGATACTCAAGCGTTGGTACTCAACGAGGCTGCCGGACAACATCTGCCGATTGTTATGATTGATCAAAACATTAATGAAGTTTTTCATAACAACGAAAATGGATTGTTGGCACGCAATTCGGCGCGTGATTTTGCTAAAAAATGCGAGCAGATTCTTAACGATGAGAAATTACGTCAAAATTTTGCTCAAAAATCCGGCGAACTAGCCGGGCAATTTTACGAAAAAGACCAAACTGCTAAACTAATCCACTTTTACCGCGAATTATTGCGCACACCGCTAAAATAATCAATAATCAATGCCGACGTTAGCCAAAAAACCCTCATCAAAATGATGCTTCGTTTTCGTCATATTCGTGATAATATCCGCACGATCATTCAACTCGGCCGGCCAATTCCGTCCGGTCAAACAAAGCGAGGTTTTGCGGTTGCGCGCATCCAATAATGCCCGCAAATCGTCCGTCGTAATCAATTTTTCTACCACCGCATTATTAATCTCGTCACATACCACCAGATCAAATTTTCCTGAACTAACGCAAGTTTGGGCAAAATTAAGCGTCTCCTGCGCAGCGCGACGATGTTCCGTAAAACTGATTTCGGCACCGGACTTTTTGTCGTGCGCGCTATGTTCGCCCAAATTCACAAAACCTTTGCCGCCCTTGTAAAACACGAATTGATCACCAAATAACGGCTGAATCTTAGCGAAAAATTTATGCTCCGACACGGTCCAGCTTTTGATGAATTGCACGAACGCCACGCGCCAGCCAACGCCGAGCGCACGAACTACGAGCCCAATTGAGGCGCTGGTTTTACCTTTACCGTCGCCCGTATAAACGATAATAACCGATGGTTTTTGACGTGGTTTCATTAGTCATTTCCTCGATGTGACGTTAGGTGCCAACCACCGCAAAAACCACATTTATAGACCGACAACTTCAAATCCGGTTGCGAATTGGCAAAAATAATCATCTGCTGAGTCGCTACCGTTTCGGCTTCGACGCGCGTGGCGTAACGATTTTTACCACAGGCCCGTTCGGTTTTGCGCGGTAAGATTTGACGTAAATTAACTTTTTGACGGCTCATGCTGGCGACCCACTTTTATTAAAAATTCGCGAATGTTAAGTGCGGCTGTGGCACCTTCACCGGTCGCCGACACAATTTGTTCATTGGCACCCGAACGCACATCGCCCGAAGCGAAAATCCCTGGTTCACTGGTTATCATTTGATTATTAGTTTTAATGTGTCCAATATTGTCAAGCTCAACTTTGACGTTGCTATCGGCGCGCAAAAATTCGGTATTCGGAATCACGCCGACAAAAACAAAGATGCCGTCATCGTCGAATTCGCGTTTTTGACCCGATTTAGTGTCGTGCGCCAGCAATTTACCGACGCGCATTTCATCCGGAATGACGCCTTCGTGCACCGTGATTTTACCCGATTTAACCATTTGCGCTAGGTCTTTTTGCAGGATCGCTGAAGCTTTCACATGCGAACGTGCCAACAAATTAATGTGCGTCGCAAATCGCGTCAGAAACAGCGATTCCTGCACCGCCGTATTACCGCCACCGATCACGGACAACGATTTGTCGCGATAAAATGCGCCGTCACAGGTCGCGCAATAATGCGCAAATTCATCTTCGCCGGGCACGCCAACGTGGCGATAGCTATTACCCGTTGCGAGTAAAATCGTGCGGGCGTAAAACGGTTCCTCGTCAGTGTCAATCCGAAACGTTTGGTCAACCTGGCGCGTAATTGTAGTCGCTTCGGCATATTCAATAACCGCTCCAAATTTCGCGGCCTGCGCCTCCATCGCGTTTGATAAATCCAGCCCCGTTACGCCGTTTGGATAGCCCGGAAAATTTGCAATGTCGTCGATTGTTGCCGTTAATCCGCCAACCACGCCACGCTCCAACAAAACGGTCGACAAATTTTCGCGTGCCGTGTAAATCGCTGCCGTTAGCGCGCTCGGCCCGGCACCGACGATCAAAACATCCCAAACTTTTTTACTCATAATTGGACTATTAGTGTATCATATTCAGAATGAAAACTATATATAGCGCTTGCCGTTAAATCTACAACGCTAAATATGTTGACAAATTTTAGCGCGCGCTTATAATGGTTATCATTACTTAAAAATGTAAAGAAGGAGTGGACAATGGCTAAGGAAACGGACAAAAAAGTGATCATTTATTCAACGGATTGGTGCGCATTTTGCAAGCAAGCCGAAAAGTTTTTAGACCAAAAAGGCGTTGAATGGGTCGATTATGACATCGAAAAAGATCAAAAAGCCAATGATGAGCTGATGTCAAAAATCGG
>JBAQVB010000081.1:0-9351 GCA_049297855.1 Candidatus Nanoperiomorbaceae bacterium
TTTCCGTACTATTAAGAATCAGATTTCGGAGCAGGGCAATCGGTTTCATCGTTGGATGAAGCTTGCTTTTGCTCGGTTTTGGATAAAATACCACGCTTTTATCTTTGCTGTGCCGAAATTTGTGCGTGCCATACCAACCATAAGCGATCAGTTCATGTTGCGGCAGATAATCTAATCGCCCGATTACAGGCTGAGATTTTACCCAGATTATGAGTTGGCTGAACTTTAATCCGCATCCTCGCATTGCGTCGCGCAAAGCAAACACCATTTTGTCGCTGTTAAAAAAGTATAACGAATTTTTCTTATTTAGATATGGCAAAACTGGTTTTATCCATGATTCAATAAAAGCCTTATGCTCAGATTCGGATTGAACCTGATCATTTTGTATTTTCTTATGATTAGAGCTTCCGACTAAATTTTGCTTGCTCTCGACTGCTCCGATGCCGTAAGGTTCGTCGCAAATCCACGCGTCGACTCTACACTTGTTTAATAGCTTGTCCACTATTTTCGGATCGGTCGAGTCGCCACAGATAATTCGGTGATCACCTAGTTTAATGATTCGTCCGGCCTCGATATTATCTAAACTTATCGTGTTCATCGTCGTAGCTCCTTGCCATCCCGAAACAGCTGGGCTCTTTTGCCAGTTAGTTCTTCCCAACGCGATACAATAACATCACAAAATATTGGTTCTATTTCCACAGCACAACATTTCCGTTTCATCTGTTCACAGGCTATGAGAAGTGAACCGCTGCCAGCACACCAATCTAATATCCGGTCGCCATATTTCGTGCAACGCTTAATGGCTTTTTCATGTAAAGAAGGCGGTTTTTGAGTTGGATGCTTATAAGTCGACATCGGATCACGTTTTGCGAGCCAAATATCAAAGATATCGATGATGTCATCGATTGTGCTATTACCAGAACCAATTTCCTTATTCAGAATCTCATTCAGATTTGGACTTTGGTATATTGTAGGGTTCTTTAGGCGAAAACGTACGACCAGCTAAATCATCTGTCAGTCAGTCCAACAGCAGCCCGGCTCCTAACCAATCGTCAAATTCATCAACCGACGCCAATAACAATTCTACCGGTTCGTCCAGCGCATTATTTAAGGACGGCTCTTACGTTGGCCAAACGGCCGATGCCTATTACGGCTATGTCCAAGTGAAAGCCACGGTTTCCGGGGCAAATTAACCGACGTGACCTTTTTGCAATATCCGAACGATCGGAGCAATTCCATTGCGATCAACCAACGCGCCATGCCGCTGCTAAAACAACAAGCCATTCAGGCACAATCGGCGAGCGTTGACGGCGTGTCCGGCGCCACCGACACATCTCAAGCCTTTATTCAATCACTAAGTAGCACGCTTAAACAGGCCAAAGCCTAATGATCGCTAAAACCGAACAGATCATGGGAATGCCAGTGACGATTAAAATCAATGACAAAGTGGCGCCAAATGTCATAAACGAGATATTTGATTTATTCCGAGAGGTTGATAAAAAATATAGCCCATATAAAGATTCGAGCATTGTTAGCCAAATTAATAGAGATAAAATCGCCACGAAAGGCTATTCCGCTGAATTGGATGAAATTCTAACGATCGCGGATACGACCAGCCGGGAAACCGACGGCTATTTTAACGTTTGGCACAACGGCGTTTTTGATCCCTCCGGCATCGTTAAAGGTTGGGCCATTCATAAGGCGTCCAAAAAATTAGCACTCTACGCCAAAAATTTCTATATCGAAGCCGGCGGCGACATCCAAGTTCGCGGCAACGGTGCATCCGGTGACGGTTGGAAAATCGGTATCAGAAATCCATTTAATCGCCACGAAAACATATCCGTAGTCATGTTGCGTGATCAGGCCATTGCCACGTCCGGCACAGCCATCCGTGGCCAACACATTTACAATCCCCACAACGACAAACCCATCATTGACGTCGTGTCGCTGTCGGTAATAGCGGACAGTATTTTGAACGCGGATCGAATCGCCACTAGCGCATTTGCCATGGGGCGCGACGGCATTTATTTTCTGGAAAATCTAAACGGATATGAAGGATTGGTGGTTGACAATAAGAAACTATCAACCAAAACTACCGGATGGGAACAATTCGAGGTAATTAACTCATGAAGCCCATAGCGATCTTAAGCAAATTGATTGATAGGGTTACGATGTATCAATTGTTGCTTTACTATCTGGTGGCCATATTATTGTTGGCGGCGTTTTTGGGCAGCATTGGCGTCATTGCCTATAGCCCGTTCGCGATTTTGGGATCAGCGGCAGTGACGGTTATCGTCGCATATGTCACCAATTGTATATTTGCCTGGGCTTACGAAGCACCGAGCAACCCGCTTTCCGCCGTTCTGACTGCCTTGATATTAGCGCTCATCATTACGCCGTCCCAATCAATCGACGGCCTGTCGTTCATCATCATCGCATCGGGCGTGGCGGTTGCCTCTAAATATATCTTAGCCATCAAACATCAGCACATTTTTAACCCGGCAGCTATCGCTGTCGTGCTCACCAGTTTTTTGGCGGGCGATTCGGCGAGCTGGTGGGTCGGCAGCACCGCTCTAGCACCATTAGTGATCATCGGCGGCATCGTGTTGGTGAAAAAAGTTAGAAAACTCCGAATGGTTGGTCTATTCATTCTGTTGGCACTCGTGAGCACTTTCGTTTTCGCCAGCCTAGCCGGCAAGAACGGACTCATCACCATTCAAACCGCCATCGCGCACTCGTCGTTATTTTTCCTAGCTTTTGCTATGTTGACCGAGCCGCTCACCTCGCCCAGCATCTGGCGACAACAGATTTTGTACGTGTTAATAGTTGGGTTATTGTTTTCGCCCAGCTTCAATATTTTTGGCTTCTATTTTACGCCGGAATTGGCCCTCGCGCTTGGTAATATTTTTGCCTTTTGGGCGGGTCACAAAGCTAAAACTATGATTCGGCTGACGGCGCGTAACGTTTACGGTAAACATACTGAGGATGTCACTTTTACGCCTGCGCAACCGTTGGCATATAAACCGGGTCAGTATGTGGATATTACTATGCCGCACGCGCACGCGGACAGCCGCGGTATTAGGCGAACCTTCACACTGGCGTCGTCACCAACCGAAAAAGATCTCCGTTTCGGTATCCGTTACTACGAACCGAGCAGCAGTTTTAAAACCGCCTTTCGTTTGGCGCCAGTCAACTTGTTTGCCTCAGTTGGCAATGTGGGCGGCGAATTCACCCTTCCCAACGATAAATCACGAAAAATTGCCTTCATCGCCGGTGGTATTGGCGTAACGCCGTATCGTAGCATGATTAAATATTTGAGCGACACCAATGATCGACGCGACGTCGTATTGCTTTATGGCGAACGTAATCGAGACGATATCACTTATGCCAACGTATTTGAAACGGCGCGCAGCAAAATTGACACACGGACGAATTATATTATCGGCGCCACAATAGACGGTGATTGCATCCAAAAATATATCCCGGATTTTAATGATCGTTTGTTCTATCTTTCCGGGCCGCAAACAATGGTAGCAGGAATTAAAAAAACACTCTTGCGCCTAGGCGTCCGCCGGCACAATATAAAAACCGATTATTTCTCGGGTTATGCATAATAAAGTATCCCGCAGCCCTACGTAACAGAGCGCCAATTTTTAACCACAACTATGATAAAATAGAGTCATGAGCAAGCTGGGTGTTGAACTGCACGATAATTTCGTTTGGTTCCGCGTTTGGGCGCCGTTTGCACGATCAGTGGCCGTGAAGGGCGACTTCTCAAACTGGCAGGAAATCCCGCTCGCAAAATCCAATAAGGAATCTGAGGCTGGTGTTTGGTCGGTGCAAGTCAAAAACGCCAAACCCGGCCAGTCCTATCTCTACGATATCGTTGGTTATGACGGTCAGTCGCTCGCCAAAAATGATCCGCGGGCGCGTGCCTTGACAGATGGCGACAACAGTAGAAGCGTGATTGTGGATGACGATTTTGATTGGGGCGGCGACGACCAATTTGTCGCGCCGTCGATCGAGAGCCAGGTGCTATATGAGTTGCACGTCGGCACTTTTGCACGACCGGACGCCGCTACCACGGCGACGTTTGCCGGTGCAATTACCAAGCTGGATTACCTAAAAGATCTCGGCATTACAACCATCGAGTTAATGCCGATTACCTCAATGGCGACCAGTTTTGGCTGGGGCTATGAACCGGGCGCATTATATTCAGTCGACAACGTTTACGGTGGCATGTTTGGCCTCAAAAATTTTATCAAAGAGGCACATCGACGCGGATTAGCTGTGATTTTAGATTTAGTGTACAATCATTTCATGAAAACCGACCTCTGGCGATTCGACGGTTGGTATGCTAATGACGGTGACGGTATTTACTTTTATAATGACGTCCGCGGTCACACGCCTTGGGGCGAACGACCGGATTACGGACGAGCGGAAGTACGCGGTTTTATCCTTGACAACGTTGCAATGTGGCTGAGTGATTACCATGTCGACGGCATGCGCCTCGATAGCACCATCTATTTGCGTAACATTAACGGTCGTAATAACGATCCGAGTGGTGATATTCCCGAAGCTTGGCAATTATTGGGACAGATTAACAAATTAGCGCACGATATTAAGCCACGCGCCCTAATGATCGCAGAAGATTGTTCAGGCAATAACTGGATTACGAAACCTGCGACCGATCAAGGTTGCGCTTTTGATTCGCAGTGGGATTTGGGATTACCGCACGTCATTCGGGGAGCTTTAGGCGTTAATAATGAAATGCCGGGGCTTGACCATTTGGTCGACGTCATGAGCCAAAAATTCAACGACGATTGGCGACAGCGCGTGGTGTTCGCCGACAGCCACGACACGGCGGCTAATGGTGGCGCGCGACTCATTTCGGCGGCGGAACGCGATCCGCACGATGTAGACGCGCGCCATATTGCAATTTTATCGTCGGCCGTTGCTTTAACGACGCCGGGAATTCCGATGCTACTGGCCGGATCCGAATTTTTACAAGGTGGTGATTTTAACGATTGGAACGCACTAGATTGGCAGAACTTACAACAATTTTCCGGAGTCGTCAAGGCACATCAACATCTCATCGCTTTGCGCCGTAACCAATATGGCGACAGTGGTGGCCTAATGAGTGGCGAATTGAAAATTTTAGATCAAAACGAATCCGATAAAGTGCTCATTTATCAGCGCGGTCAAGACAACAATCAGCCGGTCGTGGTGGTGGCGAGTTTTAATGAACAAAGAATCAATAACTATCACCTGGCACTACCGGCCGGTCACTGGCGCGTGCGCTTCAATTCGTCGTGGAAAGGTTATTCGGCTGATTTCGCTGAGTTGAAAATCGATTTCGCTGATCAATCGACAGTAGTAACTTTGACGCCGCACGTAGTGCTAATCTTAACTCTAGCTAACTAAATGTTCACGGATATTTAGCAACATCAATAATATTTCATGGTCGCTAATCTACGCCAATCATCGTGTCCGGTTACATTTTATCGCTATTATCGTTGTAAAATTTGTTAAATCTTGTCAAAACTCTTGCGCTAAAATTCATTGGGTGATACTATTATGTCAGCAAAAGTTCAAACAAAAATTTGCTAAAACAAAACAATGTTCGAGTAGATCGAGCTTTTGCGATTTGTCTCCACCACACACCTCTTTAACCGCCGCGTTTTATCTCCCGGCGGTTTTTTGATGTATGAAATTATGATTTTCTTATTTTACAGAATAATCATTGCGCCACCGGTCAACTGCAGCATGATCACCGGATAATAACACTTTGGGAACATATAAATCACGAAATCTTTCCGGTCGCGTAAACTGTGGAAATTCCAGATTGGCGCCGTCGGAATAGCTCTCGATTGTAGCCGAGTTCTCGCCGCCTAACACGCCAGGAATCAGTCGCACGATTGAATCAATTATAGCCATCGCCGGAATTTCGCCACCAGTCAAAACAAATTGTCCTATCGAAATTTTCGTATCGACAAACTTCTCAATTCGGGCATCAAAACCCTCGTAATGGCCACAAATCAAAATGTAATTATCATTAGACGTCGCGAAGTCTTCCGCCAATTGTTGCGTCCAAACTGTTTTACTGGGCGACAATAGAATCACTTTGGCGTTCGCGAAATCGGGTTTTGTTTTGGCAAATTCCAACGCGCGCACTAGCACGTCCACGCGCAACAGCATACCGTCGCCACCGCCATAAGGTGTATCGTCAACCGATTTATGAGCGCCCAACCCGAACTCGCGAAAATTCAGTAGCTCAAAACTAGCCAAACCGTGATCTTGTGCCTTCCAGAGCATCGACGAATTAAAAACTTTGTCGAACATCTCGGGAAACAACGTTAAAATTAAAAATTTTTTCACTAGGTTCATTATAACATGTCATATGTCTATTATTGACTTTTACCAATTTATATGATTAAATGCGAACACTTTGCTATAACGTAGCGAAGAGCACATTTGCTAAAGGAGCTATCATGGCTAATGTTAATGTTGATCGATCCTACCTCGCACCCAACACGTTGTTGGTAGGAGGCTGGTGGGTTAAGTGTATGAATTGCGCACACATATTTTATAAATACGAGGAAGCTTCGTATGACGGCAGGTGCGTCGTATGTGGCGCATATTTCAGGTATGTCGCCGCGTGTTATATTAATGGTCGCGGCAATGGAGAAAGCGAAGTGATGGCCTTCGCCAAAAGCCAGCACCTCGACGACGTTAAATTCATCGGCCAGGGTGACCCGAACGAACTTTGGCCTCTTCCACGTTAGCTCCAGCCACCGGCCCATATCAGAAGGTCGTAGCGCCCCGCTGAAAACTATTCGCTCAATCGAATCCTCCGGTTTAGCCTCAGTTATTTCAGCGGGGCTATTTTCTTTCAATGTAAACAATTTCATATTAAATCCAAAAATCGCCACGTATTCGATGGCGATTTTTGAAACCCATAAATCTCACATTTCGCGAGTGGTGGTTCGCGAAAATATGTTGTTTTGGCGCACACAATTTACCTTCTCGCAGTAAATGATTTCCAAAACTGACGTTATTATATATCAAGATCGTCGTATTTCGCAAGGTCTTCGCGCAACTTTTTTGCGCGATCGCTAACGTCGTCGTCGGCTTTTTCCACAGTTTCGCTCGAGCTTTCACTGTCAGAGTTTTCCACATCGGCTGGTTTGGCAGCGGAATTTTGCGAAGTTTCTGTTGTATTGCTAACATCATCATCGGCCTTCGAATTCGTTTTATCATTCGATTCATCGGTATCGATAATCTTCAGATTATAATGATCGTTGTTTTTGGTGCCCAATGCACGTAACAGCGACCGCAGGCTCTGCGCCGTGGCACCGTGTTTACCGATCACTCGCCCAAGATCATCCGGATCAACCATCAAGTTAAGCAACACGCCACGTTCGTCCTCTGTACGCTCAACTTTAACGGCATCCGGGCGATCCACCAACTGCTTAACGATATACTCAATAAATTCCGTCTCAATCATACTGCCTCCTCTTTTAAGATTAATGTTTACATTTTAACACGAATGCAGCGATTCGCGAAAGCTCTTGAAAAACGACAACGTTTCTGTTAAACTACTATCAACCGTTTAGCGAGAGCTTGGCCGTTTTCGCGCGAAAAATGTTTTAAGCAAAGGAGAAAAATTTAATGTTAGCAATTCGTTTACAGCGCATCGGCAAAGCGCACCACGCCATGTATCGTTTGATCGTACAAGACTCGCACCGCACACCAACCAGCGGTAATGTGGTAGCTCAGGTAGGATCATACAATCCACACAACAAAGAAGTAACCGTCGACGCCGAGACCGCGCAAAAGTTCCTTGATCATGGCGCACAACCAACCAGCCGAGTCGCCCAACTATTAGCATCCAACGGAGTTAAACTACCGAAATGGTTCAAGGCCACGCCGGCCAAGTCGAGCAAGATTCGTCATCCGGAGAAGCTGCGCAAAAACCAGCCGAAAGAAGAGCCGACCGCCGAAGCAATAACTGAAACTTCAGCCGAATCAGAAGCTACACCGGCTGAGAACGTCTAATTTTAATGAGACGATATAAAAATTCTATCAGTAAAATCCCGCGCTAAAAGCGGGATTTTTAGTTTAAATGATTTATCATTTAGCGCGTTTGGCGGCCACTTTTTTGGCGCGTCGTTCACGATAATACTTAATACCCATTTTGGCCGCTTCTTGCTGCGCGATTTGTTTGCTCGAACCTTTACCGCGTCCGATCTCGGTTTTACCTACAAAAGCGCCCATTACAAAAATCTTATCGTGATCTGGCCCCTGTTCATCGATCACGCGATAATCCGGAATCGCCTGATCTTCTCGTTGCGAAATTTCCTGCAAATGACTTTTTGAGTCGCGCCACGAGCCGCTCTCCAAAATCTCGTCCAAATTCACTAAAATGTGTTTTGAAATAAAATCTGCTGCGACGGTAAAACCCTGATCCAAATAAATCGCGCCGGTTAGCGCCTCAAAGCAATTCGCCACGATATGGAGTTGCGACTGCTCGCTGCCCTGTTTTTCGCCGCGCGACATGCGAATAAGTGGCTGATAACCGAGATTATCACCGGCGTCACGAATACTCTCGGTGCGCACCAAAGCCGCCCGCCATGAAGTCAGTACGCCTTCCGGCATCGCAAAATGACGAAATAAATATTCGGTCGATACCAGCTCCAACACTGCGTCGCCCAAAAATTCCAAGCGCTCGTTATGCGCCCGCGCCGTTTTACGGTGCTCATTGACGTAGCTGCGATGCGTTAGCGCGGTCACGATTAGCGACGGATTTTTAAATTCAAAACCCAATTTTTCGCGCGCAAAATCTTGATACGGCGCAAAATTGACGCCCTCAACCGGTGGAATAACCGGTTGGTCAACCGGAATGCGTCGAAACCGATCGTCCTCGGCCGCACGCACGGCTTGTTTTTGTCGCTGATTTTTAGCTTTTGTCATAATTTTACCCTTTCTGAGCTTCGCGCAAACTTTATCTCATAAAATCTACACGAAAACCATAAATTAAATTTTACTAAACAATTATATCAAATTACTACAACATGTGGAATGTTCAAAAAAATAGTTTGCACTTCCATTAAAGTTATGCTAAACTGAAAATGTAATTCAATATCTAAGTATTTAGGAGAAACTATAATTATGAACAACATAAACAAACAACAAATCACCCCCCCCCCACTGCTCCCCGGCGCAATTATTAATTAATGACAAACTACGTCACAGTTCCGGTTTCACTATTATAGAGGTAGCGTTGGTTTTAGCCATTGCCGGTTTAATATTTTTAGTCGTTTTTATTGCCTGGCCAGCGTTACAGAATAG